>JAQAZV010000001.1:0-6840 GCA_032127155.1 Acidimicrobiia bacterium
ATGAGCTCACCGCCAGCGCCGGTATCGCCGCAGTAGACCAGAACTGAGTCCACATCTGAGATCCGAGTCACCAGCGCGGGAAAGCGGTGCACAGCTGCGCCGAACGCGATGGACAACGGATCGACGACGACTGAACCTCCCGGCGCGATCTCGAGAATTTCGAGGACATCATGGAACACATGACCCTCGTCTGCCCTGGCGAAGGAAGCGAGATGGTCGCGGGTGCCGGTGGGGGCCAGAACCAGGATCGATTCCGAGTCGCGGCGACCGTAGGCGAGGTAGGCAAAGAGACCAAGCAGATCAGCGCAGTGGTCGACATGTGTGTGCGAAATGACGACAACGTCGAGGTCGGCAGGGTCCATCATCGCCGCAAGCCGCATGAACGTCCCTGTTCCTGCATCCATCCATATCGTGCGATGGTGAGCTTCGACCATGTAGCCGGATGCGGGATTCGCCCTCGAAGGCGAACCGGCATTGGATCCGAGCACGGTGACCCTCATGGACCCCACCCGAGGACCATCGCGCCAAGACCGATGACCAACATCCACAGTGCCGCACCGACGACGCCAGCGAACGTCGGCATCATGAAGTTGTCGCCATATCGGGTCCACGACCAGCCCGATACCACCACGGTGAACGCCAACAGGCCGAGCACCACAAGGAAGGGGGCGACGGGGAACGAGATCACGATGAGGAGGATCGCCAGCGCCTGGAGTCCCGCTCCAACCCACCCGAACAGCGCGCGGTAGGCGTCACGGTTGTGTTCGGATCGCGCCATCGCCAACGAGTCTATTCACGGATGGCGACCGTCAGCTCGCTGACAGCGCCTTCAACGATTCGAAACGCCCTGAGAGTCGTGCGGTTTCCGGCGACGGGCCCCACGATGATGTGAATCCAATCAGGATCGCTCCCTCCGCTGACGTCGGAGTCTGACGGATACGCATCCGAGTGGGGATGACTGTGGAAGATTCCACCAACGACCCACCCATTCGCTTCGGCGAACCGCCACGCACCGTGATGCTCCGACGGATCGATCGTGAACCTACGCTCGCTTGCATCCTGATTCGTCAATGGACAGACGAAGACCGGATGAAGGCCGTCGAAGAGGATGAGACCACATGCCTCGAGTGGAAACGCTCCTCGTGCGTGCCACACGATCGCCTCGACGGCTGGCCGCTCGATCGAGAACCGTTCGATCCCAAGGCTCGTCAGTGCATCCTCGATGTCAGCCCCGGCGACGACGAGCCGCACCCCGTAGTTGGTGTAGAAGCCAGGGTTGAGACCGCCTTCGTCATCGACGAACACCATGGATCGAATACCGTCCGCGGCGAGCCGCGCCCTCGCGATCTCGGCGTCTGAACGGTACGGGAACACCCTGACCGTCACGCGGTCGGTCACTGCGTTGCTTCCGCCGCCAGACGTCGAACGTGGCCAGCCAACGCAGTGTCGCCGACCACGGCGCCAGCCGGCAGATCCCCGCGGCCCCACAGCCACAGGTCGAGTTCCCCAGGTGCAGTCGTGATCGTTGCATGCGCCGTCGTAGTGGCGTCGTGCACGAGTGTTTCGAGTGCGTATTCCGTACCGGTGTTCGGAGAGGTGCCGACGAAGGTCGCCGTCCGAAGCGACCATCGGCGTCCGCCAGCCATGAGGACAACGGTGCGGTCCCCTTCGGTCACGTTTCCCCAGGAAGGACCCCCGATCATCATCTCGTCAAGGATCTCGTCCACTCCGTCGAGGGCGAGTTCGGCGTCGAGGGTGGGGTGGCGCCCGACGGTGAGCTCGGCATCTGCACGATGGATCGCCGTCTCGTGGGCCATCCGCCGCACCCACCAAGCGGATGAGTGGTGGTGGCCGCACCATGTCCAGCTTGGCTGAGTCAGATCGGCAGAGCCGAAGACGGCAAGCATCTCTTCAACACCTTCCTCGAACCACTCCAGCACATCTCGCCCCTCCGGGCCGTCAGCCTCAGGAGGGCTGTCGTCGAGCCAGCCTCCGCGGACCACCTCGGTCTTGTGCCGGTGCACGATCCCGGTGTGGACGAGGAGGTCGTGGAGGGTCCACTCGGGACAACTCGGTACCGAGGTATCGAGGGGCGTCAAACGACCGATGGCAAGCATCGTCGCGGCGTCGTCCTTGATCGATCGGAGGTAGGAAGCGGTGTCCACCGCCGACACACTAGGGGGAGGATCACATCGCGTGAGAACCCGGAGCATCTTCGGCGCACTGCCGCTCCACGGGACCTGCGTGGAGAGCTCCGGGTTCCGGTGGTCCGAGTTGGTGTCGCTACCTTCCCCAGGGAATCCGGGGAGCGCGATCCAAGGGGTCGCGCTAGCGCTCGACCACCTCCGGGGTCCTCAAAGAACTTTCGTACATGGCGTGGACCACCTCCTTTCTCCGGACCACAATCTTGCCACGGAAGACGCGATCTGTCACGCAGGTATCGTGCGACGGGCATCAGGAGGAGAAATGGCCGAAAGCATCGGAGTGCTGACCGCGGGTGGCGACGCCCCCGGCCTCAACGCAGCGATTCGCGCCCTTGGCAAGTCGGCGATATTGACCCATGGGTGGACGGTCGTCGGGTTCCGCGATGGCTTCCGCGGGCTCATGCAGGATCGATCCATCAGGCTGGATTCCGATGCCCTTTCGGGAATCCTCACGCAAGGCGGGACGATCCTCGGAACGGGCAGGGACAAGGTCCACAAGATGGACGTCGGCGGCACCCAGTTGGACATGCGCGACGCCATGATGGAGGTATTCCAGGAACACCACCTTTCGGCTCTCGTTTGCCTCGGCGGCGGGGGAACCATGAAGAACGCCCTCAAACTCTCCGAACGCGGAATGCCCGTCGTGGCACTTCCGAAGACAATCGACAATGACGTCTTCGGAACCGACAGGACCTTCGGCTTCGACACCGCACTCAACATCGCGACCGAGGCTGTGGACCGCCTCCACAGCACGGCGCACAGCCACCACCGCATCATCGTCGTCGAGATCATGGGGCACAATGCAGGATGGCTCACCATCGGTGCTGGACTCGGGGGCGGGGCCGACGTGACCCTCATTCCTGAGATTGGATACGACCTCGATACCGTTGCCAATTCGATCACCGATCGCCGAACAGCTGGGAGTCGGTTCTCGATCGTTGCCGTCGCCGAGGGAGCGATCAGTGCCGACCGGAAGCAGCGACTCATCGATCTCAAGACTGCAGCAAAGGCCGCCTCCGGAGAGGAGGCGGCAGCCTTGAAGGCTGAGTATGCAAGGGTCGAGGCAGGTCGACGATCGACCGTCGAGCTTGCCCGGGAACTGGAGCAACGAACGGGACTCGATGCACGGGTGACGATCCTCGGCCATGTCCAGAGGGGCGGGTCCCCCTCCCCCGTCGATCGCATCCTGGCCACCTGCCTGGGGACCGCATGCATGGAGACCATTGCGGCCGGCGAATTCGGCGTCATGGTCGCGAGCGAGGGCGACGGTGCGAGAACCGTCCCCCTCGAGGAGGTGGCAGGGCGAAGGAAGACTGTGCCGATCGATCATCCGTGGATAGCGTCGGCACGTTCGCTCGGTGTGAGCCTCGGAAACGGCTCATGAGCGAGGAGCTGAGATCAGCGGTCATCGCCTCTCTCGAGGACGCTGACGCCACCTACTCCACGATGGCCTGCGATCCGGACCTTGCCGACACCGCACAGTTCTGTGAGGCATACAGCATCCCTGCCGACCAGTCCGCCAATGCGATCGTCCTTGCGTCGAAGCGTCCCGAGGGCGTGTACGCAATGTTCCTCGTCCTCGCAACAACGCGCCTCGACGTGAACCGACGGGGTCGAGAACTCATGAACGTGAGAAAGGTCTCCTTCGCCCCACCAGATGTCACTGCGACGGCAACGGGCATGGTCATGGGTGGCGTGACTCCGTTCGGTCGCCCTGCCGGCATGCAGCTGTTCGTCGACGCCGCCGTGATGGATCACGAGTGGGTGATCGTCGGCGGCGGAACTCGCGACATGAAGGTGAAGGTCGACCCAGAGGTCTTTGCACGCCTGACGGACACCGTCATCGTCCCCGGTCTTGCGAGCACGATCGATCCATGACGTTCGAGTTCGACGAGGCAATCGCGATCACCGAACCTGACGGGTCCGTTGCCTTCCCGGAGCGATGGACCATGGGGCCCGGATACGCGCACGGTGGGTATCTCATGTCGGTCGCCCTCGCAGGTGCCGCGGCGATCTCACCCCATGCGGACCCCGTCACGATGTCAGCCCACTTCGTTCGACCATGCAAGGTAGGTGTTGGACGCCTGCGCCGAACCCAGGTCAAGACAGGCCGGACCCTCTCCACAGTGGCTGTCGACGTTGAGCAGAACTCCCGAACCGCCGTCGCAACCCTCATCACCTTCGGCGACCTGTCCCAGGCCGGTGATGTCGCTTTTCGGTCGGTCGATTTCCCCACCCTGCCACCGCTCGACCGCTGCGTAGCCGCGGACCGCAGCCAGAACCCGCTCGTTCCGCGGATGGTCGACAATCTCGACCTCCGCCTCTCACCGGAATCAACGGCGTGGACGAGGGGTGAGACACTCGAGCTCGCCACAATGGAGGGATGGGTCGGATTCGGCGACGGGAGACCAATCGACTGCCTCGCTCTTCCCATGCTGGCAGATGCACTCCCACCACCAGTCTTCAGCGTCGGCGCATTTGCCCCGTGGACTCCCACGATCGAGCTGACCGTCCATGTGCGGAGGCGGCCGAACGGACGTCACCTCGCCGTATCGTTTCGCACCGACCTGATCGGAGGCACGTTCTTCGAGTCGACCGGCACCCTCTGGAACGACGATGGCTCCCTCGTCGCGATGAGCCGCCAGCTCCAGCTGATCAGTCGGCGATGAGATCCTTGACCATACGAGTTTCCCATCTCTGCGGTGGGATGTTGATCCGCTGTCGGTCCAATGTCATGCGGTAGCCGATTCCGGCGTACAGGCGAGCGGCAGCTTCATTCCCATCAACCACCCACAATGACAAGGTCGTCCCACCAATCGATCCGGCCCACGTCTCCACTTCGGTCATGAGCCGGCTGGCGACCCCGCGGCGTCGGACATCGGAGGAGACGAAGACGGAAACGACCGCCACGACACCCGGAGCGGTCGCGGTTCTGTCGACCCCGACCGCCAGACCAACTGTCCGGTCGCCTGCCGTCGCGAGAAAGGTCGCCTGCGTCATCGAATCTGCCCCTGCTTCGGCCCGCTCCTTCCACAGGGCGTCCGGGTGAGCCGTCGCTTCGTCGAGCGTCGTGATGAAGGCGAGTGGCGCCTCGGCCAGCGCTGCGAGGCGAACTTCCCTGAGTCGCTTCCACTCATCCCTTCGGATCCGCCGAACCTCTATGCGGTCTTCGTCCACGGTTCCTCCACGTGATGTCGATCGGACACTATCGGGGCAGCCACGTTGCCTGATCCGTCACGAACCGCGAGAATCAACCGTCGACGAGTAACCAACGCGTTCGGGCGCGGTCAGAATCGTCTGGATCGCCGAACACAATCCCAACCACGGGGCCACGGAGGACGAAGATGAACATCGGTGTGATCAAGGAGATCAAACCGGACGAACGACGCGTCGCTGTCCTTCCGGGCGCCGTTGCAGACCTCGTCCACCGAGGACACACCGTGTTCGTCCAGTCAGGCGCCGGGGACGGAGCGGGCGCGCCGGACGAGGCGTTCCTCGATGCTGGGGCGAATCTGGTCGAAGGCCCTGAGGCCGTGTTCGACGCCTCGACCCTCATCGTGCATGTCAAAGAGCCACAGGTCTCAGAAATCTCGATGCTCCGAACCGACCACATCCTCTTCACCTACCTCCACCTCGCCGCCTATCCAAAGGTCGCAGCGGGGCTCATCGAATCCGGGGCGACATGCATCGCGTATGAGACGGTCGAGAAGAACGGAGGCCTACCCCTGCTCGCTCCGATGAGCCACATCGCAGGCCGTCTGTCTGCCCAGGTTGGTGCCTTCTACCTCATGGCACCCAACGGCGGTATGGGGCTCCTCCTCGGCGGGCATGCCGGTGTTCCCTCTGGCCAGGTCGTGGTGATCGGTGCAGGCGCTGCGGGCATGAATGCCATCGACGTCGCAGTCGGACTCGGCGCCAGGGTGACGGTCCTCGACGTGAACATTGCAGCGCTCGAGCGCGTTCAGGACCGCTGGGGATCGCGGGTCGTCACGGACTACTCGACCCGCGGGGCGGTACAGCAGTGGACGAGGGTTGCTGATCTGGTCGTCGGTGCGGTGCTCGTCGCCGGCGATCGAGCCCCGATTGTGGTCGATCGGTCGATGGTCACCGAGATGCGACAGGGTGCGGTGATGGTTGACATCTCGATCGACCAGGGGGGCTGCTTCGAGACCAGCCGTGAGACAACCCACCGGGACCCGATCTACGTGGTCGACGGGGTCGTGCACTACGCAGTCGGCAATATCCCCGGGTCCGTGCCCCATACGTCGAGCCGGGCGCTTTCGAATACGACCCTCCCCTACGTCCACGCCCTGGCCGGCGGCATCGCAGGTGCTCTCTCTTCCCGCCCTGAACTGGCGGGTGGAATCAATGTCGCTCGCGGTGAAATCACCAACGCTGCCGTTGCGCACGGCCTTGGTGTCGAGGCCGCCGACCCCCGCCAGGTTCTCAGCATCTCCTGACAGGGCCCTGCGTCGATCTGGTTCGATCGACCCATGCAGCTCCATGTGCCCGTCGCCGATATCTCTCCTACAGGGATCGAGGCAGTGTGTACTCCCTCCTGCTGGCGTCGCGGGAAGTCGTGGCGTGGAACGGAATCCGCTGCCCTATGAGAGAGCGGAGAACGAATGGGCGGATC
>JAQAZV010000002.1:0-6374 GCA_032127155.1 Acidimicrobiia bacterium
CCAACATATGCGGGATTCGACATGGTCGTCGCCGCCTCCCTCGACGAGTACACGATGGGAATCGCAGAGATGCCCTTCTCATGGGGCGTTGCAGCCCCCGATGCCCTCCGCACCCAGGCGGTTGCTGCCCGCTCCTATGCAACGTCGTTCGCACTCAGCACGGACCATCGAACGATGGGGTGCTTCTGCGACGTCAGGAATGACTCGAGCTACCAGGTCTTCGCCGGCTGGTTGGGCGGATGGCCGGAGAACCAACGGTGGGAGTCCGCCGCCAGGGACACCGCCGGAGAGGTGATGACCCACCCTGCGGCACCTGACGGACCGGGCGTCGTTCGTGCCTACTACTCCTCGTCGAATGGTGGAAAGAGTGAATGGGTGAAGGACAAGTGGGGGTCGAGCCTTCCGTACCTCCTCTCAATCAACGATCCGTGGTCGCTGACGCCATCGAACCCATACCGGGTCTGGAGCTCGACACATACCGCAGATGCCGTGGTCGACAAGATCTGGGGCACAACCGTCAACTACACGCTCACCGGAAGCACGGTCACCGCGAGGAACGCCTCCGGAAGCGCCAAGACGGTGCGGTTCACGGCGATCGATCCCTCCGGCCAGCCAGTGACGAAGGACGTCCCTGTCGGGACCGTGACGTCGAAGTTTGGACTCCGGAGCTGGTACTTCGACGTCGACATATCCGGTCTGACGACCCCGGCAGCCCGCAAGTCGGACCGCGCTGCCGTCCAGGACCCGAGGACGGGCATCTGGACGATGCGTGGTCCGAACGGCGAATCGACGTCCTTCTACTTCGGGAACCCGAAGGACATCCCATTCATCGGCGACTGGAACGGGAACGGCGTCGATACGGTCGGTCTGTATCGGGAGAGCACGGGCTACCTGTTCCTCAGACAATCGAATACCCAAGGCATCGCCGACATCGAGATCTACTTCGGTAATCCCGGCGACCTTCCTGTTGCCGGCGACTGGGACGGAAACGGCACGGACACCGTCGGTGTCTACCGACGGAGCGAAGGGATGTTCTACCTCCGCAACTCGAATACCCAGGGCGTCGGTGACCTCAGCGTGGAGTTCGGGAATCCGAACGATATTCCGCTCAGTGGAGACTGGGACGGAGACGGCATTGACTCCATCGGCGTCTATCGCCCATCGACGCGGATGGTGTACCTCATCAACGACATCAGCGACACGACCCCCGACATTGCCTATTCGTACCAGGGAGCTGCCGCTGGCGATCGGGTCATCGCAGGCGATTGGAACGACGATGGCATCGACACGGTCGGCGTCTTCAGACCCTCCACCGCCACGTGGTACCTGCGCGACACGTTCAGCCAGAGCTCGGCGAACCTGGCATTCGAGTTCGGTGACACCTGGATGAACCCCGTTGCGGGATACTGGGGCAACTGACCCTCGGGAGCACCCATGGAGACGACGTCCGTCGTCATCGTCACCCACCAGTCTGCGCCCTTCATCGGCGACGTGCTCGAGGCACTCGCCGATGACCCGGTTCAGCCGGATGAGATCATCGTCGTGGACTCCGGATCAAGCGACTCCACCCTCGCGATCGTCGCGGGATTCGATGTCCGGGTCGTCGCCAGAACCGAGAACATCGGATTCGTGGCCGGGTGCCACGAGGGGGCTGCTTTGGCAACCGGTTCGATGCTGGTGTTCCTCGGCCATGACACGATCCCCGAGCAGGGCTGGCTGCAGCCCCTTGTCGATGCCGCCTCGACGGCTGGCATCGGCGCAGCCATGGCGACCATCGTGGATGCTGAGTCACCTTCTCGGTTCAACACATCGGGGGGTCACCTCACGTACGTGGGTCTCGCATGGGTGAGCGACCTCGGTGAACTCGTACCTGACAACGAGCCTGAGCTGATCGATGTCGCATTCCCGTCGGGGAGCGCAATGGCGATCTCTGCGGCGACCTGGGCACGATTCCACGGATACCGACGCAGCCTCTTCATGTACCACGAGGACACCGATCTCGGTTGGCGGCTTCGACTCGCAGGACTACGTGTGGTGCGCTCATCGCGGTCTCGCGTGGCCCATCGCTACGCCTTCTCTCGCTCGCCGGACAAGATGTACCACCTCGAACGCAATCGGTGGATCCTCATCCTGACCAACTACCGGCCGGGAACGATCGCTGTCCTCATGCCGGCGTTTCTCCTCACTGACCTCGGCACGTGGGTCGTGGCTGCTCGGGATGGTTGGCTTTCGAAGAAGCTTGCCGCATCCGTCGACCTGGTACGTACGGCGCCGAAGTGGCGTCGTGACCGCACCATGGTCGATGCAAACCGATCGGTCGCCGACGCCGACATCCTGGCGACCATGCACTCACGGATCACCACCGTGGACCAGATCGAGTCACCACCCGGCTCAGAATTCGCTGCCGCGATCCTCGCTCGCTACCTGAGCTTCGTCCTGCCCCTCATTCGGCTGATCGGAAGACTCGATCGGCGTCCTCGAGGCTGACAGCAGCGCAATCGATTCAGCGAGATCCCGCTGCTTCTCCTCGAGCCGCGACACCGTCACCGACAGCTGCAACTGGACGCCGAGTATGACCAGCACAGCCAGGAGGAAGACCGTCGTCGTACCGGACTGGATTCCGAGACCGTCGGAAATGCGGTCGAGCAGCGGCCGGAAGAGCGCAAGGAGCACCATTCCACAAGCCACGGCGAGCCAGATGATCGCAAACCGCTCCTTCAGCAGCCCCCGGCGCACGAACACGAGTACCACGGCGAACGCCGCAACGGCAATCGCAATCGTGAGCGCCGCCACAGCAGGACTCATTGGCCCATCCTCTCGGGTTTTCCGGCGACCATGGCGACGCCGAGTCTGACGAGGTGGCCGCTGGCTGACCATGTTGACGTCGCATCACCAGCCTGACGTTGGTCCATCGCCACCGGTACCTGAGCGATCGAGGAACCGAACGCGTGGGCCTGGAGAATCGCTTCGACGGTGTCGCCGAGGTACTCGGATGGATAGTGGTCAGCGAAGTGTCCGAGAAGCGGTTCGGAGATCACCCGGAATCCCGAGGTGACATCGTCGAGCCGCACACGGACACGCCGCGAGACAACTGCCGCGAGAGCGCGCATCGCCATCCGCCGCGATCCGGCGGTTTCGTATCCGTCAGCGAACCGGGAACCGATGACGAGCTCGTGACCTTCGTCGGCGGACCTGAGCAGATCAGGTATGGCCTCAGGTGGGTGCTGAAGATCGGCGTCGACCTGGACGACACGGCCATACCCACCGGCGACTGCGTACCGGAATCCTGTGCGCATGGCTCCCCCGACACCAACGTTGATCGGGAGCCGTACCGCAAGAGCGCCTGCACCGATTGCCCGAGCGTATGTCTCATCCGTCGAACCATCGTCAACCACCAGAACGGGGAATCCACAGGCACGCACGCGATCGACGACGACGCCCACGGTCTGCTCCTCCTGGAAGGCAGGGATGACGACGAGGGTCGAAACAGCAGTCACTCCAGGAACTGTACCTCGGACACTGGTCGACCTCCGACCTAGGCGTCAAGGTATGGCGTGAACGACCGTTCCGATGTCGGCCCAGGCATACAGGGCTGCAGCCTTGTAGTCGGCCTGCCGAACACACCCGCCGGAGCGGAAGGTCCCGAGTTCGTCCTCGGCCTGCATCGGTTGGCCGTTCGAATACCGTGGAATCGAATGGAACCCATACGACCACTGATTCCCCCATGTTCCGGGACGAACGAAGCGAACCATGTGCTTCATCGTGATCCCCCCATACGGGGCCCAGGCGTTCACCGACTTGCTGAAAACCGAGTACGTCCCGAAGTGCGGGATACCTTTGCGACCGGACACTGGATACGTATCGACAAGCTGGTTGTACTGATCGATCAGCCAGACCCGCTGCTCGGAATTCGAGTAGATGATTCGCTTGCCTGACCCGACATTTGGATAGGGGGGTGGTCGTGGCGGTTCCTCGTCACCGCCTGGCAGCACGCCGAAGTCACCTGACAACGGTGTCATGTGAGGCGACCCGTATTCGAAGGGTTCAGAACCCGGAATGGAGAAGCTTGCCGCGGCGACCCCGAACGTCGCGACCGCACCCGGACTCGGGAACGCCCCGATCAGAGGCACGGAACCCGGAGGCAGGGTGACGGAGGTATCGGCATGGCCGTCGAGCCCACTGTTCACGAGGAGAACGCCACTCCTCGGCCGGTACATGCTCACCGTGGTCAGGCCGTCCGCCTCCAGCTCGCCCACCACAGGGAGGTCCCCCGGATCACCGCTCGGGAACGAGAATGCGGCAGCTCCGAGGCCCTGACCGTCGGCTCCCAGCTCGTCGATCACATGCACGAACGTCGTGGCCGGACGGTAGATGCTGACCGTCTCACATCCATCGCCGTCGAAGTCGCCCGGTATCGGCACATCGCCCGGATTGCCGAAATAGAACTCGACATCGGCAACTCCCTGCGTGTTGGAATTGCGGAGATAGACGAAGCCGTCCGATGCGCGGTAGAGGCCAGGCGTATCGATCCCATCACAGTCCCAGTCGCCGACGAAGGCAGTGTCCCCTGGGTTCCCGAAGTAGAAGGACGTCGTTGCGCCCGTCGGGTCATCGCGAAGGTACCAGACCCCTGTTTCACCGTCGAAGACACCGACGTCGTCTGCCGCAAACGCTGGGCCGGACACGAGAACCAGGAAGGCCCCGGCTGCGGCGAGAATCAGTGCCAGCCTCGTCCTGCCTGTCATCACATGGCCCAGCATGTGAACCTCCCTCTCCGGTCGATCGACCTTAGCGTCTCTTTTCGCGACCTGTCATGTGACGGCATTGCTCATCCGATTCCGGCGACAAGCACCTGCCGGGCCGTACCGATGAATCCTGCCCAGTCAGCCGCAGCTTGCTCGTTCTCGAAATTCACGTAGAGCGTCCTCGTGGATGGCCGATAGACCGCAACGGTGTCAATACCGTCGCCCTCCCAGTCACCGGCGAGAATCTGGTCTCCTGCGTCCCCGAAGAAGAACGAGGCATCGGCAATTCCGGTGGTGTTCGAGTTGCGGAAGTAGGCGAATCCGGTGGCCACTCGGTGAAGCCCAACGCTGTCGACACCGTCACCGTCGAAGTCACCGACGAAGGGGGTATCGCCGGGGTTGCCAAAGGCGAAGCTGTAATCCGCTGCGCCAAGGCCCGCGCCGTCCTCGCCGAGCTCATTGATGATGTAGACCGTCGCCTCGGCCGCCCTCCATATGGACACGGAATCCCGTCCGTCACCATCGAAGTCACCAACCAGAGGGACGTCGCCGGGATCTCCGAAGAAGAACTCGATGTCGGCGACCCCCTGGGTGTTCGAATTGCGCACGTACACGTAGCCATCCGACTGCCGATAGAGGCCGGGCGTCGAGGTGCCATCACCGTTCCAGTCCCCCATGAACGGCACATCACCGGGATTTCCGAAGTAGAAGGATGTGGTTTCTGCCCCCCAGGCCAAGTCGCTCCACAGGGTCCAAACACCCTCGACATCGACGGTCATGATGGTGTCACACAGCGATCCGGATGGACAAGCGGGATCAGTCGGGACGGCTCCAGGCTCCAGGATGCGGAGTGCCGCATCAGCATGCGGTGTGGGGTTCACGACAACGCCACCAGGGGCGTGCACCTCCCAATGCAGGTGGGGAATCGTGCCCTCTGCGTTGCCGGAATCCCCTACCCATCCGATCAGCTGGCCAGCGGTTACATCGGTTCCCGGCAGGATGCCAGGGGCGATACCCCAGCCAAGGCCGTCGTCGGTCCCCGGTGTGTCGTTGTTCAGGTGGATGTACCAGGTCTCCCACCCATCGGCGTGCTCGATGGCGATCGTGCAACAACGATCAGGGTTGAGGTCGTCTGCTGTCCACGACCAGTTCACGTATCTCACGGTTCCGGAGGCGGCCGCCACGACAGGGACACCCTTGACCCCGTAGGTGCCGATATCGACCCCCTGGTGGGTGCGACCTCCCGAACGCGAGGCGCCGAAGGTATCGGAATAGCCAAAGTCGACCCCGTCGGTCCCGACCACGGGGAAGATCCATGGCGGTGCCTCGGCGAGGGCGACGTACCCCTGGGACCCGAGTGAGCCTTGAGGCAGCCCGTCACCCATCACCTCGAGCGCCGATGTCGGCGCAGAAGAGGCAATCAGGCTGACGGCTGCACAGGCAACGAGAATCGCCACCCGCCCGGGGCGTGGAATCAGAATCTCCATCCCTTCTCCATCGGCCGAAGATCGAATGGCCTTGAGTCAACGGGGATGCTGGCTCTAGCGGCCTGCGGTGATGACATAGGGATACGAACCGATCGTGCCGGTCCAGTGCGCCTTCCCAGCCGCATTCTCCAAACTCACATAC
>JAQAZV010000003.1:0-8140 GCA_032127155.1 Acidimicrobiia bacterium
GGAAGGCTGCCCACCAGCTCGATGTGGTGCTCGATGTGTCGAGCTTCACCGAGGATGCGATCGATCAGATCTCGCGACTCGACGAGATCCTCGAGCGCAGGGAAGACGCACGCGAATTCGTCGAAGGGCTGGAAACGAGCTTCGGGACGACGTCAACATTCCCTGATGATCTCCCGACTGCCGATGAAATCGCCGACGAGGTCACGCGCTACTTGCGAGACGCCGAGAACGGCGATCAGTCGTCGTGAAGGGGCCTGGACGCTGATCGCTCCCGGCGTTCTCAGTTGCTGAGGATTCCGACGAACAGGGTCAGGACGATGAGCGCAGCGGTCGCGGCGATCATGGCCCACACCGACCACGTCAGGCCCTTGATGGCACTGATCTGATCGCGAATGGCGGCGGTCAGCTGCGCAACCTCGACATCTGATGCGGAGGTTGCTCCCGCAGCGGAGATGGCCGTTTGCGGCTTGGGCGAGGCAGGCTTCGGCTGACGCGCCTGTACTTCAGTCCGGGCAACGGACGATCCCGCGGCGACGGCGGCAGCGGGGGGAACCGGTGGCAGATCGAACGCCTCAGGCTCGCTTGAGTCCGTGGGCGCTGACTTCGACGCGCTCCCGACTGCGGTCACCGGAGTGAGCGAAACCGATTCTCCATCGGATGGGTGACCGAGGTAGAGCGTGATCGGTCGCTCGATGGCGAGGACGTGAATTCGCTGTCCGTCGAGGTAGGTTCCGTTTCGCGAACCAGCATCCTCGATGCGCCAACCGGTGTCGTCGTGAGAGATCACGGCGTGGCGACGCGAGATGCCGGGCCGAACGATGCGGATCGTCGACGTTGCGTCGGAGCCGATGAGGGCAGTCGTTGCATCGTCGATGACACTTTCGTTTTCCTGGTAGTTGACCTTCAATGGCACGCTGCACCCCGGCACTGTCGTGTTGCTGAGTGGAGGGTAACGGGGTTTCGTCGCGTTGTTGATCGTCCCCGGTCTCGCCAAAACCCGCTGGATTCCCTAGCCTTGCTGTGAGATAGCAACCCGGAGGATCTTCGGATGAAAGTCGGCGATGTGATGACGACTGACGTCGTGACCATCGGTCCCGACGCCATGCTCAAGGAGGCAGCGAGCATCATGGTGCGGGCGGGTGTCAGCGGACTCCCCGTCCTCGATGACCGGCGAAGGGTCATTGGCATCATCACCGAGGC
Source organism: Acidimicrobiia bacterium (assembly GCA_032127155.1). Lineage (GTDB taxonomy): Bacteria > Actinomycetota > Acidimicrobiia > Spongiisociales > UBA5794 > SZUA-442. Next base: position 1,201 of record JAQAZV010000003.1, read on the forward strand.
AGACTTTGTCACGGTGGAGGCGGAACGTTCATGGGGTCGGCAGCGGCGGAGGCTTCTGCCGGGATTCATGGATAGCCAGGCGCCCCCCGATGCGCGACTCGTCAAGGACGCGATGACGACCAATCCGCACGGGATCGACAGGGAAAGCTCCGTGACCGAGGCCGCGCGCAAGATGACGGAACTCAAGGTCAAGCGGCTTCCGGTCGTGCTACCCGACGGAACCCTCGATGGCATCATCTCGAGAGCCGATGTGATGGGGGCATTCGCTCGCTCCGATGAAGAGCTCAAGGAGGCGGTCGAGCGCGAAGTGATCGAAGACGTCCTGGGTCTCGGAGATGGCGACATCGATGTCGCGGTTATCGACGGTGTCGTGATGCTCAATGGAACGGTTCCTACGAAGTTCGATGCCCGGTTGCTCGAGGAGCTGGTGGTGCGTGTTGAGGGGGTCGTGGCTGTCCAATCCGATCTCTCATGGTTGCGCGATGACATGCGTCGAGACCTCGGTGCACCGGGCGGAGCGTTCTGATCGCTGCTGATTTCGAGGAATCCGGAATACCGATCGGCGCCGAACCGTTACCGACGATCTGAGGAGAGGAACCCAACACGTGCTGACTTTGACCGACCTGATGTGGGAGCCAGATGTCAACTGGCGGGCTGACGCAGCGTGCGCTGGCGTCGACAGCGAGATCTTCTTTCCTACATCAGAGGACGACAAGATCACCGAAGCGGCGAAGGCCATTTGTGAAGAGTGCCCCGTCCGCGAAGCGTGCCTCCAATACGCGCTGGCCACGAATCAGTCTGCAGGCGTGTGGGGAGGGCTCGATGCCGGTGAGCGGCGCCGCATGCGTCGCCGGATCAGGGATCGCGAGCGTCGCAAGGCCTCCTGAGCTCCTGGCTTCACTGATGATCCCTTTCCGGGGGGTCAGCGCCCTGTGATGCATCGAGCTGTCCTCGTTTCGGCGGTGTTCCTTGCTTCGGCAGCCATCCTCGTCCTCGAGATCGTCGCAGGTCGGATCCTCGCCCCGTACGTCGGCGTGAGCCTCCAGACCTTCACCGGCATCATCGGCACGGTGCTTGCGGCCATTGCACTTGGTGCGTGGGCTGGGGGACGCCTCGCCGATGGGTGGGATCCTTCCCGACTTCTCGGACCAATCCTGATCGTCGGGGGGATACTGTCGGTCGCGTCACCCGCCCTCGTGTATGTCGTCGGCCCGCGCTCCGTTGGCGACTCCCCGGCAACTATTGTCGCCCTTGCCGGGATCGGTTTCTTCCTCCCCGCTGCAGTGTTGTCGACGGTGACTCCGGTCGCTGCCAAGCTGTCGCTGCACTCGCTCGATGCCACTGGATCTGTCGTGGGTCAGCTGTCAGCCGTGGGGACAGTTGGAGCCCTCTTCGGAACGTTCATCACCGGCTTCGTACTCATCGCAGCCATCCCCAGCCAGCCGATCACATGGGTCGTCGGGGGAGTGCTCGTAGCGTTCGGCATAGTTCTGTCGATACCGTGGGGACGCAGCATGCTCCTCTCCGGGCTCGCCGTGTTTGCCCTTGCAGTCATGGGTTCTGCAGCAATCGCGGCGCCGTGCGAACACGAGACGGCCTACTCGTGTGCGGTTGTGGTCGATCGCGATGAGGGACCAACCGTGAAGGCGTTGGTTCTCGATACCTTCGTCAACAGCGTCGTCGACACCGCCGATCCGTCGTTCCTCTCGTCGCGGTACGCGCGTGCCATCGATGCAGTCGTTCGTTCCGTTGCACCGGTTGGACCGCGGAGCGCGGCCTATGTGGGTGGCGGTGGCTTCGCCCTTCCCCGCTACTACCACGCCACCTCGGGCTCGTCGGCAGTGGTCCTCGAGATCGACCGCGAGCTTCGGGGCATTGCCGTCCGTGAGCTCGGCCTCGTCGAGGGGCCGTGGTTGAAGGTGATAGACGGCGATGCGAGGGTTTCGATCAGGTCCCTAGCCTCCGACCAATTCGACCTCGTTGTCGGCGATGCCTTCAGCGGGAGGTCGGTACCGTGGCACCTCACCACGATGGAATTCCTCACGGATGTCAGGACGATCCTGGTCGACGACGGGGTGTATGTCATGAACCTCATCGACCATCCCCCGCTCCGGTTCGCGCGATCCGAGATCGCGACGGTGGCCGACAGTTTTGCCCATGTCGTAGTCGTTGCTCCCGCCGAGTATCTGGCAGGAGAACGAGGAGGGAACTTCGTTGTTGGCGGCAGCGACCGCCCATTCGATACAGCAGCGATAGCGGCACTCCTCACTGCTGACGAGGTCGTGATCGTCAATGACGACGTTCGTGCGTGGGTCGCCGGTGCGCGAGCCCTCACCGACGACTTCGCCCCCGCCGATCAGTTGCTCAGCCGACCCTGAGCACAACCTCGTCGACCTCTTCGTTTCGTGCGGTGGCGAATCCGCGTGTTTGCTCCACGATCACGAAGCCGCACTTCTCCAAGGTGCGAATCGATCCTGCGTTGTCTGCAGCCGCCCGCCCATAGATCGGCCGAGCGTCGTCGATGTCGAGGAATTGGCGTAGGGCCTCGGTTGCCATCCCGCGACCCCACGCCGCCCGATCGATCCAGTAGGTGACCTCCCGGTCGCCAAGCATGTCGAAGCTCGCGATGTGGCCGACGATGTGGTCGCCGTCCTCGATGGTTCGCTTGATGATCGTGTCGTCGGTGAGGAGGCGATCCCAGTGTGCCTCGAACGCTTCACGATCAGACGGATCAGCCGGTGTGAACGCCGCCATCCAGACGGCTACGGGGTCCTGGATGTGTTCGAAGAAGACGTCCAGATCTCCCCGCTCGACCGGTCGTAGGTTGAGCCGCGGCATGACCGCGCGTCAGCCCTCCGAGATGTCGATGCCGGTGATCGTCACAGGGTCATTCGGGCGATCCTGGGCACCCGCGGGAGCCGTCGCGATCGCGTCGACGACATCCATTCCGTCCGTGACCTCACCGAAGATCGTGTATGCGTTGGGGAGGCCGTAGTCGGCGTGCATGATGAAGAACTGGGAACCGTTCGTGTTCGGACCCGCATTTGCCATCGCCAGCGTTCCACGCTTGTAGGACGTCTTGCTGTGGAATTCGTCGCGGAACGTGTACCCCGGTCCACCTCGGCCCGTGCCCGTCGGGTCTCCGCCCTGGATCATGAAGCCCTTGATCGTCCGGTGGAAGATGACATCGTCGTAGTACCCGTCACCTGCGAGGAAGACGAAGTTGTTGACGGTCTGTGGCGCATCGGCCGCATACAGATCCACGTGGATGTCGCCGGCGGTGGTGTGTACCACTGCCGAGTAGGTCTTTCCGAGATCGATGTCGAGATTCGGAGCTGAGGCGTACTGCTTGGCCACGATGGGGTCCTTCCTGATGGTGGTGCCGGAGAGCCTAACCCCGCCGGTGTTGCCGACTCAGCGGCCCCACGGAACGAGTTTCCGGGAGGAAGGAGCGCTCAGAACCCGCGGCGCTTGCGCCGCTTCAGAGCCTTTTCCTTGAACGGCACCTCGTCGGCCGGTGGTTCCCAGGAACTGAGGTCTGCGAGACGTTCGTCGTTCGAGAACATCTTGATGATTGGGACGTTCAGGCCTGCCCTGCGCTGGATACCGAGCACTTCGTTCACCTGGTCCCACTCCACGAGGGTGACGACCAAGCCCTCCTCCCCGGCGCGCGCCGTTCGCCCGCTGCGATGGAGGTAGGTCTTCGGATCGTCGGGAGGGTCGTAGTGGACCACCACGTCCACACTGTCGATATGGAGCCCCCGCGCCGCAACATTCGTGGCGACGAGGACCGTGATCTTGCCATCCCTGAATCGCTTCAGCGATTGCTCGCGCTTGTTCTGAGGAAGGTCGCCATGGATGGGGGCACACGCCACATCGAGATCCACGAGGTCGCGTGCAAGGCGGTCGGCGCCAGCCTTTGTTCTCGTGAATGCAAGCACCCTGCCGTTGTGGCTTGCGATCTCAGCAACGACCTTCGCCTTGTCCATGTGGTGCACCTTGAGGAATCGGTGCTCCATCGTGTCGACCGTTTCCGTGGCGGTCTCCACCTCGAAGTTCACAGGGTCCGTCATGTAGCGATCGACGATTTCCTGTACCTGCATGTCGAGTGTGGCGGAGAACAGGAACGTCTGGCGTGGTTCGGGAAGCTTGGACATGACGGCTCGAACCTGGGGCATGAAACCCATGTCGGCCATCTGATCAGCCTCGTCGATGGCGACGATGGCGATGTCGGAGGGATCGAGAGCCGACCGTTCCATCAGGTCGATGAGCCTGCCCGGAGTCGCTATCGCGATCGATGCACCGTCCTTGAGGGCATCGATTTGGGCACCCATTGGGGCACCGCCATAGACCGCTACCACGGTGCGGTCCCTGGTGGCGAGGAGGGGAGCGAGGGTTCGTGTCACCTGCAGGGCGAGCTCCCGTGTCGGAACGAGGACGAGCGCCTGCGGGCGACGTGGCTGAGGTTTCCCGACCTTCTCGAGCATCGGGATGCCAAAGGCGAGGGTCTTTCCAGATCCCGTCTGGGCCTTCCCCGTGATGTCCTTGCCTTCGAGCGCGCTCGGGATCGTCATTGTTTGGATCGGGAAAGGATCCGTGATTCCCTCAGCGGCGAGGGCGTCGACGAAGTCCTGTGAAACGCCGAGATCCGCGAACGACGCGGTGGTTTGGGTGATGTGGGTGTCGGTCATACGTCCGGGAGCGAGGTGGTGTTGGCTCCGCGCCGTAACGGTAGCGTGGGAACCCTCGATATTGTCGTTGTCAATGCGTTTCGCCCGATTGCGGTGCGGAACCAACGAGGAGCGAAGTCGACCATGACCGACATCCTGACGGAGCAATTCGGGCTCGCCCCGACACTCTCGTCGCGTTTGCTGTCGACCGTTGTCCTCATTGCCGTGGTCCTCGTCGGCCGATACCTCGCGATGCGGATCGTGCACCGCAAGGTCGGGGACCCGGAGCTCCAGTTTCGGTCCCGCAAGGCGATCACCTATGTCGCGACGTTGTTCACCACGATCGCCCTCGTGTTCATCTGGCTGCCGTTCTTCGACGACCTTGCAACCTTCCTCGGTCTCCTGTCGGCAGGTATCGCCATTGCGCTTGCCGATGTCTTCCTCAACCTTGCGGGATGGGGATACATCGTGTTCCGCAGGCCGTTCAAGGTTGGGGATCGCATCGAGATCGGTGGCGACGCCGGTGACGTCGTCGACATCAGGGCTTTCCGCTTCACGCTCCTCGAGATCCGTGACTGGGTGCACGCTGATCAGTCGACCGGCAGGGTGGTGCACATCCCGAACGGCAAGCTGTTCCGCGAACCGATGGCGAACTTCACCGAGGGTTTCCACTACATCTGGCACGAAATCCCTGTGCTCGTCACCTTCGAATCCGATTGGCAGAAGGCGGAAGAACTCCTCAGGGAGGCTCTCAGAAGCGTTGCCATTCCTGAGGCAGAGGCGAGGAAGGTCATCGAGCAGATGAGCGCCAGCAGGGACTACCACATCACCTATCGCGAGCTCGCTCCGACGGTGTATGTCTCAACCCGCGATTCGGGTGTTCTGCTCACAGGGCGCGTGCTGGTGGAGGCAAAGCGTCGGCGCTCCGTCGAAGACGGTGTGTGGAGGGATCTGCTCACCGCCTTTGGATCCGAGCCGAGTGTCGAGCTCGCCTACCCGACCATCCGCGGCTTCGTTCCCGAAATGCTCAGGGAGCGCCGACCACCGACGCCCTAGGGCACCCGCAAGGGACACGCGCTCTAGCGAATCTGGCGTCGCCTGCCTTGGGACAGACCGACCCCGTACGCAGTCGCCGCCACACCGAGACCGAGTGCCGCAGCTGTCGTCCTCTTCACGACCTTCTTGCGCCTGCGCGAGAACTCGACGATGGGCCATCCACGATGGAAAGCGATTGCCTCGAGGGCTCGATCGGGGTTCACAGCAACGGGATGTCCGACCGCGTCGAGCATCGGAAGGTCGCCAGCAGAGTCGGTGTATGCGTACGACTGCGCCAGGTCGTAGCCCCGTTCAGCCGCGATGCGCTCGATGGCCAGTGCTTTGCCCTGCCCGTAGCAGAACGGTTGGGCGAGCTCGCCCGTGTAGACGCCATCGTGAACCTGCGCCACCGTACCGAGGCCACCGGTCATGTCCATCTCGTCCGCGAACCTCGCAACGATCTCGACCGGGGATGCAGAGACGATGAACGTATCCCTCCCCGCAGCAGCGTGGAGGTCGATCAGGCCGCGAGCTTCCCTGCGGACGTCCGAAAGGAGCTTGGGAATGATGTCATCTGCCAGTGATGTCAATGTGGACACGGGAATCCCGTCGATGGCATCGAGGATCCGATCCCGGACCGCTTCGGTCTTCTCATCGGAGGCACCGCTGAACTTGAATGTCACAGCGCTCATGGCGTCCTTCACCAACTGGCGGGTCGGGACCAGGCCATCGCGATAGGCCACCCATCCGAAGACGAAGACGGACGAACCGCCGATGATCGTCCGGTCGAGATCGAAGAACGCAGCTGCACGTGCCGAACTCATGGCTGAGCGCCGATGAGGGATTCGTCAACGGCGTACAGGAGGTCGGCGCCCGACATCACGGCGTCGGAAAAGCCGTTGACCCGAGGGAGGAGGTTGACGGCGTAGAAGCGGGCGGTGGCGACCTTGCCTGCCATCCACGGGTCGACTGCATCACCGGGACGCGCCGCCAGCGCCTGCCGCGTGAGGTAGTAGGCGCCAGCAAGCGTGCCGAGCATCTCCTGATACGGAGTGGCGCCAGCCATCCGTGCGTCAGCGTCGTCCGAGCTGTTCAGCCAGTCCGTTGCCTGACGGACAACGGCAACTGCGGACGCCAGTTCGGTCCGTAGGTCGGCCAGGCCCTCACCAGCCGCTTCGAGCTCAGCGTCGAGTGCCGAGATCTCGTTCAAGTAGCCGTTGACGACGGCACCGTCT
>JAQAZV010000004.1:0-32988 GCA_032127155.1 Acidimicrobiia bacterium
ATCGAGGGATCAGTTGCCATGAAGACATCGATCGGGCCGACGATCAGGTCGGTACCGCCTCCGATCGCCGACCTCATGACCTCGGTCGGGTCGGTCAGCACGAGATAGTCGACGAGTTCGATATCGAGGTCCCGCGCCGCGGCATCGAAGCCACTTTGCATAAGGTCTCCGATGTTCGAGCCTTCTCCGCCGAAGTGGACGAAGGCAACGGTTGGGCCTTTCGGTTGGAGGGAGACCCAGGTGATGACCGATCCCACGATCGCGACAATCGCGACAACGGCGACGAGCGACCACGCGTTTCGCTTTGCCCGCCGCGAGACGGCGTGCTCGCGCGCAACGCGCTCCGCCTCTTCCCGTTCCTCCCGGTCGTGCGCCTGCTCCGAGGCTTCGAGGTACTCCCGTTCAGGATCTCCGACCGACATCGTCGATGACCGTGCCCAGGAGGCGTAGTCAGTGACGCGTCCCTGGCTCAGGAGGTAGGTCGGGTCACGGTCATGCTCGCACCACTCCGAGGCGAGGGCCGTCAATCGTGCGTTCTGCCGGACATCCTCCTTCGCCAAGGTGATCCATTCGGACAGACGACCCCAGCGATCGAGCAGGGCCTCGTGGGCGACTTCCACGATCGGCGAACCGGTGCGCTCGGAACGGTCGAAGGACAGCAGGCGTTCATCCCCGAAAGCCACCAGAACTTCCTGGAGGTCGCCAACGTCGAGCTTGAGGCCGAGGAGTTCTGCGGCGTCGACTCGACGTCGGCTTCGTGTTTCCCCGTCGGTGATCGACACGAGGCGAAGGAAGACCTGCTTGCACGCCTCTTGTTGCGACGCCGTGAGGCGATCGAAGAGCTGCTCTGCCTTTCTGCTGACAGCCCCGTCGATGCCGCCCATCATGCGATACGCATCGAGGGTCAGGGTGTCGCCGACGCGCCGGTCGAAGAGGTCGGTGAGGGCGAACTCGAAGATGGGCAGGGCACCGGGTTCGCCGAGGACGTCGCCGATCAGAGCGGCTTCCAGCGCTGGCTCCAGCCGGACGCCCGCGGCACGGGCGGGTCCCGATGCAGCGAGTTCGAGTTCCTCGGGTGCCATGGGCACGATGTTGACGATGCCCCCACTCATTCGGCTGCCGTAGCCGGCGTGGCTCAGTGTTCTGGCATAGAAGTCCGCACGAAGGGTCATGACGAATCGAATGCGGTGGCGGGGATCACCCGCTGCGGCGACGACGGCATTGAGGAAGCGCTGTGCGGTCACGTCATCGCACAGCGTGAAGAGTTCCTCGAGTTGATCGACGACGATGAGGACAGTGGCATCCTCGGATGGGGCGACGCGGAGGGCTGCCCGGAGGATCTCGTCTGGTGCTCCGTCGAGGTGTCCCCGAAGCGAATCGGGTGTGTCGAGGCGAGACCGAAGAAGCGCTGCCTCGAGCTCGATGAATGGATGTGAACCAGGGAACATCGAGGCGATGAGCCAGTTTGCCGATCCGGGGAGGGCTTCCTTCCTCAGTGCGGGAATGAGCCCGGATCGCACCACGCTCGACTTCCCGCTTCCGCTCGGACCGATGATCGTGACGATGGGTTCCTTGCCGACAGCCGTGATGAGTGACGCGATGAGCGAGTCCCTCCCGAAGAAGAGGTGGGTGTCCTCCTCGCGGAACGCCCGAAGTCCCCGATAGGGGTTCACCTGGAGCGGTGGGGGATTCGCGTCGGCAGTGCCGCGAACGAGCTTGTCGTCATGGAAGAGGATCTGCTCCTCGAGCCTGGAGAGCTCGGGGGACGGGTCGGTCCCTGTGTCCTCGCCGAGGCGGCGGCGGTAGCGCTCGAACACGCGGAGCGCATCGGTCTGGCGCCCGGATCGGTAGAGGGCCAGCATCAGCTGCCGGACCGGTGTCTCGTCGTATGGGCGATCCTCGAGCTGCTGCTCGAGCTCGCCAATGAGTTCACCGCTGCGACCGCATCGAAGTTCAGCCTCGATGCGAGCATCGACGCAGGCGAGGCGCAGCGCACTCAGCCTCGCGATCTCTCCGCGGGCGAACTCCTCATACGCGACGTCCTCGAGTGCACCGCCACGCCACATGGCAAGACCGTTTCGCAACGTCTGTGCGGCCTCCGTGGGATCGACATCCAGTGCGGCGAGGCCGGTAGCGGTCAGCACCTCGAACGCCGTGGCGTCGATCGCATCAGGGTCGATCAGGAGGCTGTAGCCGTGGTCCTTCGTCACCAGGACATCGTCGGAGGTCACCTCACCGAGAACGGTGCGAAGGCGCGAGATGTATACCCAGAGGGCGTTCTCCTTGCCACGAGCGTCCTCTCCCCACAGTGCCTCGAGGATGCGATCGGTCGAAACCGTTCGATTGGCATGGATGAGCAGGAGCGCAAACAGCGAGCGCTGCTTGCGCGGACCGAGATCGAGTGGGCGTCCATCGACGATGACTTCGACCGGTCCGAGGATCCGGTATTCCACGTCAACTCCTCGTTTGTCGATTCTACGCATTCGCTCCCTGTCTGCGTCGTCGCCGCCTGCATTCCGATTGAAGTGGTCAGACCTTTCATGCTCCTTAATCGGGCACGTACAGCGTGCAAGGAGCGGTCAATCGCCACGTAAGTGTCAGGGCCGACGGTGGCCACATGACACGCATCACCACCATCGTTCTGCTCCTTGGACTGATCCTGTCGAGTCGAGTCGTCGAGGCAGGCGCCACTGCGCCGGGGATCGCAGGGGCAACCACTGGGCAGGTCGAAGCCATCGCCTGGGCGATCGAGCGGTATGCAGAAGCAGGCCTGGAGCTCCCACCGCTGACGGTCATCGTCCATCCATCCCGAGACGACTGCGATGGCAACCGCGGGCAGTACCACATCGTCGGAAACGTGGACGTCGTCGACCTTTGCGACACATCCGTTCCGGTCATCCTGCATGAACTGGCCCATGCCTGGACCGCACACCACGCGTCTGAGGAGGCTCGGGCAGCGTTCCTTGGATACGTGGGTCTCGATGCGTGGTCAGGGAGTGACGTTCCTTACGACGAGCGTGGCACCGAGCGCGCCGCTCAGACGATGTCGCTGTGCCTGGCCGAACGCCCGCTGACGCCGATTGACGCCAGTCGATATGCGAGCTATCTCGAGGGTTACGAGATCCTCACTGGCCTGACGTCACCTCGAGTGGCGTCAACCGACGCCAGCGACTGATTCGATGAAGTCGAGTTGGCGGCCCAGATACTCGGCGCCGTACACATCGGCGAATTGCACGCCCGACGGAACCGCAGGGAACACGATCCGGTCGTAGAGGTTCTGCACGCTGGGTTCGAGCCGCTTTGTCACACCGCCGAAGGATCCGACATCGATGCCGACGAGCCATACGGGTTCGTCGATCTCGCTGAGGGCCTGCTTCGCGTCGAATCCCGTCTCGGCGAGCGGCGTGAACAGCATGCCGATTCCCGCAAGGACGAAGGTGTCGTCTGAGGCGCTCAGGTCTGCCATGACCGGCGCAGAGCCGCCGAAGGGCATCCCGACGATCGTCGTGTATCCACGGTCAACGAGGAATCGGTACGCGGCCTGCATGTCGATCTGGCTTTCCTTGACGTTGTAGTCGCCGCCCGATTGGCCATGGCCCCGGAAGTCGAAGGCGAGCACCGTGAGGCCGTTGTCCGCCATCGTCCACGTGGACGTGGACAGCGAATCGCTCGATTGAGGTGGGCGTGTGCCGGAACTTCCCGCCTGCGCAGCGTCGAACTCGTGCGTGTAGATGACAGCGACATCTCCGCCCACCCAGAACTGGCCGTAGAGGTCGATACCGTCGGGCGTGGTGATCGTCACCGCTTCGAAGGGTGGTGCCTCTGCAGGCGGAGTCAGGAGCCGCGCAAAGAGCGTGGTCGTCGTCTGGTCGACGGTGCCGTCGTCCGATGGAGCGGGTTCACTGGTGGACGTGGTGGCGTCCTGGCCTTTTTGATCGATCGGCACGAGAGTGCTCGGCACCTCGGGCAGGCTCGACCCCTCGCTACACGCGGTGAGGACAAAGGCGATCGCCGCAACAAGCACGGGTCCTCTCATTCGCATCCCACGACCTCCAGTCTCATGCAAAGAGAACCTCAGGGGCCTGCCTTACGCGACAGAGCATTGGTGCCGCCAACGGTTCCTATCATCGCGTCACGATGGAGCATCAACTCACCACCTTCGACAACGGCCTTCGGCTGATCACACACGACATGCCGAATATCCGTTCGGTTGCCGTTGGTTGCTGGATCGACACGGGGAGCCGTGACGAGTCCCAGGAGGAAGCCGGCGCATCGCACTTCCTCGAGCATCTGCTGTTCAAGGGTTCCGACACCTGGTCCGCCAGGGAGATCTCGGACACGTTCGACCGACTCGGCGCCCGCCACAACGCATTCACCTCGAAGGAATACACCTGTTTCTGGGCGAGGATGCGAGACGAAGACCTCCCCATCGGAGTCGAGGTGCTCGGTGAGATGGTCCAGCGGCCAGCATTCCGCGCGGACGAGATCGACTCGGAGCGCCATGTCGTGCTCGAAGAGATCAACATGAACGAGGATGACCCGACGGATGTCGCGCACGAGCTGTTCATTGATGCGATCTGGGGCGGCCACCCATTGGCGCCTCCGATCCTCGGAACCGCCGAGTCGATCTCAGGGATGTCGAGGTCCACGATCCGGGACTATTGGGCCCGCCGCTACACACCACGCGGAACCGTGGTGGCCGTTGCGGGGAATCTTCCTGCCGACCTCGTCCAACGGGTCGAGCGTCACTTCGGCACGTGGGAAGGGGAGCCGATCGACCGCCACCTCACCTCGCCGACGATGCTGCCGGCTGTCGAGGTGAGGACGAAGGACACCGAGCAGGCGCACATCGTTCTCGGGTGCCCCTCGATCCCGAGGGATGACGACCGCAGATTCGCGCTCACGCTTCTGGACCACGTCCTTGGTGGTGGCATGTCGAGCCGCTTGTTCCACGAGATTCGCGAGCAACGAGGTCTTGCGTATGCGATCCACTCGTTCCGCCTGCCTTTTGCCGAGACCGGAGCCTCTGCGATCTATGTCGGCACGACGCCGACCCAGACCGAGGAAGTGCTCACGATCATCCGCCATGAGCTCGACAAGGTCATCAACGATGGCGTCACCGAGGACGAGCTCGAGCGGGCGAAGGGCCACGTCAAGGGATCCCTTGCCATCGGGCTCGAGGATGCGAGCAGCTGGATGAACCGCATCGGCAGGAACGAACTCATCGGCATGGACCATCTCACCGTCGACGAAACGGTGGCGCGGCTCGGTGCCGTCACACACGATGAGATCATCGAGGTGGCGAAGATCGCCTACGCAGGCCCGTACATGATCGGCGCCGTCGGTCCCTTCTCGGCCGATGATCTGGCAGGATTCGTCGCATGAAGGTCGGTGTCTCAGGCGCTTCGGGGCAGATGGGTTCGCTGACGGCTTCAACCATCCTCGCTGCGGAGGATCTCCACCTCATCGCCCTGTTCGACTCGCATACCTCTGGCAACATCGGCGGTCTGTCGATCTGTCGCGACCATGCTGCGCTCGACGGTTGTGATGTGATCATCGAGTTCTCGCGGCCGGACGTCGTGATGACGAACCTGGAACAGTGGCGTCAGCTCGGGGCAAACGTCGTGGTCGGGACATCAGGGTTCGACGCGGACAGGATCGAGGAGCTTCGCAAGCTCTGGGGGAACGGACCGGGAAACTGTCTGGTCGTTCCGAATTTCTCCATCGGCGGGGTCCTCATGATGAAGATCGCCGAGATGGTCGCCCCACACTTCGAGGTCGCGGAAGTGATCGAGATGCATCACGACGGGAAGGCAGAGGCACCCTCTGGCACTGCGATTGCAACCGCTGAACGCATCGCTGCGGCATCCCCGAAACAGCACCGAAAGGTTGACTCCAAAGAGATCGTCAGGAGCGCCCTGGGTGCCACCGTGGACGGTGTGCACGTCCACTCCGTGCGCCTTCCCGGCCTTGTGGCGCACCAGCGTGTCCTGTTCGGGGGTTCAGGGGAGGTCTTGACCGTCAGCCATGACACGACGGATCGGAGCTCGTTCATGCCGGGCGTCATGCTCGCCATAAAGGCGGTGTCTTCGCAACGGGAGCCGCTCAGCGTCGGTCTCGAGCCGATACTCGGGCTCTAGGCCCACCTCGCCTCAGCGCAGGCCATCAGCGATTCGGGTTCCAGTTCCACGGCACGCATGCCGAGTCGCTCAGTACAGAGCCGTTGCCAGCTGCCTGCGGTAGGTACCGGTGAGGGGGTGGTCGTTGCCGAGCACGCCAAAGATGTCGATCATCGCCTTGCGCGCGTCGTCCCTGCCCTCGCCCTTTCGACGCACAACGCCGAGCAGCTTGTCCAGGGCCGGTTCGAACTCTGATCTCGCGGCCAGTGCATTTGCCAGCTCGATCTGCTTCGCGTCATCGGTTGGTGCAGCCATGGCTGCGGCTTCGAGCTCGGCAATGTCGTCGCCGGCAGACTGTCGAATCCGTGCCGCCGACTGAAGACGCTCGACATCGGGGTCCGGAATCAACTTGCCGAGGATGATCAGTGCCTCGCCGACATCACCATGATCGATGAGGAGGGCGGCGAGGGAGGTGCCTGCGTCCTGATGGTCCGGCTTGTGCTCGAGCACCTGCCTGAGGATGTGCTCTGCGCCTGCTGTGTCTCCGGTCACCAGCGCCGTACGTGCTTCGTCCACCATCATGTCGAGTTCAGAAGGAAGGACGGTTTCAAGGAAGGCAGTGATCGCCTGTTCGGGCAGGGCCCCGGTGAAGCGGTTGACCTCCTTGCCGTTGCGAATCGCCACGACGGTCGGAATCGATTGCACCATGAACTGGGCTGAGAGGTCCTGGTTTGCATCGACGTCGACCTTCGCCAATTCGAATGCACCCCCAGCAGCCTCGGTCATTCGCTCGAGAAGTGGCGAGAGCGTCTTGCACGGGCCGCACCATTCGGCCCAGAAGTCGACGAGGACGGGGACCTCCCGCGAGCGGAGGAGGACCTCCTGCTGGAAATCGGTGATCGAGACATCCTTGATGTGGGGGCTCGTTCCTTCCATGGTGCAAAGGTTACTTCCCCGTCCCGTGGTAACTTCACGCGTATGGACCATCGACCCGACGCACCCTTCGGACGGGTTCTCACCGCCATCGTCACCCCCTTCGGTGCGGACGGATCCGTCGACTATGCAGCCTTCTGGAGGCTGGTGAGGCACCTCAGGGACAACGGCTCCGACGGCATCGTCGTCGCTGGCACGACCGGTGAGGCTCCGACCCTGTCGAAACCCGAGAAGATTGCGTTGTTCCGGGCTGCCGTCGATGCGGCCAAGGGTTCGATGGTTGTCGTCGCAGGAGCTGGGACGTACGACACCCGCGAGTCGATCCTTCTCGCAGAGGCTGCCAAGCACGCAGGTGCCAGCGGCATCATGGCGGTCACCCCGTACTACTCGAAGCCGCCACAGCGAGGCATCGCTGCGCACATGCGCGCCATCGCCGACGCAACCGACCTCCCACTCATGATGTACAACATTCCGGGAAGGACCGCGACCCGAATCGAGATCGACACACTGGTCGAACTCGCAGGTCATCCCGGGATCGTTGCCGTGAAGGACGCCGTCGACGACATCGAGTGGTCGAAGCAGGCCATTGCAGCACTTCCGGAGGGCTTCGCCGTCTATTCGGGTAGCGACTCGCACACGAAGGACATCGTCGCTGCAGGTGGCGTCGGCGTCGTGTCGGTGACAGCGCACCTTGCTGGTCGCGAGATCTCGCGCATGGTCGACGCCGTGATCGACGACAACTGGGATGAGGCGAACGAGCTCCACGACCTGGTGAAGCCGCTCACGAAGGCCCTTTTCGCTGAGCCGAGCCCGATGCCCCTCAAGGCTGGGTTGACCGCCTTCTGGGATGTCGTTGGTGAGCCGAGGTTGCCGCTCGTCCCCGCCATGCAGGAAACGGTGGATGCGATCGGTCGGGCGCTCGAGGCACTCAACGAGTATCGCTCCCGATGACCGTCAAGATCGGCTTCCTCGGCGGACTCGGAGAGGTCGGCAGGAACTGCGCTTCGATCGAAGTGGGCGGAAAGCTCGCGCTCATCGACTGTGGCCTCATGTTTCCCGAAGAGGACATGCTCGGCGTCGATCTCGTTCTCCCCGACTTCTCCTCGATCGTCGAGCGAGCCAAGGATCTCGAGTGCATCATCCTCACGCACGGTCATGAGGACCACATCGGCGCCCTTGCCTTCCTCCTCGAAGATGTGAATGTTCCGATCTATGGGACAGCCCTCACGGTGGAATTCGCTCGGGCTCGGGTGGAGGAGCGGGGCATCACGCCCGATCTTCGGTCTGTTGCTCCCTACGAGTGGGTCGATCACGGACCATTCCGGTTCACCTACATCCCTGTTTCGCACTCGATACCGGACGCAGCGGGGGTCGCCTTCGACACGCCGGAGGGCATCGTCGTCCACTCAGGTGACTTCAAGCTCGATCCCACGCCCATCGACGGTGTGCCGACCGATCTGCGCTCGTTCGGCACGATTGGCCAGCGCGGTGTCAGGCTTCTCCTTGCAGACAGCACGAATGCCGAAAGGCAGGGGTACGTACCGTCAGAGCTCACCGTCGGCGAGCGTCTCGACGAGATCGTGTCCCATGCCGAGGGGCGGGTCATCCTTGCATGTTTCGCCTCCCACGTTCACCGGGTACAGCAGGCGATCAATGCGGTTGTGAGGGACGGCCGAAAGTTCGCGTTCATCGGCCGATCGATGCTTCGGAACTCCGAGATCGCTGCAGCCCTCGGTGTGCTGGACATACCGGACGGGTCGCTCGTCGAGCTGAACGAACTCGTCGACATGGCCCCGAACAAGACGGCCGTTATTTCCACCGGCAGCCAGGGCGAGCCATTCGCTGCCCTCTCGCTGATGGCCGCAGGTGAACACAACTCGGTCGCCCTCAGTGAGGACGACACCGTCATCATCTCGGCCACGCCCATCCCTGGGAACGAAACGCGGGTGTCGCGGGTCATCAACAACCTCTACCGATCCGGTGTGACGGTGTATCACGGCCTCAACACCCACGTCCACGTGAGTGGCCATGCAGCAGCCGAGGAGCTCAAGACGTTCTACAACACGGTGCGACCCGACGCACTCGTTCCGGTGCACGGCGAGTACCGGCACCTCGTGGCGAACGCCGCACTCGGGCGGGCAATGCGCATACCCGAGGTGGAGATCTGCGAGGACGGGGACGTCATCGTGCTCGAGGACGGCAAACTCACGGTCGAACGTGGAGCGATCCCCGGTGGCTATGTCTACGTCGATGGGGGAGAGGTCGGCGAGTCCGATGCCATCATCCGTGACCGGCGACACCTCGCGGACGATGGTGTGCTCATCGTGACCATCGGCATCAATGTCTCGACCGGTGAGATCCTGATCGGCCCCGATGTCGACTCGCATGGTGTCACCACCGATGACACGGATCTGCACAGCATCGTCGCCGAACGAGTACGACAGTCAGTATCCGATCTGGAGCGCCCGATCGATCTCGACACGGTTCGGCGTCGGGTGCGGAACTCCGCGATGCGGGCGGTGCGCAACTCCGTCAAGCGGCGCCCCGTCGTCCTCCCCGTCGTCATCGAGGTCTGACGCCTCTTCGGTCAGTGGTCCTGGGCGTCCTCGGTCGGCATCTCCCGTTGGGAGGTGCGCTCATGCTCGTGAAAGCGATGTGCACGGCGCTCCTCGAACGCGGTGGCACGCGAACCCCTTCGGGATTGCTTGGGACCCTGCGCTGCAACGTGGTGGGAACCATGTCTGAATCCGGAGTCATGGGACACGCTCGGAACTCCTTTCAACCGTACCTCCATGCATACCACACAACAGGGGCCGCGACCACGCGAATTACATCAATGTAACTCAGCGCGCGATCGATCGCGCGAAGGGTGGTTGGAGGAATGGGAGGACCGCTGTACAGTTCTGCTCCCATGGCAACGAAGACCACGAGCGGTCGGGCCACGGGGCGGAGTGCTGCGAAGCGCAAACAGAAGAAACCGTCGCTGATGAAGCGGTCGACCCAAGCGCTACGGGTCGTCCCCTCCAGGGTAGGCGACCATCTTGGCGACCACAGGGCTGACGTGTGGGGCGTCACGCTCATCGTCGTCGGTGCGCTCGTCTTCCTCTCCTTCTTCGAACTCTCGGGTCCGGTCGGTTCCTCCTCGTCCGCCGTGATCCGGTTCCTCTTCGGCATGTGGGCGTTCGTGGTTCCCCTCGGTCTCATGTTCGTGGGGCTCGTCATGATCGGGCTGGTGAGCAAGGAACACTCGGCGCGCATGATCAGTGGGTTCGCATTCCTCTTCCTCGGATCCCTTGCCCTCTTCCATCTGATGACAGGCAATGTCCCGATAGCCGGAGGCGAGGGCGGCCTCGAGGAGAATGGCGGCGCCATCGGATCACTCATCGCCTTCCCGATGGCACGACTCACCGGGTTCTGGGGCACCTTCGTCGTCCTGGTGGCGATCATCGGTGTTGGGGCGCTCCTCGTGACCGGTGCGTCCCTCGGCGATGTCGTCAGGAGCGTTGGATCATCGATCAGCGCGGGATGGTCGTCCCTCATCGGCCCCCGCACGGCGCAGTCGGAAGAGCCACAGGTCGTCGTGGACCTGCGTGAACCATCGGTGGCGATGCCTGACACCGCAACACCCTCCGATGTCCTCATCGACGATGAAGCCCAAACGGTGGACGAGCCACCGACCACCTCGAAGCGACGGTCGAAAGTACTGGCGCCACTCCGCACTGAGGGCTACGAGCTCCCGCCGCTCGACATCCTCAGGCTGAGTGGTGCCAAAGGTCACGACGGGCGGGGCCTCAAGGACACGGGCGACACGCTCGAGGAGACGCTCCGCCAGCATGGTGTCGACGCCAAGCTGGTCAGGATCGTCCCCGGCCCGACGGTCACGCGATACGAGATCGAGCTGGCACCCGGCGTCAAGGTCAACAAGGTCACGACACTGAGCCACGACATCGCCTATGCGCTCGCTGCGGCGGATGTTCGCATCATCGCTCCGATCCCCGGCAAGTCTGCGATCGGTGTCGAGGTGCCGAACCGCAAACGCCACCTGGTCACGATCGGTGACGTCCTCACCTCGGACATCGCGAGAAACGACCACGACCCGATGGCGGTCAGCCTCGGAATGGACGTGTCGGGGACGCCGCGGATGCTGCGCCTCACCGAATTGCCCCACGTACTCATCGCTGGGGCAACGGGTGCAGGCAAGTCGTCCTGCATCAACTCCCTCCTCACGTCCATTCTCATGCGGGCCACACCCGAGGAGGTCAGGCTGATCCTCGTCGACCCGAAGCGTGTCGAGCTCGGTCAGTACAACGATGCTCCTCACCTCCTCACTCGCGTGATCACGAACCCCAAGAAGGCGGCAGATGCACTCCAGTGGGCCGTGGCCGAAATGGATCGTCGCTACGACCTCCTCGCCGACTCCGGCGTCAGGGACATCGATTCCTACCGCGAGGCATACGACGCCGGCGGCATCGACGAGGAGATGTTCGACCGTTTCCCCTACATCGTCATCGTCGTTGATGAGCTCAACGACCTGATGATGGTTGCCGGCCGCGTTGTCGAGGACTCGATCGTGCGTATCGCCCAGATGGCACGAGCCGTTGGTATCCATCTCGTCCTCGCCACGCAGCGCCCTTCCGTGAATGTGATCACCGGTGTCATCAAGGCCAATGTCCCGTCCCGCCTCGCGTTCTCCGTCGCCTCACAGACCGATAGCAGGGTCATCATCGACCAGGGCGGTGCGGACAAGCTCGTCGGACTCGGTGACATGCTGGTTGTGACCGCTCGCGATCCGAAAGCGGAGCGCATCCAGGGTTCCTTCGTGTCGGAGTCGGAGATCCATGCCGTTGTCGACTGGGTCAAGGCTCAGCGTGATGCCCAGTACAAGGACCACGAGGTCTTCGAGCAGGCCGCCCAGAAGTCCGCTGATGTCGAGGAATTCGACGGCGAGGATCCCGAGATCATGCGGGAAGCCATCGAACTGGTCGTAAGGTCACAGCTCGGTTCCACGTCGATGCTGCAACGCAAACTCCGCATCGGCTTTGCACGGGCTGGGAGGGTGATGGACATCCTCGAAGCGAAGGGCATCGTCGGGCCATCCGAAGGTTCGAAGGCCAGGGCCGTCCTCATCTCCGAGGATGAGCTGGAGCAAGTATTGGGTTAGGGACCGCCAATCCCGACCTGAGAGGAGCGTCGTGCCGAACGGCGCTCTTCGTCATTGAGGGATGCAGTTCGTAGGGAGGTCGCATGATGGACGTTCGAAGGGTTCGAGCTACGGATGTGGTCGATGTGAGCCGGCTACTCGAAGAGCTGGGATACCCGACGGCGGAGGAGTTGGTCGCCGAGCGCCTCGTTGCGATCGCCGATCGCGAAGGAGCTGTCTTCGTCGCCGAGAAAGGGGGGAAGGCGGTTGGCTGGGTCCACGTCAGCGGCGCGGCCAGCCTCCAATACGGTCCCTTCGCTGAGGTCACCGGCCTCGTCATTGCCGACGCGCATCGTGGCGAGGGTATTGGCACGAGGCTCATGGGCGAGGCAGAAGCATGGGCGAACGAATCTGGCTATCCGGCTGTGCGCCTTCGGTCGCGCTCGAGTCGGGGGCGCACCCACGCCTTCTACCTCGGTCTCGGCTACTCGAAGGTCAAGGAGCAAGTGATGTTCACGAAGGACTTATGACGTCGTCTCGTCGTCCATGAGGAGATCGGCGTATTCGGTGCGCACGACCTTCTTGTCGAACTTCCCCGTCCCGGTCTTGGGTATCGCGTCGATGAAGATGACCTCGTCTGGCATCCACCAATGGGCGATCCGAGGTTCAAGGAACTCCTTGATGTCGTCAGCCGTCAGTTCGGTGTCAGGCTTTGCAACGATGAACGCAGCGGGCCGTTCCTGCCACTTCGGGTGTTTGAGGCCGACCACCGTCGCTTCCAGGACATCAGGGTGCGCCATGATCTCGTTCTCGACGTCGAGCGACGAGATCCACTCGCCGCCAGACTTGATGACATCCTTCGCCCTGTCGGTGATGCGGATGTATCCATCCGGCGTGATCTTGCAGACATCACCGGTTCTCAGCCAGCCGTCGACGAAAGACTGGGACGACCTCGGGTCCTTGTAGTACTCGGCAGCGATCCATGGCCCACGGATGAGGAGCTCACCGAAGGCAACGCCGTCATGGGCGAGGCTATCGCCGAGTTCGTCGACGATCTTCACCTGGAGACCGGGGACCGGACGTCCAGCCGTCTCGAGCACATCGAGCTGTTCCTCCCATGGGAGATCTTCCATCCAGGGCTTCAGTGTTGCCGCGGAGGCGACGGGGTTTGTCTCCGTCATCCCCCAGCCCTGGATCACCGGCACGCCGATCTCGCGCTTGAACCAATCGATCATGGCACGAGGTACCGCAGAGCCGCCACAGAACAGTGCTCGCATGTGCGAGAGATCGATGTCAGGGTTCGCAGCGAGGTGTTGTTGGATCCCGAGCCACACGGTCGGAACGCCCGCAGAGAAGGTCACGCCTTCGTCGACGAACAGCTTCGTGAGCCCTGGACCCGATAGATCAGGGCCGGGGTAGGTGATCTTCGCACCCACGGTGACGGCCATGAAGGGATACCCCCAAGCTGCTGCATGGAACATCGGGACGACAGGAAGCACGTTGTCCTGCGCCGATATGGGGTTCATCGCCAGGTTCGAGATCGTGTGGAGATAGGTCGACCGCTGCGTGTACGCGACGCCTTTTGGGTTCCCCGTGGTACCCGACGTGTAGCAGAACATCATGGGACTCCGCTCATCGAGGAGCGGCCACTCCTCGAGCGGCTCAACATCTGCGATGAGGTCCTCGTATGCAATGGCCCCGTCGATACCGCATCCCTCGGCGGACGATCCCATGATCACGACGTGTTCCACCGTGTCGAATGACTCCATGAGGGGAGCAATGGCAGGGGCGAGGTTGGGGTCCACGAACAGGACCTTGTCCCCTCCGTGGTTCACGATGTAGACGAGTTGATCGGGGAAGAGCCGAATATTCAGCGTGTGGCAGATGCGCCCGGTATTGGACAATGCCCAGTAGAGCTCGTGGTGCCGCTGATTGTTCCACGCAAAGGTCCCGATCGCGTCGCCAGCCGTAGTTCCGAGTTTCGAGGCGAGGGCCGTGGCAAGTCTGCGGATACGGACGTCGGTCTTTGCATACGTCGAACGCTGGACGCTCAGGTCGGCATCGATCGAGACGATCTCCTGATCCGGGTACTGCCATACCGCGTTGTCGTACAGCGTGCTGAGCAGAAGGGGGAAGTCGTCCTGCATGTGCATCGTTGGTTCCTTCGTCGGCGACGGTCGCCAGCATACGCGCAAGCGCAGCCACGTCGCGTAGCCTCTGGTATATGTTCGGAGCACGCTTCGACGATGTCGCCGCTGGCTCGTCCTTCATCCTGACGGATCCCGTCTCGACATTGACGGCCAAGACGCTGTCAGACGTGCCGGTGGTTCTCGATGAGGTATCTGCCGCAGCTGCATCGGGTCACTGGGTCGCGGGATATGTCGCGTTCGACGCGGCACCCTCATTTGATCAGTCGCTCGTCGCACACAGGGATCGGACCCTTCCCCTCGCCTGGTTTGGTGTCTTCAAAGGCAGGTCCCCGGTGGAGAGGCTCGGCACGAAAGCCGATGCCGGTGGATACTCGACGTCGCGGTGGTCACCGCTCGTCGAGCGGTCAACCTACGACGCCGCATTCGACTCGGTGATTGACCATATCGGAGCGGGTGACGTGTACCAGGTGAACCTGACCTTCCCCATGAGGGCAGCCTTCTCCGGCGACCCGTCCGAGCTGTACGCGTCGATGGTTGACGCCCAGGAGGCCGGGTACGCCAGCCACATCTGGCACGACGACGTCCACGTAGCAAGCGTCTCGCCGGAACGCTTCTTCGCCATCGATCAAGGACGCATTGTGACGAGACCGATGAAGGGAACGAGGCAACGCGGTCGTTGGTCGAACGAGGACCTCGCCCTCAGGGAGGAGTTGGCCACGTCCGTGAAGGACCGAGCTGAGAACCTGATGATCGTCGACCTCCTCAGGAACGACCTCGGACGTATCGCCGAATTCGGAACGGTCAGCGTCGATGAGCTCTTCGCCATCGAGCGTTATGCCACCGTCTGGCAGATGACTTCGGAGATCTCGGCGTCCCTCAGCCCCGAGGTCTCCCTGAGGGACGTGTTCGCCGCCCTCTTTCCCTGTGGGTCGGTGACGGGGGCACCCAAGTCGTCTGCGATGCAGGTGATTGCTGAGGTAGAACCCCATCCCAGGGGCATCTACTGCGGGGCGATCGGATTTGTTCCACCAGGGGATGGCACGGATGGCGCCTCGTTCAGTGTTGCGATCCGTACCGCCGTCATCAACCTGGGTGAAGGCGTCGTCCACTACGGCGTCGGGGGAGGCATCACCTGGGACTCGGACGCAGACGGCGAGTACGACGAGGCACGTGCGAAAGCGATGGTCCTCACCTCGCGTCCGAGCCCGACCGGGTTGATCGAGACGATCCGATGGGACGGACGCTGGTACTGGCTCGATGAACACATCGACCGACTCGCAGAATCAGCCGACCACTTCGGAATCGACGTCGACTCTGCGACCTTGCGCAGCGCCCTCGAGGCGCTGGCAGGGCTCCTCGATGCTCCGACGAGGGTCCGCGTCGTGGTGAATTCCGACGGCTCGACCTCGGTGACCACCGACGAGGCGCCATCGCGTTTCGTCACCAGACCGGGTCCTGAGTCCGACGTGACAACGATCGAGATCGACTTCGACCCCGTCGACGCATGCGACCCTTCCCTCTACCACAAGGTCCTCGACCGATCCGTCTACGACCTTCGATCGCGACGTCACCCTTCAGTCGACGATGTGCTCCTGACCAATGGCAGCGGGAACGTGACGGAGACCACGATCGGGAACATCGTGTGCCGATTCGGGGACCGTTGGGTGACGCCTCCCGTCGCCGACGGTCTCCTGCCTGGCATCCTTCGCGGTGAGTTGCTCGGGGAAGGGTTCATCTCCGAGGAATCGATCTCGATCGAGGAGATTCGCACAGCAGATGCCATCGCCGTTGTGAACTCGGTCAGGGGCTGGCGTGCGGCATCGCTCTCCGCACCCGCGTGACACCCCTCCAACCATTGCGTAGGCTCATGGGGATGGACGACCTCTTCGCGATCACCCGTGAGCTCGCTGACATCCAGCAGCAGCTCATCGAGCTTCCTGACGACGCCTTTGAGCAGCGGTACCAGCTGCGGCAGCGCCAGGATGAGCTCAGGAAGATCGCTCGCAGTGCTGACAGTCCGCTCGATGCGGGCAGATCTGATGCTGAGCTGCTGGCGGAGCTGCGTGCGCTCAGGGAGCAGATGAAGGCCATCGAAGGGCAGCGCATCGACCTGGTTGGCCAGGCGGGTAGCGGGGGAGGGAGCAGCGGCGAGATGGGGAACCTCGGCGGGGTCAAACTCAACAAGCAGATCGACGATGCCCAGGGGCTCGGCAAGGTGAAGGCTCGGATCGGGGTCATCAAGGGGAACCTGACCGACCGCGCTGTCGCCATACCTCCCCCTGACTGATCATCGCCGCACGCTGACTACGCTCGCTCGCGATGGGCGACTACCACGTACACATCCATCCCCACGGCCCGTACAGGGGAGTCGGACCCGCACCGGGCGAGTATCCGATAGACCACCTCGAGGCGTATGTCGAACATGCGCTGGCGAACGGCGCCCATGAGATCGCCTTCACCGAGCACCTGTATCGGTGTGTCGAATCCCACGACGTGCTCGGTGAATGGTGGGAAGCGGATCATCGGGAGGATCTCATCGAGTCGACGAGGTCCTATGTTCGATCCGAGCGCTTGCTCTCACTCGAGCGCTACGTCCAGGCGGTCGTGGATGCCAAGGATCGGGGCTTGCCGGTGCTGCTGGGCCTCGAAGTCGACTACTTCCCTGAGACCGCTGACGCGGTTGCCGCGTTCCTTGATCCCTATCCGTTCGACGTTCTGATTGCCTCCACGCATTGGATCGGTGCGTGGGGCATCGACCTCCCCGAACAGGCATTCGAGTTCGCTCGCCGAGGTGATCGGCAGTCCTACGAGGACTACTTCGCTGTTGAAACCCAGCTCGCGGCGAGCGGACTGTTCGACGTGCTCGCCCACTCCGACGTGGTCAAGAAGCAGGGCGTGTTCCTCGACGAGGTCCCGAAGGACCTTCACGAGGAGCTCGCGGTCGCTGCAGCACGAGGGGGGACGGCTGTGGAGGTGTCGACGGCCGGCCTGTATCAACCGGCCGGTGAGATGTACCCGGCCAGGCCATTGCTCGAGAGGTTCCGCAACCATCACGTGCCGATCACCCTCGCGTCCGACGCCCACATTCCCGAACACTGTGGGCGAGACCGCGATCGCGCCCTGGATCTCGCTCGATCCGTCGGCTACACGGACCGGATCGAGTTCTCGCGCCGCGTAGGTCGGCTGGTTCCGCTGAGCTGACCGGTCTGCAGAACGGCCTCAGCCTTCTGTGATCGAGCGCAAGATCTGCACGACGTTGGGTGTTCCTTCGGTATCGACCTCGACGAGCCTGCCGATGCCAAGGGGGCCGAGTGCTGCAAGCGAGCGGAACTGGGCCAGGAGCTCGGTCGGATCCGCTACCGCGTCCCCGTGCGCCGGATGCCTCGTGCGTTCCACGAATCGCGTGACTGCGGTCCGAGGATCGCACGAACAGTGCACCTCGATGATTCGTGGCAGGTCTGTGAGCCATTCCGTCGGCGTGCCGGAAGTCATCGACACCTCGGGTCGCTGCCAATGCGAAACCAGGATTGCCCGTTCCTGGAGCTCGACCCGTTTGCGCATGATCGTGTCGGCCTTTCGTGAAAGGCCCTGACGATCGGATGAGCCGACGGCGCCAGCGGACGTGATCAAGCCGTCGAGGATGTCATCCTTGTCCACGATCGGCATCTCCAACATCGGCGAGAGACGGAGAGCCAGGGACGTCTTGCCGCTCGCCGGTATGCCGGTCATCACGATGAAGGGGCCGCGTTCCACGCCTCGAGGGTATCCGGGTCCCGTCGTCGTCCCACGTTCGGGCACCTCCCGTCCACGCCCGGCGGTAGCCTGCGTCCGATGCCGTCCCCAACCGTCTGGCTGACCACGCTTGGTTGCTCGAAGAACCAGGTGGACAGCGACAAGATCACATCGGTCCTCGACGACGCCGGATACGTCCTTGCCGACGATCCGACGACCGCGGACGTCGTCATGGTCAACACGTGTGGGTTCATCGAAGCTGCCAGGCGCGAGTCGGTCGAGACGATCCTCGAACTGTCGGATGCCAAGCGGACGGACGCAAAGCTCATTGTGATGGGCTGCATGGCGCAGCGATACGAGCAGGAACTGATCGCGGCACTCCCCGAGGCCGATGCCGTGATCGGACTGGACCGCTACCCGGAGCTGCTCGACGAGCTGGATCGGATGACATCCTGGGAGCCCATCACGATCTCTGGGGTCAAGCGGTCGAAGATGGACATACTCGATGTGGTCAAACGTCCGACGCCCTCCACGCCGTACGCGTATGTGAAGGTCGCAGAGGGCTGCGACAAGACCTGTGCGTTTTGTGCGATTCCCCTCATCAGGGGCAAACAACGATCTCGAACCGTCGAGAGCATCGTCGCAGAGGCCAGGGGGTTGGTCAGTGGTGGTGTGCAAGAGGTCGTGCTCGTTGCCCAGGACCTCGCTGCGTACGGCAGGGACGCAGGACACGGAGCGATCACCGAGCTCGTCCGAAGCGTTGCCGACATCAACGGACTGGGAAGGCTCCGCCTCTACTACCTGTACCCAAGGGAGATTCGAGATGACCTGATCGACCTCATGGCTGGTCATCCAACGATTGCCGATTACTTCGACCTGTCCCTCCAGCACGCTTCGCAGCACCTCCTCCGATCCATGCGGAGGCCGGGAAGCGGCGAACGCCACCTCGAACTCATCGATCGTATTCGGACCGCATCGCCCGATGCCGCGCTCCGCTCGAGCTTCATCGTTGGATACCCCGGCGAGACCGACGACGACGTCGAGACGCTCGCCGACTTCCTCACGGAGGCCCGCTTGGACTGGGCAGGCTTCTTCTCCTACTCGAGGGAGGACGGCACCACGGCGGCCGAGCTCCCGGATCAGGTACCGGCCAAGGCCATCGGGGAACGCATGCGCTACCTCAACGCCCTCCAGGACGACATCACGACCAACGCAAATGCTGCGTCCGTCGGGTCGACGGTCCGGGTCCTCGTCGACCAGGTCGAGGACGGTCAGCCGGTGGGGAGGTCATATCGCGAGGCGCCGGAGATCGACGGAGTCATCCTGCTCGACGAGGGCGACGCAGGCGCCCTGGCCCCAGGGACCTGGGTCACGGCGACCATCGATGGAACATATGGCACGGATACGTCAGCAAGGGTGGTGTCGGCATGAACGTGGAGATCCTCGCCATCGGAACCGAGATGCTCCTCGGCCAGATCATCAACACCAACGCCGCGGAGATCGCCTCCCGGCTCGCCGATCACGGTCTGAACCATCAGTTCCAGGGCGTCGTCGGCGACAACCCAGGTCGCATGGAGGCAGCCCTCAGGCAGGCCATCGCCCGATCGGATGCCGTCATCCTGACAGGCGGCATCGGCCCGACGCAGGATGATGTCACCAGGGAGGTTGTTGCAGCGGTCGCCGATGTACCGCTCATCTTCGACGGGGATTACGCCGAGACGATGCGTCGGAGATGGGAACAGCTCGGTCGTCACTTCCCTGAGTCGAACCTCAAGCAGGCATACCACCCGCAAGGTGCCATCGTCGTGGAGAACCCTCGCGGGAGTGCCCCTGGCTTCATCCTGGACGTTGATGGCTGCCTCGTCGTATCCCTTCCCGGGGTCCCGATCGAGATGCTCGGAATGCTCGACGACCAGGTCATTCCCTTCCTCATGTCGCGGTCCGGAACGTCAGCAGGTGTCGTCACAAGCCGCGTGCTCAAGAGCTGGGGACTATCCGAGGCAGCGGTTGGGGAACGCCTCGACGACCTGTTCACATCCTCCGTGAACCCGACGATGGCTTTCCTTGCCAGCGCCGGAGTCATCAAGGTGCGCCTCACGGCGCGCGGACGGACACCTCACGAGACAGAGGCCCTCATCGCTCCGATGGAAGCGGAAGTACGGAGACGCCTCGGCGATCACATCTTCGGCGTTGACGGGGACACGATCGAAGGAATCATCCAGCAGCAGCTCCGGGACAGGAGCTGGACGATCGGAACCGCCGAATCAGCAACCGGTGGTCTCGTCGCCACCCAGTTGACGGCCGTGCCGGGATCGAGCGCGACGTTCCGAGGATCCATCATTGCCTACGCCCCTGACCTCAAGGTGAGTCGGCTGGGTGTCCCCGTCGAACTGCTCGAGACCTCCGGCATCGTCTCCGAGGACACGGCGCTCGCCATGGCGCGTGGAGCGCGAACGGCACTTGGGGTCGACGTTGCGGTCGCCGTGACGGGTTCGGCTGGCCCCGACCCCCTCGAGGTCGACGTCGGCACGATGTGCGTGGCGGTCGTCACCCCCATCGCGGAGCGAAGCCGCACGTTCCACATGCCGGGAGACCGCGAACGGATCCGCACCTATACGGCCACGGCGGCGTTGCACCAGGTCAGGCTCACGATCGACGCGTCATGAAGGCGAACTCGTTCCTCGCGGTTGACCTGACTGACGAAGATCGACATGCCCTGTCGGCAGCCCTGATGGAAGCGAACCCTGGTCGGCCACTTCCTGGCCGCCGCCCAAAACCAGCGACGTGGCACATGACCCTTCGGTTCCTCGGGGACATCGACGAGACCACGACCGATCGCGTGAAGGTCGAGGTGGAGCAGACCCTCTCGGCGGAACGCGGTCGAGTGCTGTGTCGGGGCCTCGGGGCCTTCCCCCGTCCAACGAGGGCAGGAGTCATCTTCGCTGCCATCGACGATCCGGACGGTCTCGTCACCGAGCTCGCGTCCCAGTGCGATTGGGCGGCCCAGGACGCAGGGTTGGATCCAGAGGAACGGGCGTTCGTCCCTCACATCACCCTGTCGCGCCTCCGACCGCAACAGGACGTGCGCCGGGTACTCGCCGCATTCGGGGACTTCCGCGTCACGATCAAGGTCGACATCATCAGCCTGATGCGTACGGAGGTCGTCAGGGGCGAACTCCGATATGAGACGATCGAGGAGTTCCCTCTGGGTGGATGACGGGTGAGCCTGCGCGGATCCTCGACATCGAACACGTGTTCGGTTAGCCTTCCGGCCACAGAGGCGATGGTCCACGACAAGGATCGATGGCGATCGACATGGACGGAGTCCCCGTTCGTGTCACAGGCTCCCGATACCGTGGCCGCATGAAGAGAACGAAAGGGCACCAGATGAAGGAAACCCACACCGGAGGGGACAAAGAGAAGAACCTCGAGATGGCCATGTCCCAGATCGAGCGTCAGTTCGGTAAGGGCGCCATCATGCGGCTCGGAACGGATGAGATCCGACGCATCGAGTCGATCCCGACCGGGGCACTTGCCCTCGATCTCGCTTTGGGCATCGGCGGTGTACCACGTGGTCGTATCGTCGAAATCTTCGGTCCCGAGTCGTCAGGGAAGACCTCGCTCGCTCTCCACATCATCGCTGAGGCACAGCGGAACGGTGGAACGGCGGCGTTCATCGACGCCGAGCATGCCCTCGATCCGCAATATGCGAGGGCCATCGGGGTGAACATCGATGACCTCCTCATCTCCCAGCCGGACACCGGCGAGCAGGCACTGGAGATCGCCGACATGCTGATTCGCTCTGGCGCATTGGACGTCGTGGTCATCGACTCGGTTGCCGCACTCGTGCCACGAGCAGAGCTCGAGGGGGACATGGGTGACACCCACGTAGGTCTCCAGGCTCGCCTGATGTCCCAGGCGCTGCGAAAGCTCGCAGGGACGATCAATCGTTCGCACACGACAGCGATTTTCATCAACCAGCTCAGGGAGAAGATCGGCGTCATGTTCGGATCTCCGGAAACGACGCCAGGAGGCAGGGCCCTGAAGTTCTATTCGAGCGTGCGGATCGACATCCGGCGTATCGAAGCGATCAAGGTGGGAACTGAGAACATCGGCAACCGAGTGCGGACCAAGATCGTCAAGAACAAGGTCGCCCCGCCGTTCCGTATCGCCGAATTCGACATCATGTTCGGTGAGGGCATCTCCCGAGAGGGAAGTCTTCTCGACGTGGCCGTGGAAGAGGGCATCGTGCGCAAGGCAGGTGCATGGTTCACCTATGAGGACGAGCAGCTCGGCCAGGGTCGAGAGAAGGCCAAGGACTTCCTGCGTCAGAACCCAGAGCTCGCCATGCAACTCCAGGACCAGGTACTTCGTACCGTAGGTGTGATCGGGGGCGACGACGAGGAGTCGGCGGAGGATGGTGCCGAGCCGGCTGCGGCTGCGGAAGCCGGAGCGGAGACCGAGGAGTCCTGACAGGACCTGTCGGCAGGAGATTTCGGGAGATATCGCCACATTCCGGCAGGGCATTTCGGGTGGAAGGATTCGGTCGGGGCACTCCCTCAGAATGATTCGCCTCGGATCCGGTCTTCCGGGGTACCATCGGAGCACATTCACACACATAGCTATTGAAACAAATAACCCGCCAGTGACGAACAACAGCGACACCATGAGGTGATATCGGGGATCCCCCCGTTCCAGCCTGTGCGTGTTGTGTGAGTGCCGAGCCACGTTGGCTCGGCACGTTCGTTTTCGGGAGGGGGAAACGGGGATCGCATGGATCAGGCGCTCAGTCTGCTGATACCAGGCCTGGTGGTAACCGGGATGTTCATCGCTGGCCTGTTGGTTGGGCGGAAGATCGTCAAGCAGCCGCCTGCACCCGAAGAGGTGCTCGCCGACGCCAGGATCGAGGCTCAGCGCATCCTCGCTCGCGCCGAAGAGGAGGCTCGGGCGCTCGCTGACACCTATCGCGACCGCGAGGAGGCAACCCTCGAACATCGCAAGGTCGAAGTTGGCACGATGGAGGATCGCATCGACCAGAGGGCAGCGACGCTGGAGCAACGAGCAGCGAATCTGGCGCAGCGTGAAGAGCTCGTCATCGAGAAGGAGCGCCATTCCGCAGAAGCCAGCGCGGAAGCTGCGAGGACGCAGGAGGAGGCTCGCCTGGAACTCGAGGCACTCGCAGGATTCGATTCCCGTGCCGCCAAGGAGGAGCTGCTGCAGAAGGTCGAGGATGAGGCCAGGAGGGACGCCATGGTCCTCGTTCGGGACATGGAAACGAGGGCTCGCGAGGAGGGTGACAAGCGTGCCCGCCGCATCCTTGCAACGGTCATCCAGCGCATGGCATCCGAAGTCGTGTCTGAGAACACCGTGTCATCGGTTGCGCTGCCGTCCGACGACATGAAGGGTCGGATCATCGGCAGGGACGGGCGGAACATCCGCACCTTCGAGGCGGTGACGGGCGTCGACCTGATCGTCGATGACACGCCGGAATCGGTGTCGGTCTCTACGTTCGACCCTGTGAGGCGTGAGATCGCCAGGAGGGCCCTCGAACGGCTGGTCGAGGATGGACGCATCCATCCCACTTCGATCGAGGAGGCGTACGAAAAGGCGCGCACGGAGGTCGAGCAGACGATCCGTGATGCAGGCGAGTGGGCGATGCTCGAGGTCGGCATCAGCAGGCTCCATCCCGAACTCACGACCCTGGTTGGCCGCCTCAGATACCGAACGAGCTATGGCCAGAACGTACTCGACCATCTGGTCGAATCGGCGCACATCGCTGGGATGCTCGCTGCAGAGCTCGGCGTTGACGGCACGGAGGCCAGAAGGGCGGCCTTTCTCCATGACATCGGAAAGGCCGTGAGCCACGAGGTTGGGGGATCTCATGCGCTGATCGGTGCTGAGATCGCACGACGGTTCGGCGAGGACGCCGCCATCGTCCACGCGATCGAGGCGCACCACAACGAGGTCGAGCCCCGAACCCTCACGGCCGTACTCGTGCAAGCCGCTGATGCCGTGTCGGCTGCGAGGCCCGGAGCGAGGCGTGAGGCGCTGGAGGCCTATGTCCGCCGTCTCGAACGGCTCGAGGAGATCGCCCAGGGATTCGACGGTGTCGAGAAGGTGTTCGCGCTCCAGGCCGGTCGAGAGGTGAGGGTCGTCGTCGATCCCGGCGTCCTCGACGACATGTCGTCGAAGGACCTCGCACGGCGCATCGCGAGAAAGCTGGAGGACGACCTACAGTATCCGGGCCAGATCGAGATCACGGTCATACGTGAGTATCGGGCGAAGGACTACGCCCGCTAGATCGGCCAACGTTCGGAGCACCTCATGGCGGATACCACTTTGCTCGGCATGCCGAGCGTCAGGGAGCCCCGCACGCCAACGCGCGTCGGCCAGACCTACTTCATCCGTACGTTCGGTTGCCAGATGAACGATCACGACTCCGAAAGGATTGCAGGGCTTCTGGAGTCGGACGGGATGGCAGCCACGGCGAACCCTGACGAGGCCGACCTCATCGTCATCAACACGTGCACCATCAGGGAGAACGCAGACGTCAAGCTCTTTGGCTATCTCGGTTCGCTCAAGCAGGCGAAGACGATCAAACCGGATCTGCGCATTGCCGTTGGAGGATGCTCGGCGCAAAAGGAACGGGATGCGATCCAGGACCGAGCCGGATGGGTCGATGTGGTCTTCGGGACGCACAACGTCCACCGCGTGGTCGATCTGCTGGACCACGCCGAGGAATGGGGTCCCGTCACGGAGATCTGGGAGGAAACGGCGTCGACCGCCGATATCCCGAGCGGCCTTCCCGTTCATCGCGAATCCGCACACTCGGCGTGGATGACGATCACCATCGGCTGCAACAACTCCTGCACGTTCTGCATCGTGCCCATCGTTCGAGGATCTGAGATCTCTCGGCGGCCCGGCGAGGTGATTCGAGAGATCGAGGACCTCGCTCGCTCCGGTGTGAAGGAGATCACCCTCCTCGGACAGAACGTGAACTCGTACGGACGGGATCTCGATCTGAACGGACGGAAACCGATCTTCGCCGACCTCTTGCGTCGGGTCGGCGAAGTGGAAGGCATCGACCGGATCCGCTACACGAGCCCCCATCCCAAGGACTTCCGCGAGGACGTGGCGCGTGCGATGGCCGAGACATCTGCGGTGTGTGAGCAGATTCACTTTCCCCTCCAATCCGGCTCCGACCGGATTCTCTCTGCGATGCATCGTGGGTACACGGCGGAGCGCTTCTTGGAGAAGCTCGAGATGATGCGAGGGATCGTCCCAGACCTCGCAGCCTCCACCGACGTCATCGTCGGGTTCCCAGGGGAGACAGACGATGACTTCGAGGCCACACTCGCGACGATGCGGGCGGCCCGCTTCGACTCAGCTTTCATGTTCCAGTTCTCGCCACGTCCCGGCACACCGGCCGCTGACATGGGTGACCATGTCGACGGACGTGTCGTCTCGGAGCGCTTCGATCGACTCGTCGCGCTGCAGAACGAGATCACCTTCGAGCGCAACACCGAACGGGTCGGCCGGGACGAGGAGGTCATGGTCGAGGGACCATCAAAGCGGGATCGAGCGATCGCCACCACCCGAACCCGGGGCAATCGGATTGTCCACGTGCCCGGATCGTGGGAACCAGGTGCAGTGTTCACGGCCACGGTGACACGGGCTGCACCTCACTACCTCGAGGGTGTTCCTTCGGCGGTCAGGTGATCGGTCTGCCTGTTGTCGCCATCGTTGGTCCGACGGCCTCTGGGAAGTCGGCTCTCGCCGAGAAGGTCGCGGAACGGTTCGGTGCGACGATTGTCTCCGTGGATTCCATGCAGGTGTACAGGGACATGGACATTGGAACAGCCAAGCCGGATGTCGTCACTCGTACGCGGATCCCACATCGCATGATCGACGTTGTCGATCCATCCGAGGAGTTGACGGTTCAGCAGTTCCAGCGCATCGGACGCGACGCGATACGGGAAGCCGATGCTCACGGGAGCCGCATTGTGATCAGCGGAGGCTCCGGTCTCCATTTCCGGTGTCTCGTCGATCCACTCACATTTGCCCCAACGGACGAGGGTGTGCGAGCGTCGATCGCATCGGTGGATCATCGAGACCTCGTCGAGCGGCTCCGGTACATCGATCCGCAAGCGGGATCCCATACCGATCTGGAGAATCCACGCAGGGTTGTACGCGCCCTCGAAGTCCATGAACTCACCGGGGAGACCCCTTCCCAGCGGGCTGCAAAGCCAGAGGCCAAGGCCCTCGCTGCCTACGAGCCCACCATCGAGTTCGTCGGGTTCGGACTCGACGGTGGCGATGATCAGCGCCGTCGAGTGACCGAGCGCCTCGCTCGGATGCTGGATCGCGGGCTCCTTGATGAGGTCGCATCCCTCGCAGGGCGCCTCGGTGCAACGGCACGCCAGGCCGTGGGATACAAGGAGCTCCTTCCCGTGGTGGTGGGGGAGCAACCTCTCGCTGATGCCAGGGATGCAATCATCGGCGCAACGATGGCGTTGGTGAAGAGACAGAGGACGTACTTCCGACGAGATCCTCGGATTGCGTGGGTGCCGTGGCAGGATGAAGATGTCCTCGGCCTCGACGATATCGCTGACATGATCGGAGAACGCGCATCGTGGAATTCGTGAAGGTGCAGGGACTCGGGAACGACTTCATCGTGTTCGACGGCCCCTTTGTTCCCAGCCGTGGCGACATCGTTCGGTGGTGTGACCGCCGAACCGGGATCGGGGCGGATGGCGTCCTCGTGATCGAGCCGATCGACGTGACGACGATGCGCATGCGGTACTGGAACGCAGACGGTGGCGAAGCGGAGATGTGCGGGAATGGTCTTCGATGCGTCGCCAAACTCGGATTCGAGCGGGGATGGGTGACCGGAAGGGAGTTCGTCGTGGAGACGGCTGTCGGACCGCACGCTGTGACCGTCAGGGACGACTCGGTCATCGCCTATGTCGGTGAACCGGTGGCTTCGAGGGCGGGAACCCTCCAGATAGCTGGGCACGACGTCCATCCCTTCGCCATCGGGAATCCGCATGCCATCCTCTTCGTCGACGACGTCGACGATGCCCCGGTGAAGACGGTCGGACCGGTCATCGAGACGGATGCGATGTTTCCCAACCGTACGAATGTCGAATTCGTCGAAGTCCTCGAATCGGGAGGTATCAGGGCCCGGATCTGGGAGCGGGGGGTGGGGGAGACACAGGCCTCAGGGACGGGGGCAACTGCTGCCGCCTATATCGCCCACACCGTCGCAGACGTGCCAGCCCCTGTCGAGGTGCACCTTCCCGGCGGCGTCCTGCTGATCATGTTCGACGAGGACGGTGCATGGATGGAGGGCCCTGCCGAAATCGTCTTCAGCGGAGCCGTCGACTGATCGGTGCAGCTCGCTTCACCCGAGCCGTCGGAGAACAGCGACAACGACTCCGAGTATCTCGACGCCTCCGGTGAAGATCATCGGTTCGTATGCGTCGTTCTGTGGCCTGAGGACCACGCCGGTGTCGGTCCGCTCGAAGGTCTTGACGGTTGCCTCCTCGCCTCCGACGAGCGCGGCGACGATCTGGCCGTTTCGGGCCGTGTTCTGCTTCTGCACGACGACGTAGTCGTTGTCGTAGATGCCGACGTCCATCATCGAATCACCCCGAATGCGGAGCATGAAGACGGGATCATGCCCCACCAACTCGGTGGGAAGCGGATAGACCTCTTCGATGTCCTCCTCGGCGAGGATCGGGCTCCCTGCGGCAATGTGCCCGACAAGCGGCACGTCGCGCACAGCGGCCCTGGAAATCGGGATGGCTCCGTCGTCATCGTCGACAACCTCGATCGCCCTCGGCTTCGAGGGGTCCCTGATGATGAATCCAGCGTCCGACAACGAGGAGAGATGGCTGTGGACCGTCGATGGTGAACTGAGGCCCACGGCATCACCGATTTCACGAACCGATGGCGGATAGCCGCGAGCGGCGACCGTGTCACGAATCAGATCGAGGATCTGTCGCTGGCGTGTCGTCAGTGAGCTGCGGTCTGGCAAAGGGTCCTCCTCGTTGTTCCCCGAAACCTAGCGCAGATCACTCCCGCGACCAAACATATGTTCGACTTGACAGACGAACACACGTTCGATATGGTGGTCGTTGCGACCGAACACACGTTCGGTTGGGTGGTCAGGAGCCACGCCGAGCCGCACTGCGAGGCAGACCGGGAGACTTCTCGGGATCCAGGTTCGGGTAGGAAGCTCGGCGAGCTTTTGGTGGACCGTCCCCACGGACGATTCCTGTCACACCCAATCGATAGCTTCGGTTCCAGGAGCTCGGCTCCTGGCCACGGGTGGCGCTCACATGAACGGCACCCTCGGCGAACTGGGTAGCGAGGATCGAGGAGAGGGACGCATGGCCAGCATCAACAGCGCACGAATTCGGGCGCTCTCCATCATCTCCATCACGGTGGTGGTCGTACTCCTTCTCCTCGCCTCGGCTTCCCAGGCAACCGGCCAGATCACGGACACCTTCGAATACCGTGTTCGACCCGGTGACACCCTCTGGGACATCGCCTCGGAGCACGGCCCTGATGGGCAGGATCGCCGATCGGTGATCGCCACCATCGAACGCATCAATGACCTCGAGGGGGGCGTGTTGCAGGCCGGCCAGGTGCTCGAGTTGCCCGTCGTCACTCCCTGAGGCTGGGATCGATGGAGATCTCGAGGCGGAGGAACGCCAGGCTGGCGATCCCGAAGTGGCTACGATCCTCGGATGCGTTGTCCCCTGTGCACCACCGACGACACGCGAGTCGTGGATAGTCGACCAGCGGAGGAAGGTCGGTCGATTCGCCGGCGCCGCTCCTGCCCGCGTTGCGGGCACCGCTTCACCACGTTCGAGCGGGCGTCATCGGTCATCGTGATCAAGCGTGATGGGCGCCGCCAGCCATTCGATGCGTCGAAGGTGAGGCTCGGTGTTGAGATAACCCTGGCCGACCGTCCCGTGCCCCAAGATGCCGTCGATGACCTGGTTGGCACCGTCGAACGCGCTGCATACACCTCCCAGGGGTCCATCCATGCTGATGAGATCGGACGCATCGTCCTCGAGGAGCTCCGTGACCTCGATGAGGTCGGGTACCTTCGATTTGCCTCCGTCTACAAGGAGTTCCAGAACGCAGCGGACTTCGAAAAGGAAGCAGCGACGCTCGATCCTGAGGGTGTCACACCTCAGTGAGCTCGCCCATGTAGGTCTCGAGTTCGGAGGCCAGGCGGACGATCCAAAGATCGGCCTCGGATCGGAACGCCAGCAGGGCTTCGTCGTTGAGGCCTGTGAGGGCGCGGCGGATGCCATCGAGTTCCCCGATCAAGTTCGTTGCTGCTGTGGCATCCTCCGCAGTCAGCGCCCCGAGGTAGTCGTCCTGCCAGGCGGCGTATCGACCGACGGCAGCAACCGCGGCCGTTCGGACATCGGCGAACGCAGGATCATCGGGGAGTTCGGAGAGCAGACTTGCATCCTCAGCGAGGGAACCCGCGAGCAGGACGCTGATCGCGTTGACTTCCTGGGTCGTGGCTGTGCTCGGAAGGGGACCGGTCTCGAGGAGCTGGGGAATCGAGGTGCGATAGACGTAGGCATTTCCCAACCTGCGTGCAAGATCGGATGCCGAATCACCGAGGATGGATCCAGTGTCGCGGAGGGGGACGAGTTCGTCGATCGGCCCTGTCGGCACGAAGGGGAGAGAGTTGGGGAGGGGTTCGCCGGTCACGGCTTCGAGGTCGAAAGCGAGTCGGTCGAGTTCAGCGATGACCGGCACAGAGGATGCCACAGCGGCCGTATCTGATCCTGGGTTCGTGATGTCATCGAGCGCAGCCTGTGACGTGGGCAGGAAGTTCCGGACACCAGCCGCGGCGTCGTAGTACGACTGTCGCGTCGCGAGGGCTGAGTCGTTCACAGAACGGGGCAGCCACCAGGCACCCACTGCCACGGCTCCGATGGCCAGGACGAGCATGACGACGACCGGCCACCGGAAGCTGCGCCGGGATCGGAGTGCGGGTGACAACCTGGTCTCGTCCTCGAGCGACAGCGGCGATGCAATGACAGGGAGTTCGTCAGTTGGAGGCCCTTCGAGATCCGGGGGAGTGATCGCATCTGGGCCTGCTGCATCCGGGTGCTCGAGGTCGGGTGCTGGCGGTGGCACCGGTACCGGATGGAACGACGAGGTAGAGGTGCCGGGATCTCCGTCGAATTCGATGATCGTCGGAGCCGATCGTTCTGCGGTGGCCTGGGTTGGTGCTGAGTCCGGAGCGAGGACGACGGGAATGTCAGCGAGCGTGTTCTCGGCGGTCAGCTCGGCGACCGCCTCGCTCGGCAGCTGCGCCCTCGGCTTTGCGCCGACGGCCTCCAGGAACCACGTACCGTCGTTGCCGTCGGAACCGTTGGACGTGTATCTCGACATAGCGTTCTCGCTCCGTGGGACAATCCGACCATGAAGATACCCGTTCAACCGCTCGATGCCGCGTATCAGCTGCCTGTCTTTGCGCATTCCGGTGATGCCGGGGCTGACCTGACCGCAGCGATCGACGTAACCATCGAGCCAGGAGCCCGTGCGCTCGTACCGACGGGCTTTGCGATCGCGATACCGGATGGTCATGCGGGCCTCGTGATGCCACGGAGCGGTCTCGCCATCAACGCTGGCGTGACGGTGATCAATGCGCCGGGACTGATCGATTCCGGGTATCGGGGGCCGGTGAAAGTGGCGCTCATCAACCACTCCGACGAGCCGTTCAGGATCGAGAAGGGGGACCGCATCGCCCAACTCGTGGTCATCGCCGTTGAGCGACCCGAGTATGACCTGTCGACCGACCTGCCCGATACGGCACGCGGCTCGGGAGGCTTCGGATCGACCGGCCAGCGCAGCAGCTGACGCCCGGAACCCTGTCTCGGTCAGGAGTAGGAAGATTGAGCCTCGTGGTAGGATCACGCCCAGCGCGGACGTAGCTCAGCTGGTAGAGCGCAACCTTGCCAAGGTTGAGGTCGCCGGTTCGAACCCGGTCGTCCGCTCGATAGAGGGCGGTCCCTTGTGACCGCCCTTCCCTGTGGCGACGTGGCCGAGTGGCTAGGCAAGGGTCTGCAAAACCCTGTACCCGGGTTCGAATCCCGGCGTCGCCTCCAATAGTCTCGGCAGCATGCGTGATCCAGGTCCGTGTGGAGCCATCGGTCACGATCTGCTCCCGGCGCCTCCGGGGGCCCCTTTTCAGGCGGGCGATCCCCGCGTTCGATAGGCATGGCCAAGTCCGGATTGCCACGTGTGGTCGATCGGACCAGTCGGCCGGTAGGTCCAGTCGTGTTCGTGCTTCACGCGGTGGTGTTTGCGACACAGCGGAGCGAGGTTCGCTTCGGATGTCGGTCCGCCGCCTGCCCACGCAATCCGATGGTCGAGATCTGCACGATGGGCGGGTGTGCGACATCCCGGGAATACACAGGTCCGGTATCTGGCATGAACGCTGCGCCGCTGCTTGGCATTCGGTCGCCTCCGCGTGATCCCAGTGGCAATGGGAACTCTCGTCGTGGGATCGATGATGGTGTAGCGCCACTGGCTTCCGTGTTCCGCCGCCAGCTGTCTGGCGATATCAGCCACGACCGGACCGAAGCCACCGAGATCGGCAGATCGGTCGCTGTGCCCGATCAGGGTGTCGAGGTCGACAACGATGTCGATCGAGGCCGGAATCCGACGCGACCCGTCCGGGCCTATCCCCATGAGGAGGTCGAGGAACACATCGGCCCGGAGCTGGTCCATCGAGCGGGACTCGTCGCCGCCTCTGAGAGATCGCGCAAGTCGGTCGATGTTGCCCATTGCTGCCTCGACCCGATGAGGAGCAAGGTCGGTCGCGGATATCAGCGCCGTTCCGCTCTCGAGGGGATAGGACGCCACGCGACCGTGCTCGAGCGATGCCTCGTAGCGGTCTGTGGCGTCGTCGGTATCGAGATCGAAGCACAGTCGTGAGATTCGGCTCCGTATCTGGGATGTCGTGAGGTGGGCGACGTCGTTTGCGATTGCGTCGACAACAGCCGCGGCGTGGACATCGTCGAGGTGTTCGGTCGAGCTGACGATGACGCGGGCTCGCCGCATGTCGATACGACCCTCACTGACCATGTCGAGCACCACGGAGTGACGCGTGGTCAACTCCATCGCAAGGGCGAGGTCGGCGTCTGCAGCTCTTCCGGTCATCTGGAGTGCTGCGGATATCTCAGCGGAGGCTCCTTCGGCGGCCCGGGAGTCGGCGAGCGCGGATCCGTCCCGGATCGCCTCGAGAATGGATGCCATGTCTCGCATCACGGCGGCTTCGAGGTGCGACACCATGCGACGCCTGGCCTGCAGTACCACGACACGATCGTGCGGACTGACGGACGCGACATCGATTCCCGACAAGAAGGCGGCAAGCTCAGGACCGGGCGAGATCTGATCGAGGTGGGGGTGGATCGGCTGAAAGGAGGCTTTCATCGTCTCCCATTCAGGATCAAAGGTGGGATCAATGGCGGGATCAATGGCGGGATCGCAGGGACCATCGAGCACGGCGGTTGGTGGGTCGTGGCGGGCATCCCGCGCACCACTGGCAACCTCTGCGTCGATGTGTTCGGAAGCGAACATATGTTCGATGATATCAGCAGGCTCCGACACGTTCTGGGCAGACCAACGGCTTCGGCGGAGGCACGCCCACTCACGAACGCGGACACGAACCGTTATTCGGCTGGGTCGCTGTAGCATTGCGGACTCCGGGCGCTTAGCTCAGCGGCAGAGCACTGCCTCGACACGGCAGGGGTCACTGGTTCAAATCCAGTAGCGCCCACAATCGAAACCCCCGACTTTCGGGGGTTTCGTGGCATCCCGACACGCCACGACACCCCACCAGCAGGGCCTTGGCCAACTGTTGGCCAAT
>JAQAZV010000005.1:0-4423 GCA_032127155.1 Acidimicrobiia bacterium
GACCCGGAGACGATCTCCCTCGCGAGGTCCCTCATCGCTTCGGGAGCCGAGAGCGACGCCGAGGTGGCCGATGCCGCACTCAGTGTCACCGCTGCCCATGGTGACCTCGATGACTTCGACCGGTTCATAGCCATGTCCGAAGGTGCCGCAACTCCTCAACTGACGGTGAAGTACCTCAGGGCCGCCGCGCAGGTCCCCCATCCAGAGGTGCCACGGCGCATCCTCGACATGGTCTTCGACCGACGCATCCGGTCACAGGATGCCTTCTGGGTCCTCGCCGTCCTGATCGGACAGAAGACGACCGGTGCGACGGCATGGAGATTGGTCACCGATCACTGGGATGCCGTCATGGCCGCGCTCCCGCCAGCGCACCGATATCGGATCCTCGACCATCTCAAGTATCGATCGGAGCCAGACATCGTCGAGAGCCTCCCTGCCTGGTTCGCTACACACTCCATCCCCGGATCGGAGAAGGCGATAAGCCAACGCATCGAGATGGTGAACGTCAGGGCCGGCCTGCGAGAACGCGAATCTGAACGCATCGGCGATGCCATCCGCTCGGCACGCTCGGACGGGCTTCCCTAGCCTGCGAGCATGTGTGGCGACTGATCAGGTCTGTCGTCACGAGAAGAGGTTTTCGATGCTGTGGGAGGCACAATGAGGGTGGTCGTCGATGGATCACCGCTGACGATCGGTGACGTCGTTGCGGTGGCGAGTGGTCAAGCACGAGCTGTCTGCGGCGACGACCTCGACAATCGGATGGCACCAGCACAACGCCTCGTCGAGCAGGTCATTGCCGACGATGCCACGGTGTACGGCATCACGACGGGCTTCGGAGCCCTTGCCAACACCCGCATTCCGACCGAACGGGCGAGCGAACTCCAGTACGACCTCCTTCGGTCCCATGCGGCTGGGGTCGGTACCGTCCTCGACAAGGAGGTCGTCCGAGCGATGCTCCTGTGCAGGGCGCGAACCCTCGCACAAGGTTATTCGGGTGTCAGGCCCGCCATTGTCAGATTCCTCGTGGAGATGCTCGAGAACGACATTGTCCCTGCCGTCCCTTCGCAGGGATCCGTCGGTGCGTCGGGTGACCTCGCTCCCTTTGCCCACCTCGCCCTTCCGATCATCGGCGAGGGCCTTGTCGTCACCGAGGAGGGCATCGTCCCGTCAGGCCCTGTCCTGGCCGCCGCAGGGATGGAACCACTGTCCCTCGGTCCGAAGGAGGGATTGAGCCTGCTCAATGGCACCGAGGGAATGCTCGCCCACGGCTGCATCGCCGTCCATCGCGCGACACAGCTCGCCGATGCGTCTGATGCCGCGTGTGCGTTGAGCGTTGAGGCACTGATGGCCTCCTCGCGACCGTTCGAAGCCCGCATCCATGCGCTGCGCCCCCACCCAGGACAGATCACCTCCGCGGCGAGGATTGCCCGACTGCTCGCTGGTTCTGCGATCGACGCCTCCCACCACGACGACTTCTCGCACAAGGTGCAGGATGCCTACAGCCTTCGCTGCGCTCCCCAGGTGCATGGAGCGGTCAGGGACACCATTGCGTACGCCGAAGCGGTGTTCAGTAGGGAGCTCGGCGCCGTCGTCGACAACCCGATCGTGTTCGCCGAGGACGGTGAGGTGGTGTCAGGAGGCAACTTCCACGGACAGCCCCTCGCCTTTGCTCTCGACTACCTCGCGATCGCGACGACGGAACTGGGCTCGATTTCGGAACGACGCACCGAT
The DNA here is from genome assembly GCA_032127155.1 of Acidimicrobiia bacterium. Lineage (GTDB taxonomy): Bacteria > Actinomycetota > Acidimicrobiia > Spongiisociales > UBA5794 > SZUA-442. Next base: position 1,732 of record JAQAZV010000005.1, read on the forward strand.
CGCCTCCTCGACCCTGATCGATCGTCAGGGCTCACGGCGTTCCTCGCAACCGAACCGGGTGTGTCGAGCGGATACATGCTCACGCAGTACACCGCCGCGGCCATCGTCGCGGAGAATCGGGTCCTGTCCCATCCCGCCAGTGTCGAGTCCATCCCGACATCGGGGCTCCAGGAGGATCACGTCTCGATGGGTTGGGGAGCAGCCAGGAAGCTCGACACCGTCTTGACGAACACGGCGAGGGTCGTCGCCGTCGAGCTGATGTGTGCCGCCCAAGGTGTCGAACAGCGTCCTCTCCCACCGGCCCCGATGACGGCGAAGGTCCACGACGCGGTGAGGTCGGTGTGCCCACCGCTCGTCGAGGATCGCCCTCCGGGGCCCGACATCGAGCGGATCGCGGTTCTGATCGAGTCCGGTGCCTTCAGCGATCTCCAGGAGGGTGAAGATGGTTCATGACGCGACCGAGGCTCGGACACCCATGGCCGAACCCGACAACCCCGCATTCGCCTATGGGACAGGGCCGCGAACTGTGCGTGCGCCGAGGGGGAGCGGTCTCAATACCAAGGGATGGATGCAGGAGGCGGTGCTCAGGTGCCTGCTCAACAACCTCGATCCCGAGGTGGCGGAGATTCCACTCGATCTCGTCGTCTACGGCGGCAAGGGGAAGGCCGCTCGGGACTGGGATGCGTTCGATGCGATCGTCAGGAACCTCACCGACCTCGACGACGACGAGACCCTTCTCGTGCAATCAGGAAAGCCTGTCGGACGGTTCCGAACCCATCGATCGGCACCGCGCGTCCTGATCGCGAACTCGAACCTCGTTCCCGATTGGGCCACCTGGAAGCACTTCTGGGATCTCGAGGACGCTGGGTTGATGATGTATGGGCAGATGACTGCTGGCTCGTGGATCTACATCGGGACCCAGGGAATCCTCCAGGGCACGTACCAGACCTTCGTCGCGATCGCTGAGATGAGGTTCGGCGGCTCCCTCACCGCGACCCTGACACTCACAGCTGGTCTCGGGGGTATGGGCGGTGCGCAGCCCCTCGCCGTGACGATGAACGGTGGCGTGTGCCTGGCGGTCGACGTCGATCCCGAGAGGATCCAGAAGAGGCTCGAGACGCGATATGTGGATGAGCTGGCTCCGTCGCTCGATGCGGCGATCGATCGTGCGCTTGCTGCCAAGGAAGCGGCGGAAGCGGTATCAATCGCGGTGGTCGGCAATGCAGCTGAGGTCTTCCCCGAGCTGCTGCGTCGTGGCGTGCCCATCGACATCGTCACCGATCAGACGTCTGCGCATGACCCGCTCAACGGATATGTCCCGGTTGGTGTGACCCTCGATCAGGCTGCGAGCCTTCGGGCGGAGGATCCCGATGCGTACATCGAGCAATCACGGGCGTCGATGGCTGCGCACTGCGAAGCGATGGTCGGCTGGCAGCAGGCCGGCGCGGAGGTCTTCGACTACGGAAACAACCTCAGGGGCGAGGCGCTCGAGGGCGGGTTCAGCGATGCGTTTGCGTATCCGGGATTCGTCCCCGCATACATTCGTGACCTCTTCTGTGAGGGGCTCGGGCCATTCCGGTGGGTCGCCCTTTCCGGCGACCCTGCGGATATCAGGGCGACCGACGATGCACTCAGGACGCTGTTCCCTGACAATGCCCCCTTGCTCCGGTGGTTGGACATGGCGGAGGACCAGGTGGCCTTCCAGGGTTTACCGGCGCGGATCTGTTGGCTCGGATACGGTGAGCGACACCGGGCGGGTCTCGCCTTCAACGAGCTCGTGCGGTCAGGGAAGGTGTCGGCACCCATCGTGATCGGTCGCGATCATCTCGACTCTGGTTCAGTGGCGTCGCCGTATCGGGAAACCGAGGACATGCTGGATGGGTCCGATGCCGTCGCAGACTGGCCGATCCTCAACGCCCTCGTGAGCACCGCGTCCGGGGCGGCATGGGTGGCGGTGCATCACGGCGGCGGAGTCGGCATCGGGAAGTCGATCCACGCCGGGGCACAGGTGGTGGCGGACGGTACGGATGAAGCGGCTCACAGAATCGAACGGGTACTCACCAATGACCCCGGAATGGGCGTGATTCGGCATGTCGACGCCGGGTATCCGCGTGCCATCGAGGTCGCGAGGCATCGCGGTGTCATCATCCCGATGCTTGCTACCGCAGTCGATGAACCTTCAGATGGCTGAACGGCACACTGCGTCCCTCGTCCTCACCGGCATCGGTTCCCTGGTCACCAACAATCCGTCACACGGTGGGCTGCTCGGCATCATCGATGACGCTGCAGTCGCCATCGTCGACGGGGAGATTGCCTGGGTGGGCACAGCCGATGCGATCCCAGCTGAATTCCGCGACGTCGAACTGGTGGATGCCGAGGACAGGGCCGTCCTGCCAGGCTTCGTCGACGCCCATACGCATGCGGTCTTTGCTGGTGACCGCGCGGATGAATTCAGTCGGCGGGTCGCAGGTGCCACGTACGAAGACATCCTCAACGCGGGAGGCGGGATCCATTCGACGGTTGCTGCCACTCGCTCGGCAACGCTGGATGAACTTCTGGCAACGTCGATGCCCCGCATCGAACGGATGCTCCACCACGGCACGACGACGGCCGAGGTCAAGACGGGGTATGGCCTCGACGTGGAAACGGAGCGCAAGATCCTCGACGCCATCCTTGCCATCGATCGTGATCT
>JAQAZV010000006.1:0-26427 GCA_032127155.1 Acidimicrobiia bacterium
TGGCTCTTCCTCGGCGTCGGCCTCTTCCTCCTTGGATTCGTCGGCCACCAGCTCTTCGTGACGACGTGGTTCGCCCAGCAGAACAACACCGAGCTCGCCGCTGAGGCGACCTCGTACTTCGAGACAGCCGAGACCACGGTGGTGGAGTACATCGAACCCGGTACTCCAGCACTCGTCGACCCAGCCGAGCCAGCGCCTTCCCCAGCGACCATCACCATTGAAGAGGCCCCGCCTGCTGGCCAGGCGTTCGCCATCATCCGCATCCCGACGATCGATCGCCTCAAGGACGGATGGTCCGTTGTCGAGGGCGTCACGCGGACGGACCTGCGCAATGGCGCCGGCCACATGCCACTGACGCCCCTTCCCGGCCAGCCCGGTAATGCGGTCATCTCCGGCCACCGCACCACCTATGGCGCTCCCTTCCACGAGCTCGACCAGTTGGTGCCAGGTGACCTCATCGAGGTCGAGACGGCGATCGGGGCGCACACCTATGCGGTGAGGGAGTCAGTGATCGTCCGCCCGACCGAGCTGTGGGTGATCCAGGACCGACCTGGTGCCTGGCTGACGCTCACCACCTGCCATCCGAAGTTCAGCTCGCGGCAGCGACTCATCGTCTTCGCAGAGCTCATCGATGGTCCGAACGCGAGGGTTATCGTCGGCTGATGAAGCGGGCGTTCCTCTCACTCCCAGGACCGATGCCGGTCAAGGTGATCCTCGCCGCGGTGATCGTGGTGGTTGCGGTCGTCGCCCTCTTCTTCATCTACGACTGGATGGGATCCAATCTCCTCGACACCGGCGGGGGTATCGGATGAAGGTTCTGATCCTCGACAACTACGACTCGTTCACCTACAACCTCGCGCAGTACATCGGTGAATTGGGTGCTGACCCCGTCGTGTATCGCAACGACGTGTTGGATCCCGACGAGGCCATGGCGCTATCACCCGATCGACTCGTCATCAGCCCAGGGCCGGGGAGACCGGAGGACGCAGGCTATTCCGTCGACTACATCCGGCAGCTCGGTGTCTCCATTCCGACCCTGGGTGTCTGCCTTGGGCTCCAATCGGCCGTTGTCGCCTTTGGTGGCTCCGTGGGACGAGCCCCGGAACCTCGCCATGGCAAGACCTCAGAGATCACACACGACGGACTCGGTGTCTTCTCTGGCCTTCCGAACCCATTCGCCGCTACCCGCTATCACTCGCTGGCAGCGCTCGATATACCCGATGTCCTCGAGGTGACTGCGCATTCGGAGGATGGTGTTGTCCAGGGCGTTCGGCACCGCGAGCTCCCAATCGAGGCTGTGCAGTTCCATCCGGAGTCGGTCATGACCCTCCAAGGGAAAGCACTGTTGGCGAACTTCCTCAGGTGAGCTCGTACGCCGATGAAGGAAGCAGCCCCTCGCCGATCAGGTTCTGGACCGCATCGGTGACCTCGGAGTCCGTCCTGCCGAGTGCAGACCCCGCCTCTACAAGGTCGCGACCCTCCACGTGAGCCCTGACGAGTGCACCCCTCAGCTGGCGGTTCGACCCTTCGAACCGGGACTGGGCGGGTGGCGGCTGGTACACCGTGGGATCAGCACACCATCCAGCCACGGGGCAATCGCCGCAGCGGGGAGAGCGTGGCCTGCACAGGCCGGCACCAAGGTCCATCATCGCCTGGTTCCAGTCGCCTGACGGTTCGACCACGGACTCTGCGGCGAACGCCGCCAGACTCGCACCGCTCAGAGGTTCGCCTGCCCACCTGCTCAGAACGCGCTTGAGGTTGGTGTCGACGGCTGGCACCGTGACACCAAATGCAATCGACGCGATCGCGGCCGCCGTATATGGCCCGACGCCTGGGAGTTGTTGGAGATCAGTGGGAGTGCTCGGCCAGCCATCCCGAGCGACCAGACAGGCTGCCTCGTGGAGACGAACGGCGCGGGCGTTGTATCCGAGTCCAGACCATGCAGCCACGACCTCGGCCCGCTCGGCTGACGCAAGGTCGCCGACAGTCGGCCATCGGTCGACGAACGCTGCAAAGCGCGGGATCACCCGATCGACCTGTGTCTGCTGGAGCATCGCCTCGGATACGAGCGTGAAGTACGGGTTGGGCGTTCCACGCCAAGGAAGGTCTCGCCGGTTCTCGTGATACCAGGCCATGAGGGCGTGGTTCCTCCGGTGGAGCGCTCCGCCGACTGTCAAGGCTGTTGGATGTAGATGACGACGTCGACGTCTGTGCCCTTTGCGACGGACGTTCCGGCCGCGGGATTCTGGGAGGCGATCTTGCCGACGAGGTTGGCGTTGGCAGTCGGTGTCGTACCCACCTGATTCACCGTTCCGAGGCCGATGTTCGTCGCCTGGGTCTGGGCCTGGGCCAGGGTCACCTGCTGCTGAACAAAGTTCGGTACCAGGGGTTCGTACACGAAGACGACGAGGTCGACGAAGCTCCCGTCATCAACGGTGGTGCCGCTTGCAGGGTTCTGGGAAGCGACCGTGTTGTCCTTCGCCTGATCGTTTGTGACTGTCGTGTTGATGATGTCGACGTTCAGTCCGACATTTGCGGCAGCAGATTCGGCATTCTCCACGGTCTGTCCGACGAGGTTCGGCACGGTGACCTGGCGAGCGATACCGAGGCGCACAGTGACCTCTGATCCGACCTCGGCGTCCGCCCCGGCCGAAGGCGTCTGCTCCGCGATATTGCCGATGAGGCCTGAGTCGAAGTCGACCTCGACGGTCTGGTTGCTGATGACCATGAGCAGCCCCAGCGCATTCAGGCGTTGTTGGGCCTGGGTCGTCGACAGACCGCTGAGGTCAGGAACCGCCACGGGCTCCGGACCGGTGGACACGATGATCGTGATCGTGGCTTCCCGCGGGGCGACCTGGCCAGCCCTCGGGCTCGTCTCGATGACGAAACCGAGAGCGACATCAGGTGACGGTTCCTCTTCGATCTCGAGGTTCGCGAAACCTGCCCGTGTCAGGTCGAGCTGCGCCGTCTGGAGGCTCTTGCCCGTCACATCGGGAACCTCGATCGACGATGGCCCTGCGGATACGATGAGGTCAACGGGGCTGAGGGGTGCAGCGGTTGTTCCCTCGGATGGGCTCTGCCCGATCACGATGTTCTCGTCGACATCCTCGGTCAACACGTATTCGATGTTGCCTCTCGAGAACCCTGCTGCCTCGATGATCGCGACAGCCACATCGACGTTCTCACCGATCACGGGTGGGATGCCAAAGGTCTCCTCACCGGAGGACACATAGACGGTGACGAAACTTCCCGGCTCCACCATGCTCCCAGGGGACGGATCCGTCCTGACCACGAGACCGACCTCGACCTCGGTACTCGCTTCACTGTCAGCCCGCACCTTGAGATCGAGTTCCTGAAGCGCCTCGAAGGCCTGTTCGGCTGGCATACCCGTCAGGTTCGGGATCTCAACGGCGCTGGCGACGGCTTCGCCGCCGGTGAGGAGCCTGAAGAGGAGGAACATGCCGACGAAGAGGATCGCGATCAGCGCACCAACCGCAACCCAATACGACGCCTGGGACCGCTCGTTTGCCGGTGCATCGAAGGTCTGGGTCGGCTGGGACGGTGGTGCGTATCCGACCGGTGGACTGTTCGGGGGAGCGATCACGGCGGTTGCAGCCGCAGCCATAGCCGCTGCGGCGGCGATGGGCTCCGAGCCGCTGAGGTATCGCAGGAGATCGGCGCGGAACTCCTCCGCGGACTGGTACCGAAGGTCAGGGCTCTTCAGGATGGCATGCTCGGCGATTGCCGCCAGCTCCCGCGGCGCGTCGGGGTTGACCCGATCGGGGGACACGGCCGTTTCCGATACGTGCTGGTAGGCGACGGCGACAGGGCTCTCGCCCGTGAATGGCGGTTTGCCTGCGAGGAGCTCGTAGAGGACGATTCCGAGGGCGTATACGTCGGACCGCTCGTCCGCAGGGAGACCCTGGGCCTGCTCCGGCGAGAAGTATGTCGCAGTACCGATGACCGCCCCGGTCCTGGTCAGTTCCTCCGAGTCATCGAGCGCTCGAGCGATGCCGAAGTCGGTGACCTTCACCGAGCCATCATCGGTGATCATGATGTTGCCCGGCTTGATGTCGCGGTGGTAGACACCGTGTTGGTGGGCGATGCTCAGAGCCGCGGCGGCATCGGCCGTGATCTCGGCGGCCCTCCTCGGCATGATCACGCCTTCGGTGCGCATGATCTCCCTGAGCGTGCGGCCACGAATCAGCTCCATCACCATGAAGTACGTGCCTGCGTCCTTGCCCCAGTCGTAGATGGCGACGATGTTGGGATGCGACAGGTTGGCTGCTGCCTGAGCCTCCCTCCGGAAACGCGCAACAAAGGCCTCGTCAGAAGCGAAGTTGGCGTGCAGTACCTTGACCGCGACTGCTCGGTTCAGCAGTGTGTCTTCTGCCTCGTACACGTCGGCCATGCCGCCGCGAGCGAGATGCTTGACGATCCGGTACCGGTCGGAGAGGATGCGTTCTTCCACGGTTCGTGAGGGTACTTACGCAGGGCGGTAACAGCCGTGCATGCGTGGTACTTGGTAGCAGCCCCCATCGACCTCGCTCCGCTCGGCCACTTCCCCCGCTCCGCAGGGGAAGAATGCGTGCCAGCCGTCATCGCTCCGGGTGAAGAGGTCCAAGGACCAAGTACCAAGTCCAGATACACGTCGCGAAGCGAGGCTCATTCCCCGGTGAGGCCGAAGAACGACGAGAGGACCTTCTGCGCTATCGGTGCAGCCACACTGCCTCCGGTGGCTGATTCACCGAAGTTCCCTCCCGACTCGACGACGACAACGATGGCGATCGATCGTTCACCCGGCTCGGGGTCGACCGGTCCGTAACCGATGAACCAGGCGTGGGGTGCAGCGCCCGTGATCTCCGCAGTGCCGGTCTTGCCCGCGATCCGCACTCCTGGGACTGCGGCGTTCCTTCCCGTTCCTGAGCTGACGACCTTCTCCATCAGATCCCCGATGACCGCTGCTGTCGCCGGGCTTGCTGCCCTCCGCCAGACTCGCGGTCCGGTGACCGACTCCACGACGCCTTCGGATGTGAAGACCTCGTCGACCAGGTACGGCTCCATCGTCGTTCCTCCGTTGGCAATGGAGGCCGCGGCAAGCGCCATGAGCAAGGGTGTGGTCTGAACGTCCCGTTGGCCGATGGCGTTCTGAGCCGTCGCCGCCGGATCTGGCGCCAACGTTGCTCCATCGGGGAATGCAGACGTCAGAACGTCCAGATCGAACGGGACAGCGTCGTTGAACCCGAACTTCCCTGCGGTCTCCCACAAGCCGACTCCTCCAACATCCATGCCCAGTTGTGCGAACACGGTGTTGCACGACCTGATGAAGGCCACTTCGAGGGTGACGGACCGACCGTCGCTGCAGACCCCACCGTCGAAGTTCTCGATGGTGGCTGTGCTTCCCGGGAGGACGAGGGCGGTGGGGTCGTCGAACTGGCTCGATGGGCTGACCGCTCCCGCATCGAAGCCAGAAGCCGTCGTGATGACCTTGAAGACGGAGCCGGGGGGATATGTCTCGTCGATGGCACGATTTCGCAAGGGCTGTTCCGGATCCGCCGTGAGGCGCTCTCCCTCGGGTGCGGCGCCGAGGCCAACGAGCGCGTTCGGGTCGTAGCTCGGTAGCGACACCATCGCGAGAATGGCGCCGGTTTGCGGATCGATCGCGATCACGACCCCCTTCTGGCCGTCGAGTGCATCGAGTGCAGCCATCTGGAGCGAGTGATCGAGGGTGAGTCTCACACCCCTCGGACGAGGGTCGCCACCGAGGAGGCCGTTGAGGACGCCCGAGATCGTCGAATCCCTGTCGGACACCAGATCGTTGGCCCGTGCCGCTTCGATGCCGGTCGAACCGAAGAGGACGGAGCTGTATCCGACCGTGTGGGAGTATGCCTCACCCTCCGGATAGTTCCGTGTGAACAGCTGTGGATCATCTGTCGATGGCAACGACACGGCGAGGAGGACGTCATCCGCGCTGACGATCGGTCCGCGTTCACGTCCGGTTCTCCACGCGACGAGCCGTGGGTTCGTCGGATCCTCGCGATAGTCCGATGCCTTGACCGCCTGGATCCAGACGACGGCTCCGAGGAGGAGGACGAATGAGGCGATGAGGGCATATGCAGATCTGCGCAATGGCCGATTCATGGTCGTTCCTCGTGGGACACCCGCAGCAGCAGGGCAACGATGAGGAAGTTCGCCACGAGCGAGGACCCTCCGTACGACATGAACGGCAATGTCAGACCGGTGATCGGGAGCAACCGAACGACGCCGGCGAGGATGATGAAGGCTTGGAGGGCGAGAACCGCGGTCAAGCCGCCAGCCAAGTACTTCCGGAACCGATCCTTCGACCTCAGGGCGATTCCGAAACCGGCGGCAAAGAGGAGACAGAATCCGGTGAGCACGGCAATCGAGCCGGCGAGGCCAAGCTCCTCGGCGACGGCGGCGAAGATGAAGTCGGTGGCAGCGGCGGGGATCAGATCGGGGCGACCGAGGCCGATTCCCGATCCGGTGAGGCTCCCGGACCCCATGGCAAACAGTCCTTGGATGGTCTGGTAGCCAGCCCCCTGGGCATAGGCAAACGGGTCGAGCCACGCATCGACGCGTCGATGGACATGGTCGAACCCTGTGTACGCCATGACGCCCGCAATCGCCACCAGGGCGACTCCCGCCCCGACATAGAAGGCCCGACCCGTCGCCATGTACAGCATGGTCACGAACAGGGCGAACAGGAGCAGCGACGCTCCGAGGTCCTTCTGGTAGATGAGGATGAGGAAGGCGCTCGCTGCTGCGATCAGGATCGGGCCGAGGTTGCGCGGTTCTGGCATACGCAGAGGACCGATTCGCCTGTCGACGACCGCCATGGCCTCGGCTCGCTCTGCAAGGTAGGAGGCGAGGAAGATCGTGATGAGCACTTTGGCGATCTCCCCCGGTTGGAAGCTCAGCACCCTGTCGATGTAGGGAACCTCGAGCCTGACCCACAATCGGGATCCGTTGACCGTTGCCCCGTGGATCGGAAAGGCATCAGGAAGCAACGGCAGGAGGAGGAGGACGACAGCAGCGGCGAGGAAGACGTATCGGTATCGATTGAACACCGCCACTCCCGAGTCCCTGATGAGCCACATCAGGCCAGCTGCGGCGCCTGCGGCGACGATCAGTGACCATCGCTGGAGTGCGGCGAGGTCGCCGTCGATGCGATAGATCTCGATGAAGCCGATCGCTGTGAGGAAGGCCGCTGTCGGGAGGACCAGGCTCGACGCCCCTGGGGCCCATCGGCGCACCGAGAGATGCAGGCCACCGAACCCAGCAAGGAACACGATGAGCGTTATGGCAACCTGGGCGTCGAGCCAGTTCCCCCTCGTGAACTCGACGAGTGCCACACCGAGCGCTGCGAGCACCGATGCTGCAACGATCAGCCCTGCTTCGGCCTTCCGCGTCATGTCGTGACGTCGATCACCACGACTGTGGTGTTGTCGAGTCCCCCGGCGGTGTTGGCCTGTTCGATCAGGGCCCATGCTGTTGGTTCGACACCCTGACGGGCTGCGAGCAGCTGCTGGATCGTGAAGTCGGACACCATCGTGTTCAGACCATCCGAGCACAGGAGGATGCGGTCCCCGTGCTCGAGGTCGACGGTGAAGGTATCGACGCCGATCGGGCCGAGGCCGAGCACCCTTGTGATGAGATGCCGATGTGGATGCCGTTCGGCCTCTTCCGGAGTGATGCGACCGAGCTCGATGAGCTCGTGCACCAGGGTGTGATCGGTCGTGAGCGCCTTGAGCTCTCCATCGCGGAGCAGGTACGCACGCGAGTCCCCGACGTGTGCAAAATTGGCGACACCGCTCTCGGCGAGTTCGACGAGCGTCATCGTCGTTCCCATGCCTGCGAGGGATGGATCCTGCCTGGTCGCCTCGATGACGGCTTCGTTCGCGAGAAGTACGCGATCCTGCGGTGTGACATCATCGTCGATCGGTGCGGCTGATGCGGCGTCCACGGCAAGGCGTGATGCCACCTCGCCGGCGACGGCGCCACCCATGCCGTCAGCAACCATGAGGAGCACCCGGTTGTCCGAAGTGCCGGATTCGCGCGGGAAGAGGGAGTCCTCATTGCCGTCGCGAACCCTGCCGACGTGCGTCCCCGTGCCCCAGACGTAGTTCATCGCACCTCGAGTGTCGTCTTGCCGATCTGCACGGTATCGCCGCGTGAGACCGTTGTCGGGCTGGTCACGCGTCGTCCGTTGACATACGTGCCGTTCGTACTGCCGAGGTCATGGACGACGACCTTGCCGTCGGAAATGCCAACCCTGGCATGGAACTCTGAAGAATACGGATCGTCGATGCTGATGTCAGCGTCAGGGGATCGCCCGACGACGTGACCGGCAGGTCGGAGCTTCACTCGATAGGACTCACTCGCGCCGGTGAGGATGACCAGTTCTGCCCCTGTGCCCTCCACCTTGGTGCTGGGGCTGGTGCCGATGTGGGAGCGGATTGCCCGTGCAACCTGCCACAGGAAGAGGAACAACAAGATCAGGAACAACACCTTGATGATGTTGAGGAACAGCACCGGCATGTCAGGACACCAGCCGGTACGTGAATGGGATATTGCCGAGTGAGACGGTGGAGCCAGGCAACAGTGTCACGGGCTTCTTGGCCGTGCGATCACCATTTACCCATGTGCCGTTCGAGGAACCAAGGTCTGTGATGTCCACCGCATCGCCCCTTCGTGCGACCACCGCGTGGTGGCGGGATATCTCCGAGTTGGAGAAGCGCACGTCGGCATCGAGTGCCCTTCCGATGAGCGTGCGATTCATCGAAAGGGGGATCAGGACGGATCCATCAAGTGCGATCAGCTGACCCCATGGCTCCAGGCTGCCCGGCATGGGATCTCCTGCGCATTCGAGGATACCGCGAGGCACGTCGGGGCTCGTTTCCAGGTGCACCCCGACCGGCCCGATCAGCCGCCACCCATTTTCGAGAGCCCCGGCCGTCACGACGACGGCGAGTTCATTCTCGAGTTCGGCAACGTCTATCGACGGGTCGAGGTCCGTCGGATTGATGACGACCGTGAGGTCGTTCGGTATCTGAGTTCCTGCCGGCGTTTCGGTTGCGAGGAAGTCGATCTGGCGGACCAGCCTGCTGGCGATCGTGACAGGATGCATGGTTCCCCTGAAGACGGAGGCGCTCACACCGTCGACGAGGTTCTCGAGGCGGCGCTCGATACCGCGTGCCAGTTTCATGGGGCGAGTGTATTCCGGGGCACCCGTAGTCGGCTTGACTGCTGCCATCGGCGCCTCGTCCTGTGCCGTAGGCACCGTGGGTGGTACCCTTCCGCCTCCACGCGCGAGTGGCGGAATTGGCAGACGCGCAGGATTCAGGTTCCTGTGAGGTAACACTCGTGAGGGTTCAAGTCCCTCCTCGCGCACCATGGCGTACCGGATACACCAGCCGGATCGTCGTCGTCGACGGCGCCGCCTGCTACTCATTCTCCTCACCATCGCTCTCGTCGTTGCGGCGATCGCGTACCTGGTGACGCGGCAGACGGAGCAGAGGGAGACGGCGGACTTCTTCGCCGCGGCGGACCAGGCGACGGAGCTGCACGAACAGGCTGCAGACCTCCTCAACGCAACATTCGCGCAGCTCGGCCCGATCATGCCCCGACAGGAGGTCACTCGCCGACTCAGCGAGATCGTCGCGACTGCGGAAGAGGCCAATGCACTTCTTGCGGTCGATGTGCCACCCTCCATCGGCGGGCTCTACGGCTCGTTGACAGCTGCCTCGGCGAGTTGGGTCCTCGGAGCGAGCGACCTCGAAGCAGCGGTCCTCGGAATCATGGATGGCGAGATCCAGACCGGTTCCGAGGTGGTCATCCGGAATGCCCTGAACACGCTCCGTGTCGGGGATATCGGGTACGGGATCTTCCTGTCCGACGTATCAGAGTTGCCGGATGACGCCACTCCACCAGACTTCCCAGTGTTCGCGTATGTCGTTCCGGATCCCGAGGATCCCTTCGTCTATGACGCCCAGAACCTTGCTCTGAAGATTGCGGCGGCCTACAGCCTGACACCGAGGATCGACATTGCCGTGGTCGGCATGGTCGAACCTGCCGCCGTTGGTGACCGTGGTGGAATCGCCCTCGTTCCGTTCTCGGACACCATCGGTGTGGCGGGTGTCATCAGCAACGTCGGGAATGAGGCCGCAACCGCCGTCGGTGTCGAGCTCGTCGTCCTCATCGTCGACACCGGCGAAACGTTCACGTTGACCGAGCAGGCGGGGGAAGTCGGGGCCGGCGCATCGACGACGGTCTCTTTTGCCGACCTGCCCGTGACACCGGGCGGTTTGTACCAGGTGTCGCTTTCCGTGACAATCCCTGAAGATGTGCACCCTGACAATGACGCCTGGTCGATGACCTTCATCTGGAACAGCGAATCATGAGCGATCCCCTCGCGATCAGCATCGTGGCCGTGGCGGTCCTCATGATCCTTCTCGTCATCTGGCAAACGATCCAGCTCCAGGCGATGAAGAGGAAGGTCGACGCCGTGCCCACCGACGGGAACACGGTGGCGATGCTCCGTGCCCTCGATGAGCGGACGGCTCGCAACTCCGCCCAGGTCGAAACACTGCTCTCGAGGGTCGGGGACATCGCTGGCCGACTCCCGAGCGCCCTCAACAGGTTCGCCGTTGTCGAGTACAACGCCTTCGGCAACATCACAGGCAATCAATCGAGGAGCATCGCGATCATGAATGAGCTCGGCGATGGGCTTGTCATCACGCTGCTCACGTCGCGCGATGAGACGATCTTCCTGACGAAGGAGATCAGGGGTGGACGTGGCGTCCAGGAACTCGCTCCAGAGGAACAGGCATCCGTTGACCGCGCCATGGGTCGTTAACCTCCGATTCGATGATCGACATCACCTACCTCAGGGACCGCAGGGCCGAACTGGAAGCTTCGCTCGCCCGAAGGGGGGTCGATTTCGACCTCGATCACCTCGGAGCCCTCGATGAGCAGCGTCGTTCGTCGCGGACCGCAGCCGAGGAGCTGCGCGCCCAGCAGAAGGACATCGGGAAGTCGATCCCGAAGCTATCCGGGGATGACAAGGCTGCAGCGATTGCGAGCGCAGGGGAACTGGCTGAGCGATACAAGATGCTCCTCGCCGAGACGGAAGCCCTCGACGAGGCATTCACCGCCCTCTGGATCCAGCTACCGAACCTGACGGATCCCACCGCGGCGCCTGGTCTCCGCGAGGAAGATGCCGTCCAGGTCAGCGCATTCGGATCGCCTCCTGTCTTCGACTTCGAACCCAGGGATCACGTCGACCTCGGGACGGCCCTCGGCATTCTCGATGTGGAGCGGGCAGCGAAGGTGTCTGGCTCGCGCTTCGGGTTCATCCTGGGCCAGCTAGCGATGATGGAGTTCTCCCTCGTCCGCTATGCGATGGACAACCTCATGGGCCACGGCTTCACACCTGTGATTCCCCCTGTACTCGTGCGTGAACATGCCCTGTACGGCACGGGGTTCTTCCCCGGTACGGCTGAGCAGGTCTATGCCGTTCCCGAGGACGATCTGTTCCTCGTGGGAACCTCAGAGGTCCCCATTGCAGCCTTCCACTCAGATGAGATCTTCGAAGCCGATCAGATTCCCATTCGCTACGCCGGCTACTCGACCTGCTTCCGACGTGAGGCTGGCACATACGGCAAGGACACCCGGGGCATCTTCAGGGTCCATCAGTTCGACAAGGTCGAAATGTTCTCCTTCGTCACACCCGAGGCATCAGAGGGTGAACACGACTTCCTCCTTGCTCGCGAAGAGGAACTGATCCAGGGCCTCGAGCTTCCCTATCGCGTCGTGAATGTCGCGGCGGGCGATCTCGGAGATTCCGCTTCGAAGAAGTACGACATAGAAGCGTGGTTCCCCTCCCACGATCGCTACCGCGAGGTCACCTCGACGTCGAATACCACGGACTACCAGGCGAGGCGCTTGAAGATCCGCTATCGCAGTGATGACGGCAATCGATTCGTGCACACACTGAACGGGACGGCGATCGCAGTCGGACGCATCCTGATCGCCCTCATGGAGAATCACCAGCGAGAGGACGGATCGATCGTGGTTCCCCAGGCGCTCGCCCGCTACACGGGTTTCGACGTCATCTCCGCCCCATGAGCAACGGCTCCATCTTCAAGGACATCGCCGATCGGTACGACCGGCTGAACACCCTCCTGTCGCTCGGCCAGGACCAGAAGTGGCGCAACACGGTCGTGGCGCGCCTTCCGGAAGGTCGCCTCCTCGATCTCGGCGGCGGGACGGGCGCTGCCAACGCGATCTTCGGGTCGCGAGAGGTGTTCGCCCTCGATCCGGCCCCCGAGATGCTCGCCCTCAACGACGCCGCATACCGGGTCGTCGCCGTCGGGGAGGATCTGCCATTCGATGACGGCTCCTTCGACGCGGTGTTCTCGGCGTATGTCTTCAGGAACCTCGACAGTGTCGATCGAACGATGGAAGAGGTTGCACGAGTCCTCCGGCCCGGAGGGATGGCGGGAATCGTCGATCTGGCGCGACCGCGTGGTTCTGTGTCCTCGAAGGTCCATCGGGCCGGTACCGCTGTGGTTCTCCCACTTGCAGGAATGTCGATCGGTGCGAGGGAGGAGTACTCCTACCTCCATCGCAGCCTCGACAAGAACCCGCCACCCGAGGTACTGCTGGCAGATACGCCGCTCAGCCTCGATGCAACATGGCGGATGGGTCCGATGGGCTTTGTCTGGGCAGCCGTCCTGACCAAGTGAGGCAGATGCCTCAGATGGACGGGGGTGCCGGAGGGAGCGCTCGGTCTCCGAGGGAGAGCAGCAAGCCCTTCAGGGCAACCGATGCGGTATCTCGTTGGTCATCGGAAAGCACCTGAACAAGTCGTGCCTGCTCGGAGAGGACTGCGGCGAATGCGGTGTCGCAGACGTCCTTCCCCATTGCGGTGAGCCCCACGATGACCCCACGACGGTCGGCAGTGTCGCGACGCCGAACGATCAGGTTGGCCTTCTCGAGCCGATCGAGCCGGTTGGTCATGCCTCCCGTCGTCAGCTGAACCGCTCGTGCGAGGCGCGATGGGGACGCCTCATACGGCGGTCCCACCCGTCGCAGCGCGGCGAGGACATCCATGTCACCCTTGTGTGACAGGCCGTGTTCGGCGGCGACGGCGTCCAACCGACTCTGGATGATCTCCGCTGCCCTGAGTATGCGACTGATGAGTGCCATGGGCGAGGTGTCGAGCGTGGGTCGCTCCTGCGCCCAATCGGCGATCGCGTCGGTGACATAGTCGTCCATGCCTCCACTGTACCTTGTTTGCAAGTATCTTGACAAGTTACTTTACATCAAGTAACTTGAAAGAAAGCAACACATTTGTTTATCGGATTTCGGGGATCCCACCCGAAGAGGAGAAGTGCACATGGCAAAGAAGAAGTGGTTCGGAGTGGCGGCAGTCGGTGCGGCAGTTGCCGGTGTGACCGTGTGGTGGACGAAGCTCCGCGGCAAGGAAGACCAGCAGGAAGCGTCCCTCGAAATCGAAGCCATCGTCGAAGAGGTCGTCGTTGAGGAAGCCGCTCCCGAGACCGAGGACGAGTCCTAGGGATCACGGACCCCGACCACGGTGTCGCCGGGTTGCGGGGTGCACCGTGCACCCCGCCCTCGGACGTATTGACATCGGCGACCACCGAACGGTCGACTCCGGCTGGGCTGGCCCACTGCACCCGGCACCGCCCGCTTAGGGCTGCTTCCTTCCGGACCTGACCCGGTTCACGGCGTCCCGCCGCAGAGGGACCCAACCATCATCATCAACCGTTTCGGTGTTCCGCCCGGCATCACTGCGTCCTCAGGCGGGGAATTCAGCTCCGCATGAAGAGGATTTCGGAACGAGGGCACCCCTAGTACCCCACCTAGCACGGTCCTGGGATGGTAGTGGTCAACCTCGTCATTCCGGGTCCGTCATTCCGGTCCCGGAACCGCCGATGAGGCTCGTCGGCCCTGGCGTCATCGGCACACTCGAGATGCGTCGTACACGATCTCGGCAGCCGGACGCGACCGTCACCTGAGCCGCGCCACGACGAGGTCACCTGCCGGGCTGTCGTAGTAGGCCACGATGGGCATCCCGGTCCGGTCGATCGTCAGCGATACCTCGGTGCCGGGCCCGGGGCTCGCGATCGTGGTGCGATCGATGGTCGTGCAGGCCCGATCCAGGCACTGTGCCACCTTGACGGTGCCTGTGGGATCCGTGTAGGCCATGATCGGCAGGCCATCGGCGGTGATTTCGAGATCCACGAAGAGGCCGGTGGTCGTGCCCGTGTCGACGCGGCTCGTGGTTCGAGAGACGCACGACGGATCCGCACACGCTACGACGTCGAGTCCGGGACCGTTGCCCCAGGAGATGGCTGCTGTCACGAGGCTGTCCCTGTTCACCACTACCGAGGTGTGCGCAGACCTGCGCGTCGACACAGAACCGTCGACGATATCCGACCCCGAGACCACTTCCTCGTGGATCACCGGGGTTGCAGCGAGACCGAAGCTGCATTCCTCGTCGACGCACAACACGAGACGTGTGGGATACGTGAGGACGGTCGGCCTTCCCTGGTCGTCGATCATCGTGCCAATGGGGCGTCCGGGGACAACGATCCTTGCGAGGCCGTTCGTCGTGAGATCGAGAGCGGGCCTCGAGTGTTCCACGAGCGTCGCGACAGAGTGGGTCTGCCACTGCGACGTGTCATCCGATCGAAGCAGGTGATAGGCAAGACCGGATTCACTCGCCGTGACCTGTGCGGTCCCATCGTGAAGTGCGGCCTCGGAGTACTTCCCGTAGGACTCATCCTGACCCCACTCGAACCACATGGATGCGCTCGTACACGTCGTGTTCGTGCAGTCGGCGATCCCTAGGGCTGCCGATGACGTGTCGTAGAACGAGATCAATGGTGGACGTGTCGCATCAGTCGCCAGGGACGTTGATTCGAACATCGCCCCAAACAGAGGCGTCGTGGACGAGGCACTGCAGGTGATGTCATCGCAGTGAGCCACACGGAGTTCCTGGTAGGCGAACCCGAGGGCATAACCGAATGAGATGATCGGCAGTCCGTCGCTGCCGATTGCGATGTCGTTGAAACGGCCCACATCACCCGTGGTCGCGACGAGCTCGGCGGTCCAGCTTCTGGCGTTGATCGGTACTTCGGGGAGTCCGAAGTCGCCGGCGACGGGCAGCCACGCCCTCGCGCCGAGGGTGGCCGTGGCGTCGGCGTTGCCCTCGGTGTTGCTGTAGCGCATGTACAAGGTCGTGTCTGACGGTCGGAACAGACCGGGGGTGTCGATGCCGTCGCCAGTCCAGTCGGCTGCGACGAAGCGGTCACCGGGATCACCGAAGAAGAAGGAGACGTCGGCGTTGCCCTGGGTGTGGCTGTTGCGGAAGTACACCAATCCGGTGCTCGCTCGGTGAAGACCTACAGTGTCAATGCCATCGCCGTCGAAATCTCCGACGAATGGTGTGTCACCCGGATTTCCGAAGTAGTAATTCAGATCAGCAGACCCCAGGCCCGCATCCCCATCTCCCAGCCTGTTGATGATGAAGATGCGAGCCTCGGACGGCCGATACAGGGAGACCGTCGCACATCCGTCACCGTTGAAATCCCCGGCGAGGGGAATGTCGCCGGGGTTGCCGAAGAAGAAGCGTATGTCTGCGATGCCTTGGGAGTTCTGGTTTCGGAGGTAGACGTAGCCATCGGACTGCCGGTAGAGGCCAGGAGTGTCGATACCGTCGCAGTCCCAGTCCCCGACCATCGGGTAGTCGCCCGGATTCCCGAACCAGAAACTCGTGGCCCATCCGTCGGCTCCGCGGAGGTGCCATTGTCCGCTGTCCGGATCGAACAACCCCACGGTGTCCTGCTGCGGGGTGGGTGCCGCCGCGCCCGGTGGAGGAGCAACGAACAGCATTGAGGCCGCGACCGCCAGTGCCATGGGTACGAGGCGGAGTTGCACGTGTACTCCTTCTGAGCTGATTTCAGCATCCCTCCGGGAGCAGCCGACGTCAAGCGGCTGGAGGCGCGGCTGATCGCGAACGATCGGCAGTGGGGCGGCCGTGGTTCACCGCCCCGGTCTGGCGATCCGATCCCTCACGAATTCGTACATCCGCTCGCGGGCCGCCAGCCCGATGGCTATGGGGAACGCGTCGAAGGCGTGGATACCGCCGGGATAGATCGCCAAATCTGTGTCGTTCCCTGCCGCGAGCCAGCGCATTGCCATGAACAAGGTGTCATCGACGAGCGGATCCCTCGTACCGATCGTGAACAGGGCAGGCGGCAGGTTCCCGAGGTCGCCATAGAGGGGCGAATAGCCAGGGTCGTCCATCCTCGGTCGATCGTTGCCTCGGTAGTTCTCTGCAAACCACGCCATTGTGTCGGAATCGAGGATGAGGCCGTCCTCGGTCCAGCTCCTCACTGATGGCGTCCCGTCGGGGAAGTAGGATCCGTACACGAGATTGGTGCCGCGCCACCCGCTGTACCCCGTCGTGTCACGCACAGTGAGCAACGTCGCTGCCACGAGGTTCGCCCCGGATGATTCGCCGCCGATCGCCAGCGCGTCGGTGCCGAATCGCTCCTTTGCGCACGAGATCAACCAGGTCGCTGCTGTCACACAGTCCTCGAGACCAACCGGATACGGGTGCTCTGGTGCCAGCCGATAGTCGACGGACACCACCGCGACGCCGGCTTCCCTGGCCATCGCCTCGTTGCCGAGGTCGCTCAGGTCCGCAGCTCCAAGCATCCATCCCCCGCCATGGATGTGCAGGTAGACGCCAGCAGGCTCACCCACCTGGATGATGCGAAGCCTGAGGTCGCCAGCCGGTCCATCGATGACGAGGTCCGTCGCGTACTCGGAGTGGATCACCGGACCCCATGGACCCCTTCCGGCACGACGGTCAGCACGGATCTTCTCCGGTGGCAGCGACGATGTCGGAGGCTCGGCGAGAAGGATCTCTTGGATCTCGTCGTTGAACGCCCTGGTCTCATCGGAGATCGCGTCGTCTCGAAACAGAGCCGGATCGATCAGCACCGTCCGATCGTAGTGCGGGCCGGCGGAGATGGCGGTTCAGTCCCCCTTTCAAGGGGGACGGCGGAGGAGCGCAGCGACGATGCAGGGGGATTGCTGAACCGCCCTGGCTCACTGTGTTCGCCCGTCTCCCCTGAATGGGGGACTGGCGCGCAGCGGTACGCGAGAACGGCACCCTGCTGGATGCCGTTCCGTCACGCGGAGGGGGAGGGATTTGAACCCAAAGGCGGTCTCGGTGGATCACGTCTGTGTGTTCGAGTTGGCGCTGTGCGAGCAACATCGTTCGGGTTCTCAGCCTTCAGGTGTCGTCACATCTCTCCGGGTGGCGGTTGGTTGGTCGCGAGAAAGGCACCCTTGCGGGTGCCTTTCCGGTGGCGGAGGGGGAGGGATTTGAACCCTCGGGACCCCGAAAGGCCCAACGGTTTTCGAGACCGTCACATTCGTCCGCTCTGTCACCCCTCCGAACGGGCGAGAGTGTACCGAGGATGCAGGTGAGTATTCAGTTGATGGACGAGCCTCTGACGTGCCCGCCGGGTGGCAGGCCCGGAGGTGGATCCCGCTCCGGCGAACAGAGAGTTCCCGCCGGCGATTAGCGTGGGAAGCACGATCACACGACCGAGAGGCCCTTCATGCCCATCGCCACACCTGACCAGTACAACGCCATGCTCGATGCCGCAAAGGGCGGTTCATACGCCTATCCGGCGATCAATATCAGCTCATCCGAGACGTTGAACGCGGCTCTCAGGGGCTTTGCGGATGCGGGTTCCGACGGCATCATCCAGGTGAGCCACGGCGGAGGGTCCTTCGCCTCGGGAACGTATGTGAATTCGATGGCGCTCGGGGCCCAGGCGATCGCTGAGATGGCTCACCTCCTTGCCGAGGAGTACCCGGTCCTCATCGCCATGCACACCGACCACTGTCAGGCGGACAAGGTCGATACGTTCATCCGACCCCTCCTCGAAGTGACCAGGGAGCGGCGGGAGGCTGGTCTCATCCCGCTGTATCAGAGCCACATGTTCGATGGGTCCGCCATCGACCTCGACGCCAACCTCACCATCAGTGAGCAGCTCCTCGAGGAGATGCGCCAACTCGACGTGATCCTCGAGCTCGAGGTCGGTGTCGTCGGTGGTGAGGAGGACGGTGTCTCTGCCGAGGGGACACCTCGCGAGAAGCTCTACACCACCAACGAGGACCTCATCGAGACGGCACGGAGGATGGGTCTCGGGGAGAACGGCCGATACATGCTCGCCGCCACGTTCGGCAACGTCCACGGTGTCTACAAGCCCGGCAATGTCAAGCTGCGGCCAGACGTGTTGGGCGAGGGCCAGACGGCGATCAAGGCTGCCTACGGAGACGACGCCTCGTTCGACTATGTCTTCCATGGCGGGTCGGGTTCCGAGCTCGCCGACATCCACGCCGCCATCGACTTTGGCGTGATCAAGATGAACATCGATACCGACAACCAGTACACCTTCACGCGCCCCATCGCCGCCCACATGTTCACGAATTACGACGGCGTCCTCAAGATCGACGGCGAGGTCGGGAACAAGAAGGCGTACGACCCCCGGTCCTACCTGAAAGCCGCCGAGGTTGCCATGGCCGAAGGCGTCACGGAAGCCTGCGCGACCCTGCGCTCGGCCGGCCGAAGCTTGCTCGACTGAGGAGTTGCTGCGTGTCGCGGTCGGTATTTGCGACTCTCGTCGAGGTGACCTGAGTGCCGATGCCGAGATGGGTTGCATCCGCCAACAAGCGGTTCTTCAACCCGAGGGAGATCAGGAAGGGTGTCCGCCCGGTCCTGGTGCATGTGGGCCGGTCCTCGGGGAGTCCGTATCGGACACCCCTCGACGCCCATGCTGTCGACGGTGGCTACCTCTTCATCCCGGTCTACGGACCCGACTCCGACTGGGTGCAGAACATCCTCGCCTCTGGCACTGCGACCCTCCTCGTCGAAGGAACCGAGGCGAGCCTGGTCAATCCGCGCCTGGTCGGGAGAGACGAGGCAGCCCAGCTACTCGAAGGCTCTGGAGCAAAGCCTCCTTCGCCGTCTCTGCGCATCATGGCGTTCCTTCGGATGGATACGGACTCGACATGACGGTCCGGTGGTAGTCAACGCCGTTCGGCGAAGAACGACTCCACGAGTGCGGAGCACGCATCCCCACGGATGCCCGCGGTCAGCTCGATCCGGTGATTCAGCCGTTCGTCCTGGGGGATGTTGAACAACGACCATGCCGCTCCCGCCTTGAGGTCTGCAGCCCCGTAGACGATGTGGTCGATGCGTGACCACACCGCAGCCATGGCACACATTGCACAGGGTTCGAGAGTGACGACGAGGGTGTGCCCAGTCAAGCGCCACCGCCCGAGCTCCCGCGACCGGCTGGAGATAACGAGCATCTCCGCATGGGCGGTGGCATCCCCGAGTTCCTCGCGACGGTTGTGATCGCTGGCGACGACATCTCCTCGATCATCGAGCAGGATCGCACCAATAGGTATGTCGCCGTGACCTTCGGCCTTCACAGCCTCCTCGAGTGCCAGACCCATCGCTTCAGTGGTGTTCATAGGGCCCCTCCACGGCTTCCTGGTGACTGTCGGTGACGCTACACCCCTCGGCGGGGAGAACCACGTCGGAGCCTTCGGTACACTGCCCACCCTCGGAGGGATCGCATAGTCTGGCCTAGTGCGCACGCCTGGAAAGCGTGTATGCGGAAACGCATCGAGGGTTCGAATCCCTCTCCCTCCGCGAGCCTCGCTCTGCTCGGCAGTTGTGAGTTGTGAGTCTTGAGTTGTGAGTCATGGGTGCTCGGCGGTCTCGCGTCTCGAGTGCCAAGCGAGCAGATTGATGCCGTTCTTGGGTTCGAATCCGGAGGCGAAGCGGGAGCTGCGCCGTAGCAAGTAGCAGGAGTTCGTCGACCTCGATCTCTTCTCCCCTTTGGGGGAGATGCCCGGAGGGCAGAGGGGGGATCTGGTGGCTACGGGTCTTGAGGTCTTCTGGTACGTTCCGCCCTCTCTGCGTCGCTTCGCTCCGCGTCTCTCGCGCGGGGAGAGGCAGAGTTGTGTTCGCTTCGCTCACTCCTTTCTCTTCTCCCGCTTCCGTAGATGTTCAGTGGGGGTCTAGACTTCAGGGTGATTGAGTCATCTTGTGGAGGTCGCCCGTGAGGGTTTCCTTCTGGAATCGAATCCTCACAAGACGTATTGAAAGGAAGGCATAGATGCCTCTACTGAGTTTGTTCTGGGCCATGTTGTGGTTCTTCATGTTCATCATCTGGATCTGGTTGCTCATCACGATCTTCGTTGACATCTTCCGGAGTCATGACATGGGTGGGTTTGCGAAGGCCATGTGGGTGCTCTTCGTGATCGTCCTTCCGTTCCTCGGTGTCCTGGTCTACGTGATCGCACGTGGCCACGGGATGCAGGAGCGCCAGCTGAAGGAAGCCGCTGAGGCGCAGAAGATGCAGCAGGACTACATCAAGGAAGTTGCCGGCAGCGACAGCACTGCCGATCAGCTCACGAAGCTCGCCGCACTGCACGACAGTGGGAAGCTCACCGACGATGAGTTCGCCTCCCAGAAGGCCAAGCTTCTCGCCTGAGTCCGCAGCTCTCGTTGATGGAGAAGGGCGCCCTCCGGGGCGCCCTTCCCGTTTCCCTGAAGCCAGGGACAGAAGCACCGGTGGTCGTTGGCGACGCTGCGGTACCAAACTGTGTCATCCGGAGGGATGACTGAGCGGACGAAAGTACTGGTCTTGAAAACCAGCGAGGCGCAAGCTTCCGTGGGTTCGAATCCCACTCCCTCCGCCAAGCAAACCGGTCGACGAAGGAGACCCGATGGCTCGGCCCATGAAGGTCGGTGTTCAGCTTCCGGAGGTCGAGGAACCGGTGTCATGGACGGATCTCCGCGACATTGCCCTCACCGCAGAGGATGTTGGATTCGATTCCGTGTGGGTGGGCGATCACCTGCTGTACAGGGACGCCGACGCTGCCAGGGGCCCCTGGGAGGCATGGTCGATCCTGTCCGCACTCGCGGCTGTGACGGACCGCGTCCAGCTCGGGCCCCTGGTCGCAGCGACCGCATTCCACAATCCCGCAATGCTCGCGAAGAAGGCTGCAACGGTTGACGAGATCTCGGGCGGGCGTCTCATCGTCGGACTCGGTGCGGGATGGAACCAGGCCGAGTTCGACGCTTTCGGATATCCGTACGACCATCGCGCAAGCCGATTCGAAGAGGCATTCACGATCATCCGGACCTTGCTCACGGAGGGCCACATCGACTTCGATGGCGAGTACTTCACGCTCCGCGACTGCGAACTCCAGCCGCCACCTCGCCCTGGTGGCCCACCACTGCTCGTCGGGTCGAACGGAAGGCGAATGCTGTCTGCGACCCTTCCCTTCGTCCAGATGTGGAACACCTGGTATGGCTCCTATGGAAACACCCCGGAGGGACTCGCCGAGCTCGTCGCGACGATCGACGACATCGCAGCCTCGGTCGGCGTCGAGCAAGACAGCTTCCAGAAGACGGCGGCGGTCCTGGTCGAGGTCCCCGATATCGCAAGAGGGCACGACTATCGCAAGCGGGCAGGAGATCCCCCTGCGATCGTCGGTACCCCGGAAGTGATGGCCAGCAGACTGGTGGACTTCGCCGATGCCGGTGTGTCCCACATCCAGCTGGTGGTCGAGCCGATCACGGCGGCATCGGTGGAGTGGCTCGGTTCGGTCCTCCAAATCCTCGACCGATGATCGCCCCGGCGCAGACGTAGGGGCGTCACGACTCCCGTCGGCTCGCAGCCCACGCGCCGAGGACCACACACCCCACTCCGACCACTGCGAGGGGGGCGACCATCTCATCCCTGAATACGACTCCGAGGACAGTGGCAACGATCGGGACGAAGTAGATGGCGATCGCCCCACGCGGAGCCCCGACCCTCCCGACGAGGGTCGCCATGAAGACGAATGCAAGGGCGGTCCCGAGGACGCCGAGCGGGATCATGGCGAGAGCGGAAGGCCATGACCACGTAGATCCCCCCATCTCCAGGAGCCCGTATGGGACGACCACGATGAGGGCGGCGAGCTGTGCCTTGAACAGCACAGGGAGGGCCCCGTACTTCTGTTGGAGAGGCACGGCGACATTCGTCGCGAGCCCATAGAGGACGATGGCGACGATCACAAGCAGTGCACCGAGGGCAGTCGACGATGTGTCGGTGATCTCCGGCACCGATATCAGCACCACGCCGACGAATCCGACACCGATACCGATCAGCTGGCGCCAGCCGGGGAGCGTCCTCAGGAGGATGGTCGCAAAGATCGCCGCAGTGATCGGGACGGCACCGTTGAGCATGCCAGCGACCGACGAGTCGATCCACTGCTGGGCGATCGGAAAGATGCTCAGGGGGATTCCTATCCAGATCAACCCGAGAAGTGCCACCCTGCCACGATCGCCTCGCTCGATGGGAGTGCGAGCCCGCGGTACGAGGGCGAGGGTGATCGCACCGAGACCCACCCTGGCGAGGGTCACGACTCCGGGCCTGAACGTCTCGAGTCCAATGGCCATGAAGAGGAAGGACGATCCCCATATCAGGGCAACGGCTGTCAGGAGCCCCCACTCGGTGCTACCGAAGGCCTCACGGTTCGTTCCTGTCGCAGTTGAGGGAAGCCTCGCCGGACGCGGAGCCGGGATTGTCACGCTCAGTCCATGCCGCTGGTCGACTTGGCCCTGTGTTCGGTGTAGTAATCCATCAGGCCGAGGGCGGCGAGCGGCAGCAAACCACCGCTCAGGAGCCCGAGTGCGGGGATGATCCACAGCATCAGCAATGCATAGACGCCGGTCAGCAACACGGCGACCGTGCGGTTCTGCCATCGATCAGTGTCGCGTTCCTTGAGTGTCAACACCCCTCCGAGACCGAACCCGACAGACAGCCCGAAGATGGGGTTGAACAGGGACAGCGGGAGGGCGACGACGAGCCATAGGCCCATGGCTTTGAGGACGGCCACGGGTGCCTTGTGCCTTCCCGACGTGAAGGCAACGGTGACGAAGACCATCGGTGCAAGGGCGAAGCCGACGGCGAAGGCCGGTCCAGCGGCATCCGGGGTATCGGATTGGGCGGCGACGATCGCAACGAGCAGGGATCCATAGCTGATCATCTGGACGATTGTCCCGAGACCGATAGCCAGCCATGACCGCTTGTAACTCTGGTCCTCTTCGGTCACCACGCGTCACCTCCGAGGTGGGCCATCAGGGTATGGCGGTGGGGGAGGATCAGCCTTTGACCGAACCGGCTGTCAGACCACGAACGAAGTAACGCTGCAGGGACAGGAACACCACGAGAGGCAGGGCCATCGTGATGAACGCGCCAGCCGTGAGCAGGTGCCATGCCTGGCCCCTGGAACCGTTCAGATTGTTCAGGGCAAGGGTGATCACACGAACGTCTGGCTCACCACCGAGGAAGACGAGGGCGACGAGGAGGTCATTCCAGACCCAGAGAAACTGGAAGATCGCGAAGGATGCCAGCACCGGGACCGAGAGGGGAACCACCAGCTTCGTGAAGCGCTCGAAGTGCGACGCCCCGTCGATGTCTGCGGACTCCATCATCGACGACGGCAGCGATCCGATGTAGTTCCGCAAGAGATATATCGCCAGGGGCAAACCGAATCCTGTGTGGGCAAGCCACACTGCGGGGAATGTTCCGTTGAGGTTCACGGTGGTGTACAGCCTGAGCAGAGGGATCAGCGCCATTTGGAGGGGGATCACGAGGAGGGCCACGACCAGGACGAAGAGCCACTGACGACCGGGAAAGTCCATCCATGCAAATCCATACGCCGCAAAGGCAGCAATGGTGATCGGCATCACCGTCGCTGGAATGGTCACGGAGAGGCTGTTGAGGAACGAGTTCCCGAAGCCCTCGGATTGCAGGACGTTCGTGTAGTTGGAGAAGGTCCACTCATTCGATCCGAGATCCGTGAACACGGTCCACCATCCCGTGGTCTCCACCAGCGCAGGTGGACGGAACGAGCTGATCAGGATGCCAAGGGTCGGAATGATCCAAATGACGACGATGGCAATGATCGCAAGTTTGACGGGCCACCGATAGAAGAGTCGACTCAGGAAGCTCGGTTGCGGCGGGACGTAGTCCGCTTTGAGGGGTGTGCGCTCCGTTGTCGTCATCGCTGTGCCTCCTGCGCCTGGAAGCGCTTCACATTCAGCCACATCAACGGGATGATGGCAACCAACAGCACGACGGCGAGGGCAGCGCCCTTGCCGTCGTTTCCGAAGGTGAAGAATTCGGTGACCATCCGCTCGGCGACCACGGAGGTGCCGAACTCGCCTGACGTCATCACGAACACGATGTCGAACACCTTCCACACCGTGATCACGATGGTCGTCAGCACCACGACGAGTGTTGACGAAATCGACGGAATGATGACCTTCCAGAAGACCTGGAACTCGTTGGCTCCATCGATGCGTCCAGCCTCAATGATCTCCTCGGGTACCGACTTGATGCCAGCGGACAGGATCACCATGGCGAAGCCCACTTGCAGCCACACCAGGATCACCATGAGGTAGAAGTTGTTCCACGGCTCCTGGAGAAGCCAGGCGACGGGCTCATTGCCGAGTCCCGCCCAGATGCCGTTGAGGACACCGATTTGCTCTCCAAAACCCTCGGGGCGGAAGTTGTAGATGAACTTCCACACGATCGAAGCACCAACGAAGGAGATCGCCATCGGCATGAAGATGAACGACTTGGAGAAGGCCTCGCCCTTGCTACCGAGTTTGTCGGCGAGGACGGCGAAGGTGAGGCCGATGCCGACGGCGAGGGCGGGTACGATGATCACCCAGAGCACCGAGTTGCGAAGGGCCTCGAGGGTCCCCGAATCGGTGAAGATCTCGACGTAGTTGTCCAGGCCGACGAATCCCTCTCCCTGTGCGTTTTGGAAGCTGAGCTTGAACGTCACGACGGTTGGGTATACGAGAAACACCCCGAGCAGGACGAGCGCCGGACCAACGAACACGAAAGGCCTGACGTACTCCTGATAGTGCTCTGGAAGCTTCTCGACGACCCAGTTCATCGCATAGAAGAGGGCAAAGACGCCGAGCACGCCGATGATCAGGGCAACGAAGACAACGAGGAGTCGATTTGCGTTCTCGTCAAGGAGCACCGTCCCAGCCCAGTACAGCATCCCGAGGGCGATGACAGGTACGGCGAGCGAAACGCCGATGCGAAGGAGTTGGGTCGTGAAGTTCGGGCCGGGCTTCTCATGGTGCGAAGGCGTGTGATCCTGCGCTTCCGGTTCCTGTGTCACCTGATCGATGCCCGCCATGGGACCCCACTTCGCTGACGCTCGCCCTGCTGGTCAGCCTCACCATAGCGGACGCGAAAGGGGCGGCCCAATTGGGGCCGCCCCTTTCGATGTGTTGCGTATTTGGCTACGAGTTACGAGCTCGGCCAGCTGTCTTCGACGGTCTGGAGGATGTCTGCCGTCGGGGTACCGCGGCTCCAGTCCACCATCCCGGTCCAGAACGAACCCTGACCCACTGCCGGAGGCATGAGGTCAGAAGCGTCGAACACGAACCCGTTGCCTGCAAGTGCGGCAGCGACAGCGCCTGCCTGCAGCTTGACGGTGTCGGTCACGTAGCACTCTTCGCCCGTGCCAGCATTGGCGGAGATCCGCTCGATGCCTGGGACGCCAGCGCCAGATGCCTGGATGCACTGCAGGGGAACCTGCGAGTACGCCAGCACGGCTGCAGCAACCTCAGGACGGTTGTTGAAGACCATGGCGAGCTCACCACCACCCATGGCAGCAGCCGGCAGGCTGGTGTCGATGGCTGGGAAGTTGAAGAACGCAGCATCGGTCCCGAGCTCCACACCCTCTGGGAAGAAGTTCGAGATGAACGACGCCTGACGATGCATGAGACAGCTCGGAGGCTCATTGAACATCGGATCCGGTGCGTCACGGAAGTCGATGGCGGCAACGCCATCAGGACCGCCGAGGACGAAGCCCTCACCAAACATGACCTCACCGAACGTGTCGAATGCCGTCTGGACCGCGGGATCCGTGAACGGGATCTCGTGGTTCACCCACTGGTTGTAGACATCAGCACCCGCCGTGCGGACCATGATGTCCTCGATCCAGTCCGTGCCCGGCCAACCGGTTGCGGCGTCGCTACCGAAGCCGATGCACCACGGGGTGGAGCCGTCAGCGACCATCTGGGACGAAAGGGCGACCATGTCGTCCCACGTCTCAGGAATCGCGTAGCCAGCTGCTTCGAACGCTGGCTTGTTGTACCAGACGATCGACTTGTAGTTGGCGTTCGTCGGGATCGAGTAGTGCTTGCCGTCGGCGCAGACGCCGAGGTTCATGAAGTACGAACCATGCGCAGCCTCGAGT
>JAQAZV010000007.1:0-16218 GCA_032127155.1 Acidimicrobiia bacterium
CCGGGGGTTTCCTTGCGCTACCCCTTTCGAGGGCGGCGTGCCGCTCATTGACCTCTTCTGGCAAGGCGGTAGCGCCGGTTCAAATCCGGTCGGGGCTACGAAGAAACCTCCTGCTCTCACGCCGGGGGTTTCTTTGCGCTACCCCTTTCGAGGGCAGCGTGCCGCTCATTGACCTCTTCTGGCAAGGCGGTAGCGTCGGTTCAAATCCGGTCGGGGCTACAACAGAGACCCACGTCCTCGAGGAGTGCATACGGAGAGACGAATTGGGTGCTTGCTCGGGAGTCGACACCCGAACGTAGATCACGGCTCGTGTCCTCGTCACTCGCTGGGCCTTCGGTGACCGTCCGCGAAGGGCGTGCTGGGTCCGTCTCGTCCAGCCCTCAGGATTCGTCGGTTGTCCTCTGGAAGGGCCGGTCTAGCGGTGAGATGATGGAGGTGCCCCGAGCGGCGGGCATCCACCGTTGCCTCCAACCTGGGGCCGATACTGCCGGTGGAGGCACGGTGGTGACGGGAGGACGGCATGAAGCGGGTGATCGCTCTTGTGCTCGCCGTTGTCCTGAGTATCTCGGGATGCAGCGGCGACGATGATGACGAGTCCGGGATTGCGAACCCGGCATCGGTCTATTGCGTGGAGCAGGGCGGCACGGTGGACATCCGGACCGACGCCAACGGTGACCAGACGGGATACTGCGTATTTGCGGACGGAACCGAGGTCGACGAGTGGGCGTATTACCGGGGTGAAGCCGAGCCGGCGCCACCAACCGGATGACCGGCAGCGACCATTGATCTGGCAGAGACAGGAGCCGCGATAAGCCAGCGCTTGGGTTTGGCTGGACAGCGTATGGGTGGCCGTGAGGGGGTGGGTGATGAGTGGAGCTGTGCGTGGGGATCGCAGTCGTGAAGCGTCTCGTATTGAGCCGTGGACCGATCGGAGCTGGGTTGCTGTCGCTCTGATCCCGGTGTTCTTCTTCGTGGCGTTTGCGTTGGGGTACGTCCTCTACGACGTGTTCGGGTACAAGCCGGAGAACGATGATGCACCCTTGTGGGTCGATCTGATCTGCACGCTTGCGGTGTTGGCGGTGTCCCTTGCTCCGTGTGTGGCGGCGGTTGCCCTGGGCAGGCGCGCCACAGGCAACGGTGACCGGCGTGGGCTGGTTCCGCTCGGAATCGGTGTGCTCGTTGGGCTCGGGTTCACCATCCTCAGCTTTGCGAACCTGATCGCTTGAAGGGCAGACGACTGTCGTAAACCGCTTTCGACATCTCCACACAGCATCTCAAGTTTCCGGATGAGCTTGTGCGAATCGTTCAAATGTGCCGACCCTCGGGTCTGTTCAGGAAAGATGCCCAGTCCCCGCCACAACGCCTCTTGGTCCAGTTGGATGGCCACCTCATCGACATTGTCTGAACCAATCGTCTGAAGCTTGCATGGGAGCAGGCCAAGTCCCTTCACAACCGCAATTGCCACCTTGGTGTCGTCGTCGTCAAGCGCACGTTCCAGGACCTCTGTTGCCTTCTCCCCGAGCGGGAGTATCCGGCGGGGGTTTCGCCTTCCATGGGCGACGTGCCGCACGGTCCATGTCTTCTGGCAAGGCGGTAGCGCCGGTTCAGATGCGATCTTTTTCCTGTGCACCGTGAATTCCACTCGCATTCGCGCGGGCACTGTGCGTATATTCGTTCCTCGTGGGCCTGGGCGGCCCGCACAAAAGGGAGATGGGAAGGGATGAACGTATGAAGGCATATCCGCGTATCGCGCTCTTGGTGATTGCCGTGGTCCTGGTGGGGGCCGGCTGTTCGAGCGACGACGGAGCATCGACCGACATCGAGGTGACCCTCGATAGCTTCGAGATGAGCCCGGACTCATGGGAGATTCCGGCTGGAGAAGAGATCACGATCACGATGACCAACGATGCAGAGATCGCCCACGAGTGGGTCATCCTGCAACCAGGGGTCACGATCAGCAGTGAAGATGATCTGCCGGAGACCGAGGAGGAGTTGGTCGCCAACTTCATCTACTGGGAAGAAGAAGTCGAGGCCGGTGACTCAGCGACGTTCACGTTCACGGCCCCACCCGCGGGTGAGTATCAGGTCGTCTGTGCGATCCCTGATCACTTCAACGCAGGGATGGAAGGCACGTTGACCGTTTCCGCACCGGAAGCGTGATAGAGGGGCTGCACCCACTGGCTCGTGCCAGTGGGTGCAGCTCGACCACCCGATCGACGTACGGCCCGACCGACGCACGCGTCCCGTCATGAACACGCCTTGTGCATGAGTGACTGCGGCAGGTCTCCGGGGGAGGATTCGTGACGAGAACACGAGGCGCACAGCGATGGTTCCAGGCCATCTCACCATGAACCGGAGAGGCTCGGTCAGTGATGGCTGACAGCGCGCGAAACACCAAGATCGACCTCATCGTGGTGGCGGTTCTCTGGATCGTTGCCACTGCCATCACCTATTGGTGGCTCTCCACGACGAGTTTCCAGCCCATGGGAGCTTCCACGAGTGCCGAGATATCGGATGACTCCTTCGATCTCCTCCTGAAGTTGTCCGTTCCGGTAACGACGTTCGTATTGATCGTCATCGGGTACTCGGTGATCCGGTTCAGGGCTGCGCCAGACGACACCGACGACTCAGCGCCGGTGCGCAGCAACAGGCTCTTCGTGGGCCTGTGGATTGCCATCACCGCTGTGTTGGCCGTGTACGTGATCATCAACCCTGGTTTCACCGGCCTCGCCGCCCTCGCCGACGGTCGGGATGCGGAGATGACCATCGAGGTGACCGCGCAACAGTGGAACTGGACCTATCGCTACGTCGAGGAAGACCTCGAAATCGCGCGCGCCGAGGAACTCGTTCTGCCCATGGATGTACCGATCGTCTTCGTGATCACCTCCAAGGACGTGATCCATTCCTTCTGGATTCCGGCGTTCAGGATCAAGATGGATGCCGTTCCCGGCCTCGAGTCGCGTACCTACACGACAGCCACAGAGCTCGGCGACTTCGGTGGCGACGACGGGTTCAGGGTGCAGTGCGCCGAGTTGTGCGGAACCGGTCACTCGAACATGAGTACAACGGTGTCCGTGCTCAGCCAGGCGGACTTCGACGCATGGGTCGAGTTCGAGAAGTCAGAGGGAGAGCACGGATGACCGGAGCGCACCAGGGGATGAATCTGTGAGCATCGTCAAAGGGATCATCGGAGCGATCATCGGCTACGTCGTTGGAGCTGCGCTCGTGACCGCCATACGTGCGGCAACCGGCGCCGATCCGTGGGATCTCGAGGTCGCAACCATGGGCGCCTATCTCCCGATGCTCGGTGGTTGGTTGCTCGGCGTCGGTGTGTGGGGGTATTGGGCTCGTCCGTGGTTCGGAAAGGACGCAAAGACCTACACCTTCACCGGCTGGAAGCGCTTCTTCAACTTCGACACCGATCACAAGGTGATCGGCATCCAATACCTCGTGACGTTCCTCTTCATCTTCTTCCTTGCGGGGCTCTTCGCCATGATCATGCGATACGAGCTGATGAATCCCGGACTCGACGTGCTCACGGCTTCGTCCTACAACGGCTTCATGAGCCTCCACGGAACGATGATGGTGTTCGTCGCTGTCGCAGCGACGATCGGTGCGTTCGGAAACTATGTCGTTCCGTTGATGATCGGTGCTGACGACATGGCGTTCCCGAAGCTGAACGCACTCAGCTACTGGATCGTCCCGATGGTCGTCGTATTCCTCACGGCGTCCTTCCTCCTCGGTGGATACGACACGGGCTGGACGGGGTACGCACCGCTGTCGGTCATGACCAGGACCGGTGCGCTCTTCTTCAACCTGGCGTTTGTAACCCTCGGGCTGTCCTCGATCGTCGGGGCGATCAACATCGTGACGACGGTTGCCACCATGCGCGCGCCAGGACTGTCGTGGTTCCGCCTCCCGATCTTCGTGTGGGCGATCTACATCTCGTCGTGGATGGTCCTCATCTTCACGCAGTTCATCGCCCTCGCCATGATGATGGTCGCCCTCGACAGGACCGTTGGCACGGTGTTCTTCGACGCAGGTGAGGGCGGAGCACCCCTCCTGTACCAGCATCTCTTCTGGTTCTATTCGCACCCTGCGGTGTACATCATGATCCTTCCAGGATTCGGGATCATGCTCGAGATTCTCGCCCACTTCTCGCGCAAGCCCCTCTTCGCCTACAAATATGCGGTCGGAGGCATGCTCACAATCGCCTTCATGAGTGCGATCGTCTGGGCGCATCACATGTTCACCTCTGGCATGCCGCAGGTGCTCCTCAGACCATTCATGGCATCGACGGAGTTGATCTCGATTCCGACGGGACTCATCATGCTCTCAGCCATAGGGACCATCTGGCAGGGAAGGTTGAGGTTGCGAGTTCCCATGCTGTTTGCCCTCGGGCTCCTCTTCAACTTCCTCTTCGGCGGGATCACCGGCGTGTTCCTTGCGGATGTTCCCGCTGACATCCAACTGCAGGACACGTACTTCGTCGTCGCCCATTTCCACTATGTGATCCTCGGCGGCGGGATCTTCGCCCTCTTCGCCGGCATCTACTACTGGTTCCCGAAGATGACCGGGCGCACGATGAACGAACTACTCGGCAAGGTCCACTTCTGGTGGATGATGATCGGGTTCAACCTCACCTTCATGCCGATGTTCTGGCTCGGTCTGAATGGCATGAATCGACGAATCGCCGACTACGTCCCGAGCCTCGGTGGCACGAATCGGATGATCTCGATGGCTGGCTTCCTCCTCGGAACGAGCTTCGTCGTGTTCCTGTGGAACTTCATCTATTCGTGGTGGCGTGGTCCCGTCGCACCTGCCAACCCGTGGGGAGCGACAACCCTCGAGTGGCAGGTCTCATCGCCGCCGCCGCATGAGAACTTCGACACCCAACCAGTCATCGTCGGAGACCCGTACGGATACGGTGACCCGTCTGTCCGCCACACGGTATTGGAGCCAACACCATGACGGATGGACAGACAACCGTCGAAGCGCAGGAAACCACCGGTATGGGGATCGGCACGAAGGTCTTCCTCATCCTCGCGCTGCTCACCGTCATCGAATATGTCATCGCCGTTGCGAAACCAACGGGTCAGATCGCCTTGATCCTCGTCATCGCCCTGGCGAAGGCCGCACTCATCGTGATCTACTTCATGCACATCGGAGCGCTTCGGAAAGGTGGCCACGAGTGACAACGGTCGACGTGACGCTTCACAGCTCGGGCGAATCACCCAGGACCCGCCTGCGGATCAACCGACTCGGTCTGTGGCTGTTCATCCTGAGCGAGTCGGTTCTGTTCGCAGGACTCATCATGGTGAGGTTCTCCATACTCGGAACATATACGCATGAGGACCTCTCGCAGGTCACAGGACTGATCATCACGGCGATCCTCCTCCTGTCATCCCTGACCGCATACAGCGCCGAGCGGTCCATGAACGAGGGCAACGAGGTCAAGACGAAACGGTTCCTCGTCTACACGCTCGGGCTCGGGCTGATCTTCACGGCCGGCGTGGCATTCGAGTGGTACGAGGCGTTGGAGGCCTTCCCGCCGAGCACCGCATTCGGATCGGTCTTCTTCACGATGACCGGACTCCACGCCTTCCACGTGATCACAGGCCTCGTGATCATCGCCATCGTGTACGGGCGTGTTCGCAGGGGCGACGCAAGGACCACCGGTGCCTGGCCAGTGGAGGCTTCCGTCAAGTACTGGCATTTCGTCGACGTCGTGTGGGTCTTCTTCTACCCGGTGCTCTACCTGATCAAGTGATCCGGCGCGGTCCCAGGCGGCCCTGCGGCAGCCCAACCTGAAAGCGAATCGATCGCGAAGGTGAGCAGGGTCGTGATCGATCCCTTCGAGGTGTACGCCGGATAACGCTCGCCGAGCATCCGTTGCCAACGATCAGGATCACCGAATCCGACAAACGTCATGTCCGCTCGCACCCA
This sequence comes from Acidimicrobiia bacterium, assembly GCA_032127155.1. Classification (GTDB taxonomy): domain Bacteria; phylum Actinomycetota; class Acidimicrobiia; order Spongiisociales; family UBA5794; genus SZUA-442. The sequence continues at coordinate 5,947 of JAQAZV010000007.1, forward strand.
CCAGAGCTGGTCCCAGTCGGATGAGCGATGATCGACGATGAGCGAGGCCCTGGAGTCCTCCTCGAGGTTCGTCACCCTGCGAAGACGCGTCGAACCCTTCGGTTTCACGTTGTCGATCGGGACGACAAGGGCTTCGTCCGCTACCGCAAAGACGACGGGGACGAGGTGGACCCCGATCGCCGCATCGACCGTTCCGAGGACACCGAAGATCGCACTCCCCAGCAGGTTCCAACAGTCCGGCGCCTCGAGCCGCATGCCCTTCCGACCTCCCTTGTCACCGGTAGTGTGGCCCGGCCCATGCCGCAACCGGGGGAGGGAGAGCCGTGGCGAGTAGTGGAATCCTGATCACCCTGCTGTTCATCGCGTACGCCCTCTTCGCAAAGCGAATGGCGCGAAGCCCGATCACCGGACCGATCGTCTTCACGGTGGCTGGGCTGGTGCTCGCAGCTGACCTCTTCAGCACAGGGACATCGCCATTCTCCTTCAGCGTCGCACTCGGGAGTGACACGGTGCAGATCATCCTCGAGGTGACCCTCGTGATCATCCTGTTCTCCGACGCCGTGATGATCGATACGCGAGCTGCCAGAAAGGAGGCGTTCCTTCCTGGCCGGTTGTTGGGCATCGGGCTACCGCTGACGATCGTCGCGGGGACCCTACTCGCCCTCGTGGTATTCCCCGCCGTCACCTTCTGGCCGGCCGCAGTGCTCGCCATCATCCTTGCCCCAACCGATGCAGCTCTCGGCCAGGCCGTCGTGTCCAACCCGGATGTGCCCGCGATGGTGCGCCAGGGGCTCGGGATCGAGAGTGGCCTCAACGATGGGATCGCCGTTCCGCTCCTCGCAGTTGCTGTGGCCGCCGCAGCATCAGAGATGCAGAACGCAGCCGAGATTGCCACCGTGTTTGCCAGGGAGATCGGCATGGCGATCGTGGTCGGTATGGCTATCGGGTGGATCGGTGCGAAGGTCGTCGATCTCGCAGCGAGGCGGAGTTGGACAGGGCGGGAAGGCATGCAATTGGCCGTCCCACTCCTTGCGATTCTCTGCTACCTCGGCGCGGTCGAGGTCGGTGGATCGGGATTCATCGCTGCTTTCATCGGTGGTCTGACCTTCGGCTACCTGATGCGGGCCAAACATCCGAGGATCTGCGAGTTCTCCGAGACGGTGGGGCACCTTCTGACCATGGTCGCCTTCTTCATCTTCGGATCGTTGATCCTGGCCCCCTCCCTCGAGTTCATCACTGCCAGGATGGTCGTATACGCTGTTCTGAGCCTCACCGTCGTGCGTCTGCTCCCGGTCGCCATTGCACTCATCGGGACGAACCTCCGTCTCAATACCCAGCTGTTCGTTGGCTGGTTCGGTCCGAGGGGACTTGCCTCGCTCGTTTTCATCGGGACCGTCGTGGTCGAGGCAAGTCCTGAGGATGGTCAGGTGATCATCGCGGCCGGAGCGGTCACCGTCGGCCTCTCCGTGCTGCTTCACGGCCTGACTGCGTGGCCAGCCTCAGTGAGATATGCGACGTGGTATCGGCGAATGGCTGGTCAGCCGGACGCGGAACACATGGCAGAGAGCCAGGCGGTCACCGTACGGCCACCAAGCAGGCTCATGAGACGCGTACCGCCCCACCCCCCGGAAGCCGACGTTCCGCCTCAGACGCCCCGATAGGGCTCGCCGAGGCGAGGACGCTCGTCGTTCGCGCCCTTCCGTGGCCAGAACGCCATTGCACGTTCGGCCATGGCTGTGATGGTCAGAGATGGGTTCACCCCCAGATTTGCACCGATCGCTGCGCCATCGACGACGTGGAGCCCCTCGTGTCCGAACATCCTGTGGTAGGCATCGATGACCCCCGTGCCTGGATCGGGCCCGATGGGTGCGCCGCCGAGGATGTGGGCCGTCGTCGGGACATCGAGGAGTACCTCATTGATGGCGTTCCCAGGGAATCCCCCCATGATCGCAGCCGCGTGCCTGGCGGCCTCGTTTGCCTCGGGAATGAAGGTCGGGTTGGGTTCGCCATGGCCCTGCTCGGACGTCAACCGCGAGCCGAACCGCCTCCTTCTCCGCAGCAACCTCAGGCTGTTGTCCCTGCTCTGCATCACGAGGAGGATGATGCTCCGTTCCGACCAATGCCACACGGAGAGCGATCGAAGGAAGGTGACCGGGTCCTTGACCACGGATCGCACGAACCTCCTGTAGCGGGGGATCCCTTGCCCACCGTCGACGAGAATCGTCGCGAGGAGCCCGAGGAGATTCGAGCCCTTTCCGTACCGCACCGGTTCGATGTGGGTGTCGGTTCGCACGTGGATGGACGAGGTGATGGCGACACCCTCCGAATAGTCCGTATCCATCGACGAGGACACCGCGCCAACGAGTGTCTCACTGTTGGTCCTTGTCTGGTACCCGAGGCGGTTCGAGACATGTCGCAGTCGGCCCCGTTCCGCGAGCTCGAGCAACAGCCGTGTCGTGCCAAGGGCGCCCGCCGAGAAGATCACATGGTCTGCCGAGACCTGCATGCGACGTCGGGAGAGGCCAGGAGGAGTCGACGTAACCTCCCAGTGACCGGAGCGTCGTGCGACGTCGATGACCTGATGCTCAGGCCTGACGACGGCCCCAGCTCGTTCGGCCAACCACAAGTAGTTCTTGTCAAGCGTGTTCTTTGCGTTGAATCGACAGCCGACCATGCAGTTTCCGCAGCCGACACACCCATTCCGTCTTGGCCCTTCGCCGTCGAAATAGGGATCGTCGACTTCCATGCCGGGGCGTCCGAAGTAGACAGCGACCGGCGTCGGTCGAAAGGAATCTGCAACCCCCATCCGTTCGGCGACACCGCGCATGACGACGTCGGCAGGCGTGTCGGTTGGGTTCTCGACGACCCCGAGCATGGTTCGCGCCACCTCGAACCACGGTTCGAGTTCGGCTCGCCAGTCGGTGATGTCCGCCCACTGGGGATCGATGTAGAACGCGGGGTGTGGCTCGTAATGGGTGTTTGCGTACACCAGCGAACCGCCACCGACGCCGGAGCCCGACAGGATCAGAATGTCCCTGAGCAGGGTGAGGCGCTGGATGCCCTTCAGCCCGAGCTTCGGGAACCACAGCGATCTCCTGAGATTCCAGTTCGTTTTCGGGAAATCCTCCGACCGCCACCTCTTGCCAGCCTCCAGGACACAGACCGAGTATCCCTTCTCGGCAAGGCGCAGTGCAGAAACGCTTCCCCCGAACCCTGAACCGATGATCACCACATCGAAGTGGTCGGAGGTGTCCTGTCCTCCGAGGCGTCGCCTAGCGGTCAGATGACGGCCGATCCCCATACAGGGACGAACGCGCCATTCACCACTTTGGACTCCTCGCTCGCAACGAAAGCGATCACGTCTGCGATCTCGTTGGGCTGGGGCCAGTCCACATAGTCTGCGAACGGAAGCGCTGCGCGGGTCGCATCGGTGTTGATCACCGAGGGGAGGAGCGCGTTGCAGGTCGTGTTCGTGTCGAGGAGCTCGATGGCGATGGACTTTGCCAAGGTCATGACTCCAGCCTTGGCGATGTTGTAGGCAGCCTGGCCAGCCGGCGAGTCGATGGCATGTTTGGACCCCATCAGGATGATCCTTCCCCAGTCGTCCGCCATGAGGGGGATCGAAGCCCTCGAAGTGTTCCATGCGGTGCGGAGGTTCAAGTCGAGCATGCGGTCAAGCCTGACGTCGTCCGTCTCAGCGACATCCCTGCCGCCTGACCATCCCCCGACGAGCGAGGCCATGACCGTGATCGGTCCGAAAGCCTCAGTCGCCTCATGCATGAACGTGTTGACCGCATCGGCGTCAGTGCAATCGACCCTACGAAGGATCAGGCGGTCCTCGTCGAGGTCGAGCTCCTCCTCGAGCGAGGTTGCTTCCTCAGGGAGGAGGTAGGTCACAGCCACGTTGAAATCCCTGGCGATGAGGAGTGGGACGAGGCATCGACCGACGGAGCCGGTACCGCCGGGAATGATCGCTACGCGTCGAGTACTCATGTGTCGCACACTAGCTCAGCAGCGACCATCAGACGCGTTTCGGATCGCCTCCGTCGATCGTGGTACTGTGGGGTTCGCCCAAGGATGTGACCACGGAGGAACCTGTATGGCGGCCATCACGCTCGAGGACATCGGCAAGATCTATCCGGACGGGACGCGTGCGGTTGGTTCGGTGAACATCGATGTCAGGGACGGCGAGTTCCTGGTGCTTGTCGGCCCTTCGGGGTGTGGCAAGTCGACGGTGTTGCGTATGATCGCGGGTCTCGAGGACATCACCGAGGGAAAGATGTCGATTGGTGACAAGGTCGTCAACGACATCCCTCCGAAGGACCGGGACATCGCGATGGTGTTCCAGAACTATGCGTTGTATCCGCACATGTCTGTGTACGACAACATGGCGTTCGGGTTGAAGCTGCGCAAGATGCCAAAGGACGAAATTGATCGTCGCGTGAAGGGCGCTGCCGAGACACTCGAGATCACGGAGTTCCTGGATCGCAAGCCCAAGGCGTTGTCCGGCGGTCAGCGGCAGCGTGTAGCGATGGGTCGTGCGATCGTTCGTGAGCCGAAGGCCTTCCTGATGGATGAGCCGCTCTCGAACCTCGATGCCAAGCTCAGGGTTCAGATGCGTACCGAGCTGGGCCGTCTGCACAATCGCCTCGAGACGACGACGGTCTATGTGACCCACGACCAGGTCGAAGCGATGACACTGGGTCATCGGGTTGCGGTGTTGCGTCCGGTGTCGGCGAAGCGTCCGTACAACCTCCAGCAAGTGGCTCCCCCGACGGAGTTGTTCAACAATCCTGCGAACCTGTTCGTTGCGGGGTTCATCGGTTCTCCTGCCATGAACATGCTGTACGGGACCCTCAAGGCGGAGTCCGAGGGCCGGGTGTTCCTGGAGTTCGCGAATCAGCGTGTGTACGTGGAGCGGGCTGCGATCGAGGGTCATCCCGGGGTCGAGGACTACTACGGCAAAGAGATGGTGGTTGGTATCCGTCCCGGTGCGTTCGAGGACGCAAGGGCTGCAGGGGATGCTCCGGCGGACCGGACGATCCATGTCACGACGGATGTCAACGAGCTGTTGGGGTCAGAGTCGTATGTGCACTTCACGCTACCGACGCCCCCGGTGGTGACACCGGACATCGAAGAGCTCCTCGCCGATGCGGGGACCGATGCTGCAACGCTGGGTGGAGACTCGAAGCTGACCGCACGGGTGAGCCCTGACGTTCCCGTCCCCGACGGTTCGGATGTCGATCTCGTCATCGACACGTCGAAGCTCCACTTCTTCGACGTCGATACCGGCGACAAGATCGGCTATTCGCCAAAGGACTGAACGGGCTCTCGCGGGTCCGTCAGGTGGTGCTCATGGTCCTGACGGCTTCGATGCCGACGCTGACCAACTCCGGGAGGAGTTCAGGTCCGGTAACGGCTTCGTTCATCGACAGGACACCAGGCCTCATCACCGTGCCCCTGGCAATCAGGTCGGCGAGTGCCGTTGCAGGGAATGCCGTCGTTCGGGCGAGTGCCGAGAATGCGCCGTGTGCCTTGTCCTCGATTTGGAATGTCTCGCGGCGGTCACGCTGATCGCGCCACACGCGGATGAGGACCACATCAGGCTCGTCTCTCGGCAGTGAACGTGCGAGCGCCTCGATGAGGACTGCACGCGGTGCGATTTCGACCGTTCCGACACGATGATGAGACTCGTCGAACATGCCGATCTCGTACATCGACCGGAACATCGCCCCATGACCGGGAAAGCGCAATGTCTTGTACTCCAGGTTTCGGACCCGGTCCTCGTGGGTGATGCACATCGTGGAGGTTCCTCCTGCTGTTGAGAACGCCTCGAGGGGTCCCCATTCCGGCCACGCAACCTCCTCGAACCTCGAAAGGGGCTCGACTTTTGCGTGCTGGCCGTTCTCGATGACCTCGCACGGTTCGGCGTATTCGTTGATGAGCCCGGCAGGATTGAAGGCAAGTTGATACCCGAGTGCGCCGACCGGTTGTTGGGGGAGTGCCCCGACCCTGATCTGAACGGAATCAATGGGTCCGTCCGAGGCCGATCGGATCAGGTCCTCGGCGATGACATTGGCGAGCCCTGGGGCCAGCCCGCAGTCGGGTACCACCATGACTCCATTGGCGACAGCGTCTCCGTGCATGCGCTTCTGGGCGGCGACGACTGTTGGGTTTCCCCCGAAGTCCAGATAGTGGGTGTTGGTTGCAAGGGCCGCCGATGCAACGGCATACCCGAACCGGTACGGGACGGCGGACACGACGATGTCATGCAACCCTACGAGCTCCATGAGCTCTCGCCCGTAGGCGACGTCAATGGTTGCTGGCGTGGCCCCATATGCCGATGCAATGCGCTCGACCGTTTCGACGTTGGCGTCGGCCACCGTGACCTCGTGCCCGCGCCTGCGGAGATCCCAGACCGCCGCTGAACCGACGATGCCCGCTCCCAATACCAGTGTCGCCATCCACTCCTCCTATGGCGTCAGTCTCTTGAAGGTTTCGGCCGGTCCGGTGCCGACCTGTACCCCGGATTCCTCGTGCCATCGTTGCATGCGTTCGACGAATCGCTCCCGTTCGGAATCTCCGGCATCGGCGTCGCCCATCGTCGTTCCGGCTTGGGACGAGTGGCACAGCAGGGCTCCCACCTTGCGTTCGAACCACACTGCGTCGACGGGCTCAGCGTGATCGGGCTGGTCTGCCGACCACAAGAGGATGGATGAGGGCCGGTGGGCGTCCAGTCCGGATTCACGCATCGCAAGTGGCTCGCGGGCGGTAACGATGCCGTCGACAGCCGCCATGCCCACGGCTCTGTGGTCGGGGTGGAGCTGATATCGCTGCCACGGATCGTGGGTGAACACGACGTCTGGTCGGTGGAGGCGAACCTGGCTGGCGAGTTCACGCCTCAGGCCGGTCGAATACTCGAGCTCTCCGTCGACATGGCCGAGGTACACGACCTGCGATACCCCGAGTACGTCGGCGGCCCGCTCCTGTTCGGCGGTTCGACGTCGTGCTAGGGCCGCAGGGTCCATGTCGGGATCCCACGATCCCATCGACCCGTCCGTAACGATGCACATCGTGACGTCCGTTCCTCCGGCGGCCCAGCGTGCGACCGTTGCTCCGGCCCCGAACTCGGCATCGTCGGGATGTGCGCCAATGGTGAGAACCCTGTCGGGACGGGCAAGGGGCGACGGTGTCGACCGAAGCTCGCTGTACGTATTGGTCATCAGGAGGTGAGGCTAGACCGACGTTCGAGGTCACGGACGGCCAGGAGGTGTCGCGGGGTGTCAACGTCGATGGAGAGGGCGCTGCAGGTCACGACCCGTGCGCTCGGGTCCGCTGCAAGATGCCGGTGGAACGATGACGGTCCGAACGAGAACGGAAACAAGCCACGACCTGCCACGATCGTCGTGCCTCCGTCGAGGCTCGGGACGAGGACCGTCGAGCGGATGGCCATGGCAGCGACCGATCCGAGCGCCGATGCAGTCACAAATGGCAGATCGCCGTGGGCGACAATCCAGGCCCCACCGACCGACGCAACCGCAGTGGACACCGCGGCATCCAGCCCGTTTCCCGGATCGCGAATCGTTGCTGCGCCTCGCTCGACCGCCCATCGTTCCACGTCCCGATCTCCGGAGACGACCAGGCATGGCAGCCCAGCTTCGAATGCCGCCGTGATGAGCCGGTTCGCCAGCATCAGCGAGAGGTCAGCCCTGGCCCCTCCGTCGAGTACGGCGCCGAGGCGGGTCATTCCTGCGAATTCCCTGATCGGAGTGATCAGCGTTGGCAGTCCCGCGCTCATGCCCCCTCGGTGGGGTTCGTGTCCGCGGACTCGGCAAGCTGGATCAGGACTCCGTTTGCAGACCTCGGGTGGATAAAGGCTTCCTTCCACGACGGGTTGGAGGCGTTGTAGCCAACGACGGTGAAACCCAGTCCTTCCGCTGTTCGCACAGCTTCATCTATGTCAGCGACCTTGAAGGTCAGATGGTGAAGGCCCTCGCCCCTGTCACAGATGAATCGGTTGATGAAGTGCTCCGGATCGCTCGAGTCGGTCGTGATCATCTCGAGACGCCCCCAGTGCGGAAGGTCGTATTGCACCCAATGGAAATCGGTCTCGGCCTCATATCCGCCGTCGATGAGTCTGCCACCGATGAGAGCGATCAACGGAGATGCACTCTCGAAGCTGGTGACGACCATCGACACATGGTCGAACCGATCGACGATTGCCGCGAGGGCGCCGCCTTCCGAGGTGGTCCGATTCATGCCGGCGTCCCGATCTTGCGTTCGTACCACTGGAGGAGAAGGCTCAACGACACTGTGAGCGTGAGGTACATGGCGGCGATGATCAGGAAACCGACCATGAACTGGAAGTTCCTGCCCGTCCACAACCTGGTCATCTGGGTGATCTCACGCACCGCAAGCACGGACACGAGGGAGGAATCCTTGAGGAGTGCGATGAGGTCGTTTCCGAGCGCTGGCATGACGTTCTTGAGCGCCTGTGGCCACACGATGAGTCTGAAGACCTGCCGCTTGTTGAGACCCATCGACATTCCGGCTTCGCGTTGGCCGATCGTGACCGACTCGATGCCGGCCCTGAACACTTCTGCGATGAACGCGGCATAGATGAGCCCTACGGCGACGGTCGCTGCGACCGTGTTCGACGCAATGAACGCCTGTGGGGGCACCCGGAGGAGGTCCATGACGAAGTCCCACACAACGAACGCAATGATGAAGATCGTCACGAGGACCGGTATCCCTCGGATCACCTCGATGTAGAACTGGGCGAGGTTCTTGACGACGACACGCTTCGACATCCTGCCGAGGGCAACGACCAACCCGAATGTCACGGCAATGATGAAACCGCCCAACGTGACCCCGATCGTGAGGGTCAAACCTGCCTTGATGAACTGGAACCCGGCGAACCACAGATCGCTCGTTGCGATCTTGAACACCGGAAACGCGATCACGGCGATGATGCCAACGAACCACCATGGGAATCCCGACCATTCGTAGGAGGTCTTCGACCCCGGTGGCGTCGGGTCGGTGCCGATGTCAGGTTCGAAAGTCGTCATCCGCTCCTCGATGTCGTTGGACCCGAATGTACCTGCTCATCACGCGTGAAGGGTCGGGCCCGTGCCCGACCCTTCCGTGTTCGTTCGCTCTCGGATCAGGATCAGGCCTCGAAGTCGACGAACCACTTCTGGAACAGCGCTTCCATGCTGCCGTCCGCGAGCATGTCTGCAATCGCTTCGTTGACCGGAGCGACCAGGTCGGAGCCCTGCGGAAAGATGAATCCGAGGGGATCGGACTGGAGGTCGTCAGGGAGCAGCTTCGTCTGATCTGCGCTCGTACCGACGTACCCCTGTCCTGCCGTGTCATCGATGATCACGGCGTCGACATCTCCAGCGATGAGTGCCTGCACCGCAAGCCCGAACTGGTCGTACGCATCGATACGGTCCTCGCCGACGAGGTCGACGCCAAGCTCGTAGTTCGTGGTACCGACCTGCGTACCGAGTCGGAAATCGCCTGCCTTGAAGTCATCGAGATTGGCGATGCGTGTCTCGTCTGCTCGAACCATCAATCGCTGGGTGATGGTCATGTACGGATCGGAGAAGTCCACGACGAGCTTCCGGTCCTCGGTGATCGAGATGCCATCTGCGGCGACGTCGTAGACGCCCTGGCCGGTTTCCTCGATGACTGCGGGCCATCCGGCCTCGACGAATTCAGGTGTGCAGTCGATCCTGTCACAGATCTCTGCCCAGACGTCGTAGTCGAACCCCGCTCCCTCACCGGTGGCCTCATCGATGAAGTTGTAGGGCGTGTACGCATTCTCGACGGCGACCTTGACGGTTTCCCCACCGCTGCTGCACGCAGAAGCAAGCAGCATCACGGCGAGGCCAACGGTCAGTGTCTTCAGTGTTGCCTTCATGGGTGTACCTCCATTGGGTGCCTGCGCCGGAGCGCAGGTGGATACCGTACCCCAATCGTCGTGCCGTGCGGAAGTCGGAAAGCGTTCGCATGCTCCCGTGTGCTCGACCCCTATGGTTCACATCGATGGAACGCAAGACCAAGATCGTTGCCACGCTCGGCCCGGCGACCACGTCCGAAGAGGCGGTCACCGAGCTCATCGAGCGAGGGATGAATGTCGCACGGCTCAACTTCAGTCACGGCACCCACGAGGACCACGAGCAACGATTCCGAACGGTCAGGGCGATCGCCGATCGCCTGGATCGGCCTGTCGCGATCATGCAGGACATCCAGGGTCCAAAGATCAGG
>JAQAZV010000008.1:0-18081 GCA_032127155.1 Acidimicrobiia bacterium
AGGGAGGCGGCGACGACCATGTCGAATCCCGCATATGTTGGGCAGCTTTGGCATTGGGATCCGCCGATCTTGTCGAAGTACGACGTAGACCCGACGATCCGTTGTTCGCTTCCGTTGTCGACGAGGCGCAGATTCGTTCCATACCCGTAGGTGCATTGGGTCGGTCTACGGCAATTCGTCGCTGTGACGACGTTCGTCGGTTGTTCGGCGACCGGTGTGAGTTCGACCGTCAGGTCGCACGTATCCGACTCACCCCATACCGTCTCGACTGAGTTGATGGTCACCTTCATCTCGCACCCGCCTGGATTGCCGGGAAGGGGGGTGGTATCAGTCACCCTGATCGAGTCGCCGGTTTGGAGCGTCACGGTCGGTGGCGTCGCCTCGCCGGTGTCGCGTGTCGCGATCATTCCGGTGCGCGGCGTCCCTGGCCCGTCGAACACGGTCAGGACCGTCGAGGTCATGTCGGAGCCGACGTTCGCAACGATCTCGCCGGGATCGGGAACCCCGGCCTGGCCGAGGGATCCGACGGTTGCACCGGTGTAGTAGGCCTCGAGGATCTCCTCGTAGCCCTGTCCATCGAGGGCACGACCGTAGGCCCCGTACTGACTCATACCGACGCCATGGCCCCATCCCGATCCATCGAAGGTGAGGGTCGGCGGTGGATCTGCCGCCATCGCTGCACCGGGCAGGATGGTGAGGAGGACGGTCGCGACGAGGACGGTCGCCGTCCGTCGGACGTGGTTGTTCGGCGTGAATCTCATGATGATGCCCTGCAATCTATTGGCCGGGTCACGTAATCGACGTTTCGTGCCCACTCATGGTGTTCATCGGCAATCGCGGGTGACGGCTCAAGAGATCATCTCCGCGGTATCGTTCACCGATGCTCAGAACCCACCAGAAGTCCGGTTGTGCAGCATCGAACGTGCATTCAGGGCGGAGGAACACGACATACGCTGCGATCGTGGTGACGTTGGTGGCGGGATTGCTTGCCTTCGGGTCTGCTCCCGTTCAGGCGGATGTGCCCCAGATCGACTCGATTGGTGTCGTCGATCCCTCCCAGGGTTTCTGGTACCTGCGGGATGCCGCGTCGGGTACGACGACGTCGTTCTTCTTCGGCAACCCTGGTGATGCACCGTTCATGGGTGACTGGGACTGCGACGGGGTGGACACGCCGGGCCTCTACCGTCGCTCCGACGGGTACGTCTACCTCCGAAACTCGAACAGCCAGGGCAACGCCGATGTCTCGTTCTTCTTCGGCAATCCAGGGGATGTACCGCTTGCGGGCGACTTCGATGGTGACGGCTGTGACACGGTCTCCCTCTATCGGCCGTCCACGGGTCGGTTCTACGTGATCGATGCGCTCGGTTCCGGTGACAGTGGCCTGGGTGCTGCCACCCTCGACTTCGCATTCGGCGATCCTGGCGACATCCCCTTCACGGGGGACTTCGATGGCGATGCGCACGATACGGTTGGCATGAGACGGGCCACCGACGGTGCGGTGTACCTCACGAATAGCCTCGAAGGTGACGGCGCCGTCATCACGTTCGCCTATGGGGACCCTGGGGATGTTGTGCTAGCGGGAGCGTGGGAAGACGGAGCGCTTGGCGACACACTGGGACTCTTCAGACCGTCGAACACGACCTTCTACCTCCGTAGCTCGCTTTCAACAGGTACAGCCGATGTCGTACACACCTACGGAAACAGGCGGTTCCTGCCGATTTCGGGTCACTTCGGGGAGTTGTCAGGCGACGACCAGGCCCCGAGACCGGACGAGTGGGTGATTTCGGAGTTCACGACCTACCACCCGACGAATCAGGCGCGGAACATCAACATCGACCTCATTGCTGACATGACCGATGGCGCGGTGGTGGCACCCGGAGGGGTCTTCAGCCTCAACGATCACGTGGGCCAGCGCACCGAGGCAAAGGGCTTCGTTCCCGCCGGAGCCATCATCGGGGGGACGGTGTATTGCTGTGATCACCCTGCGAATATCGGAGGAGGTACGTCGCAGTTCGCGACCACCCTGTACAACGCGATCTTCTTCGGTGCCCTCGAAGACGTCGACCATTCACCGCACTCGCTGTATTTCACCCGGTACCCAGTCGTGCGAGAGGCGACACTCGGATTCCCTGGCCCTGATGTGGTCTTCAGGAACGACACGGTCTACCCGGTCACGATCGACACGTCGCACACCGCATCATCGGTAACAGTTCGGCTCATCGGAAACAACGAGCAGCGACAGGTGTCGACGTGGACCGACGCTGATGTGACCCCGGATTCCGGTGGGCTGGGGACCGTGTATCGGACGATCACCTACGCAAACGGAGCGAGCTCGACGCAGTCGTGGACCCACCGATATCGGGTGCCGATCGAGGTGGATGAGGAGCCACCACCTCCGTCACCAACGCCGGATCCGACTCCACCTCCGCCAGGTCCCGGTCCCCAGTAGTCACACAGCTGGGACGAGGATCAGTCGACGGTCCACGTACCCCTGGACCGCACCAGCGTCTGGAGGTCACCAGGGCCCCGCTTCTGTTGTGCCGCAGCGATCTGTCGCTCCATCTCGTGTCCATAGCTCGGATTCGCCACGTTCCTGAAGATGCCGAGCGGAGTTGGTCCATAGGGACCCTGGGCGATCCTGCTCAGTGCGAACGCCGTGGAAGGGTTCGGCGCATGAGAGTCATGCACGTGAAGATTGTGGTGTCCGACATCGGCAACCTCGACGATTCGGGCGCCATGGGCGTCGACTTGCACACCCCATTCCCCGTTCTTCCCGAAGATGATCGGCTTCCCGTCTTCGAGCCAGATACGATTCTGGTCTCGGGTTTCCTTGTCCGTCAGGTCGAGGAACGCCTTGTCGTTGAAGACATTGCAGTTCTGATAGATCTCGAGGAAGCCAGCTCCACGGTTCTCGTGCATCGCTGCCAGCATTTCGATCGTGTGGTTGCGGTCCATGTCGAGGGTGCGAGCCACGAACGATGCCTCGGCACCGAGGGCCAGGCTGACCGGGTTGAATGGGCGGTCGATCGAACCCATCGGACTCGTCTTTGTCAACTTCCCGACCTCGGAGGTTGGGGAGTACTGGCCCTTGGTGAGGCCGTAGATCTGGTTGTTGAACAAGATGATGTTCAGATTGACATTTCGCCGGAGCGCGTGGATCAGATGGTTGCCGCCGATCGAGAGGCCGTCGCCATCGCCCGTGATGACCCAGACCGTGAGATCAGGGTTTGCGGTCGCGACTCCAGTTGCGATCGCGGGGGCCCGACCGTGGACCGTGTGCATCCCGTATGTGTTCATGTAGTACGGGAAGCGGCTCGAGCAACCGATTCCCGACACGAAGACGTGCTTCTCCCGATCGATATCGAGTGTCGCGAGGAAACTCTGCACCGAAGCGAGAATCGTGTAATCGCCGCAGCCGGGGCACCAGCGAACCTCTTGGTCGGTCTGGAAGTCTGACCGTTCGTATCGTGCGGTGTCCGTCATGGCGTGACCCCTCCATCGAGGACTTCGTGGATCTTGGTTTCGATCTCCCGTGCCTTCATCGGGAGCCCTTGTACCCGGTTGTATCCGACGGTAGGGACGAGGTACTCGGCCCTGATCAACCTGGCAAGCTGACCCATGTTGATCTCCGGCACCAGGATGGTGTCGTAGCGCTCGAGCACCTCGCCGAGGTTGGGAGGGAAGGGATTGAGGTGGCGGAGGTGGGCGTGGGCCACCTCTCGGCCCGACTTGCGCACCCGATTCACCGCCGTCCTGATTGCACCATATGTTGAACCCCATCCAAGGACGAGAAGCTCCGACCCTCCGCCATGGATCGTGACTTCAGGGATGTCTTTGGCGATCGCCGCAATCTTGCGGGCCCGAAGGTGGGTCATGGTCTCGTGGTTGTCGGGATCGTATGAGACATTCCCGGTAACGGAATCCTTCTCGAGGCCGCCGATGCGGTGCTCGAGCCCGGGTTGCCCAGGAATCGCCCAGGGACGCGACAGGGTTGCCTCATCCCTCAGATAGGGGAGGAATGTCTCATCGGGCGATGGGTTCGCGAACGGTCGTGAGATGTCGGGGAGCGCATCAGTATCCGGAAGGCGCCAAGGTTCGGAGGACGTCGCGATGTAACCGTCCGTCAGCAGGATGACCGGCGTCATGTACTTCACCGCAATGCGCGCCGCCTCGAAGGCGGCATCGAAGGCGTCCGATGGCGCTGATGTGGAGACGATCGGGAGAGGCGACTCACCGTGGCGCCCATACATTGCGAACAGGAGATCGGATTGCTCGACCTTGGTGGGAAGACCCGTCGATGGACCACCACGCTGGATGTCGATCACGATCAGCGGGAGCTCCATGATGAGGGCAAGCGACAGGGTCTCGGATTTCAGCGCAAGTCCGGGACCGGAGGTCGACGTGACGGACATGCGACCTGCGAAGGATGCACCGAGCGCCGATCCGATTCCTGCGATCTCGTCCTCGGCCTGGAACGTCTTGACACCGAAGTTCTTGTGCCGAGCCAACTCCTCGAGGATCGTCGAGGCAGGCGTGATCGGGTACGAGCCAAGGTACAGCGGGAGTTTGGCCTTGACCGATGCCGCAATGAGTCCCCACGCAGTTGCTGTATTCCCGACGACGTTCGTGTACTCGCCTGGCGGGAGCTTCGCCGGCTGGATCTCATACGTATGGTGCAGGGCTTCGACGGTGATCCCGAAGTTGTAGCCGGCCTTCAACGCCATCAGATTCGCCCGTCCGACCGGCGAATCGTCTCCGAACTTCGTGGCGATCCACTCGACGACAGGGTCGACAGGTCGGGTATAGATCCAGGACATCAGGCCGAGGGCAAAGAAGTTCTTCGATCGCAGTGTTGCCCGACCGGTGACGCCTGAGTCCTTGACTGCTTCCTTTGTCAGCTCCTCCATCGGTGCGGTAATGACCTGGTAGGCGTCCAGGGAACCATCCTCGAGGGGATTCGACGTGTAGCCGGCCTTTGCGAAGTTCCGCTCCTCGAATGCATCGGAGTTGACGATCAGGAGCCCACCCTTGGCGAGATCATGGAGATTCGCCTTGAGTGCTGCGGGGTTCATCGCAACGAGGCAGTCGGGGTTGTCACCAGGGGTCAGGATGTCCCAATCAGCAATGTGGACCTGGAACGAGGACACCCCGCCGATCGTTCCTTGCGGCGCCCGGATCTCTGCGGGGAAGTTGGGGAGCGTCGCAAGGTCGTTGCCGAACAGCGCCGAGGACGCTGTGAACTGGGTTCCGGCGAGCTGCATTCCGTCTCCGGAATCGCCCGCGAAGCGAATGACAACGTCTTCAATCTGCTCGGGCGCAGGTCGTGGCTGGGTCAGGGTCTCATCGGACACGTGTTTTCTCTCCTGATCGCTGTGGCCGGTCTATCTCGTCACCGTGTGTGGTGAGCGAAGTCCTTCTCCGGCCTTCGCTCACCGGGTCGATCGTTCCGAGCATATTCGACCATCGCATCGCGACTGGTTTCATCCGTTCGTCTGCCCGAAATATATGGGAGGTTCCCGCACTTGTAGGACGTCGTGGCCCTCGAGGGCCCGTGCGATGGCCAACAGCCGTGCCTCTGACCACATCTCCCCGACGATCTGGACTGAGATACCAGGCAGCGGTGTACCAAAGATGGGGCCCACGATTGCGGGCACACGCATCCGGTTGATCGGCGCGGTGAACCTGGCAAGAACGTTCCGATGGGGGATCTCGGTGCCGTCCACGGTGATCGTGTCGACTCCGATGACCTTCGACGGGGCCCCAACCGTGGGGCACACCAACGCATCGATACCGCTGCCTGTGAGGCGAGCGACGGTCGCCCGCGCCGCCGATCCCCATCGCTCGGCGACGACCACGTCGAGTCCGGTACCGGCGAACGCCGCTTCGATCCTGGTTGCGACGTCCGCACCGAACCTCTCCGGATGGGTTCGGTAGCGATCCCCGTGGACCTCGATGACTTCTGGTCCGATTGCCGCCGTCAGTGCAGGTATCGGTGCCAATGAAGGTTCATCGACGTCTTCGAAGGTCACGCCCACGGCCTCAGCGAGGGAAACGAACTGAGCGAATCCCGAACGAACGGTCGCCGACATCGGGTCCGTCATCCATTGGCGAACGATCCCGAGCCGGAGTCCGTCCGCGTCCACCACGGATGGTCGCGTCACCGATCGTGGTTGGCTCCAGGGATCGGAGTAATGATCACCTGCCATTGCGAGATAGGCCACGGCGAGGTCGTCGACTGATCGTGCCAGGGGTCCGACAGTGTCAAGCGACCCCGCCAGAGGGAATACTCCGGTGAGCGGGATGCGTCCGTGCGTGACCTTGAGGCCGAAGACACCGCACAACGCGGCAGGTACGCGAACGGAACCACCGGTGTCGGTACCGATAGCGATGGGGACGACTCCCGCGGCAACGGCAGCACCGGAACCTCCCGATGATCCACCTGGCGACATCGAGGGATCCCATGGGTTGCGGACTGGACCGAACCACGGGTTTTCCGACGTGAAACCGAAGGCGAACTCGTGCAACCCGGTGCGGCCGATGATGACGCCGCCAGCGGACCCGAGTCTGCGGACGACCTCGGCTGATTGCGCCGACGGTGCCCGTGGAAACGAGCCGCCCCGACTGTTCGGCATACCGGCATCATCGATGATGTCCTTGAGAGCGAGTGGAACCCCCGCGAGCGGTCCAGGGTCGATCCCTCCGGCGACGAGCGCGTCGATGGCACGTGCCCGGTGCATCGCGCCAGACGGGTCGATCAACGTGAAGGCATTGAGATCAGCGTGCGATGCTTCAGCGATCTCGAGGGCAGACGCAACGACGTCGGATGCACGCAGGCGACCTGTGCGGACTTGGGCCGCAATCTCAGTCGCGACCGTCACCCGCTACTCCCAGGTGACACTTTGGGTGTCCGGAACGAGAGCGATCCACAGTCGCGAAGGAGCAAGGACGATTTCCGAGCCGTCCTCTCCATACAAGGAGAAGCGATCAGTTTCAGAAGCGCGTTCCCACGTGCCAACGATCGCTTCACCCCCTACGAAGACGTACGCCTCCCCGGTCCCCGTGGTCTTGGCGGTAGGGAGCGCGGTCCCGGTGCCGGCCGGGTTGCGGACGATGCTCTCGTCGACCATCAGTGCGATGACGGTGTCGAAGGTCAACGGGCCTGATGCATCGTCCTTGTCGATCCAAAGGTGCGGTTCTCCAGCGGTGAATCGCACGTAGGTCGTCCCGTCCCACTCCCAGCGCGTGGTGAAGGCACCGGAGAAGGGGATCGTCACGACGCTCGCATCGACCTCGCCGGGTGTCGCTTCTCCGAATGTCAGGAGATTCCCGGGTTCTCGTCCGGCCAACCCCTGTCATCAGCCCAGTCGCGTATCAGGAGGGACGACGTGTAGAGGTTGTGCGGTGCCCTTCGGTGGGGCATCCGGTAGGTCGTCGTGCCGTTGTCATATACGACATTGATGTCCTCGGTTCTGAAGATGTTCTGGACCCAGTCCTGCGCTCCGGAAATCTGGAACGGAGCACCTTTGAGTGCGGCGATCAGCTGGGCATCGGTTGGTCGGCCGGATCGGTTTGGCCCGACGTAGTCGGCATCACTCTGATGGAAAAGGGCGATGAGTCGAGAGATTCCTCCCTCGACGAGCACCTCGTAAACGGCATCGGCCTGCTCGACTCCCGACTGGGGTCGAGCGTTCTTGTGGTTGTCGATCTTGATGGCGACGACCCGCCGGTCGATGAGGTCATCGGGCGCTGGGAGACCATTGATGGCTTCTGAGACTTCAATTCCAGGAATCCCAGTGGTTGTGCTGGCCAAGGTGGTGGTCGAAGAGGGCATCGTCGTGGTTGTCGACACGGGCGGCAGTGTGGTGACCACGGAGGTTGTGGTTTCCGGCGATGCGTCCGAGGTACACGACGCAGCAAGTGCGGCCAGCAGGACGATGCCAAGGAGGGCCTTGGAAAGGACCTGACGGGGAGCCTGACGGGGGGAGTGAATCATCGGCGGGAGCTTAGGTCCGCATCTTCTGAATTCGATGATCTGATCTCCTGACCCGAAACGGAAGTACCACGCCCAGCATGAGGAGGCCAGTGGCCTCGCCAACGACAAATGCCAGGGAAACGCGGTCGATAGGTGCGAATCGTGAGAAGAGGAGTACGAGGACGGACGCCACGAGGGCCACCAGCCAACCGCCAGCCAACCAGCTCCCCTTCGCCGACGCCGAATAGATCTGGGTTGCGAACAAGGCGCCGAGCCCGAGACCCACGCCAGCCCCACCGAGCGCGGCAGCGAGGTCTGGCGGTGCGAACGTTGGTCCGTACACCGCGGAGACGATCGGCTGCAGGAAGAGTCCTGAACCGATCGCTCCGAGAATGGCGAGGCATACGCCCCCGACCGTGAGTCGCGGAGCCCATGCCCACAGCCGCGCCGGATCGTCCCCCTCGGCAAGCGATGTGAAGTCGGGTAGGACCCTCGCCACGAGGTTGTAGGCGGACGTAACAGGGCCCCGGAGGAGGGCAAAAGACGTGAAGAAGATGCTGACGGCTGCAGCCGATCCGCCGACAAAGCTGACCGCAATCGGCCCTGCGGCGATGATCATTTGGCTCGCACCGGTGGCGATGATCAGCCACACGAGAAATGATCCCTTCTGCACGTCGATGGCAGGACCTGTGTCAGGACCGACGATGTTTGCGAACGGATTCACGAGAAGCGACGCGAGGGGGGCGATTGCGAGCACGGCTGCGAAGGCGATGGCCGGTGCGTCGCTGAGCGTGCACGCGACGCCTCCAACGAGGAGCGCGGCTGCCTCGAGTGCGATGCTGCCGCCGTACGCTCCGAACCTTCGATGTCCGGCAACCGTCCCACGGCCCAAAGCCATGATTGATCGTGTGACCATGATCGCTGCCGTGACGAGGATGTATCGCGCGTCTCCACCAAAGAATCGATCGAGGGTCACGACAACGAATCCGGCTCCGACGACGATGGCCCCCGAAAAGGCCATGAGCATGTCCCTCCGAATCTGGGCGATCCGATCGAATTCCTGCGTCACCGCCAACGCACGCGTCAGGTGCTGTTCCGCCGGCAGCTGGAGGACGGTGTAGATGAGGAACATGAGGGTCCAGAGGACGGCGATCGGCGCAAATGCCTCGGCACCGAGCGTTCGACTTCCGAGCGCCTGGAAGGCGAGAACCGCGGCAGCGCTGACTGCCGTTGCGACGACGATGAGACCCGTTCCGATGTTCTCCTTCCGCCTGACGTTCTGTTCCTCGACCATGTGGGCAAGGTAGCGGTCGAGGCACTGGGTATCGTTCCTTCATGGCCCAGGACGAAGCGGTCGAGATTGTCAGCGAAGGTCTGCGTCCCCTTGCCGATCCCATCAGGGCGGCACGAATGGCGGCGTACTTGAAGACCGATATGCCGTTCTATGGCGTATCAAGCGCCGATCTCGCCCCCGTGCTCAAACGCCTTCTCTCCGACATCCCTGTCGACGATCGGTCGACATATACAGCGGTCGTCGAAACTCTGTGGGCGTTGCCACATCGAGAAGAGAAGCACCTCGCAATTCGCTACGCCCGTTCGTTCCCGAGGTTCATCGATGCCGCGTCGATCGCTCTGTTCCGCAGGCTGATCGTGGAAGGTGCGTGGTGGGATCTCGTCGATGAATCGGCCGTCAGGCTCGTCGGGCGAGCGCTGCGGAACGATCGCGTCGTCGTCGAACCGATCGTCCGCTCGTGGATACGAGACGATGATCTGTGGCTCCGACGAACCACCATCATCTGTCAACTCGCGGAGAAGTCAGGAACCGATCTCGCCCTTCTCGAGGATGCCTGCGTCGCCAACGTCGGAGACTCTGACTTCTTCATCCGGAAGGCCATCGGCTGGGCGCTCAGGCAGTACGCAAGGACGGATCCGGAATGGGTTCGCTCATTCGTGGATACGCATCGACAGGAAATGTCCGGACTCAGTGTTCGAGAGGCCACGAAGTACCTGTGACGCCAATCAGGGAACGAGGCCGATTCGCGCTTTCGGCCAGTAACGGGCGCTGACCAGCCAGCGAACGTCTCTGAGGCCCACGGCGCCGAATGTGCGTCCGTCCGACGTCGACCGCGCTCGATTGTCGCCGAGGACCCAGACGTGGTCGGCGGGGATGTCCCAAACTCCATCTGGCCATGTGGTACCGGTCGCCCAGCGGTCGGCGAGGAGGGCGCCATTGATCGTTACCCGCCCATGCTCGACGCCGACGCGTTCACGTGGCAGCCCGATGACCCTTTTGACGAGGAGCATCCCGGTGGCGGAGGGGTCAGGAAACACGACGATATCGCCCCGCTGGGGGTTCCCAGCCCGCCTCCGAGCGATCACCCAGTCACCGGCCAGGAGTGCAGGTGCCATCGATTCCTCCCTGATGGCGAATCGCCTGGTCGTCCCTCGGATCGCGGCTCCGACGACCGCGCCGAGACCGACGGCCCCCGCAACCAGCCTGCGTCCTCGCATGCGCCCTCCTCGTTCCGTTCCCATCCTCCCCGTTCCGACACCTGTGCGCTTCGGACCGTTACCGGCATCGGTAGTGTTGGGGGTCCATCGACTTTGGAGGGCAACCCATGAACCTGATTGAGCGACTGCTCCAGCCCGCATACGAGGCCCACGCACACTGCGACCTCTTCTGCGGCGTCTACGATCCGGCCCAGGCCAAGATCGAGGCCGTTTCGTGCCTGAAGGCCGCCCAGAAGTACCACGACTCGGACGACGACGTCTTCCGTGCACGCTGCATCGCCATCAAGGAAGAGCGAGCCGAACTCGTCAAGCACCACCTGTCGGTGCTGTGGTCAGACTTCTTCAAGCCACACCACGTCGAGCAGTTCCCCGGACTCCATGACCTGTTCTGGCGGGCTCTGAAGTCGGCGAGCGAGGCGAAGAAGTCCATGGATCCGGCGGTGTCCCAGGCGATGATCGACCTCATCGACGAGGTCGCGGCAGTCTTCTGGGCAACCGAGGAGTCGAAGGCGACCGGCGTCTACCCGCCAGCCTAGGTCAACGACCTAGGCCGCTCCTGTGGCCTCGGAGCGACGCGACAACCAGTCGTACAACACGCCACCGAGGCCGAGGGCGACGCCGACGAACACCGCGCTTCCCACGACGAGGGCGATCAGCGCAGCGATCCATGATGCTCCGCTGATGCCTGTTGCGATGGCCCACGACACGGCTCCCGCAGCGATCGCAGCAGGCACGGCGAGCGGGATCGCCCTTCCGACGCTCGTGAGGACTGATCGCATTCCTTGCCGTGCATCGACGGGTCGATACCAGATTGCCGCAAGGGTGAGTGTGTAGACCAGGAGCGACACCACGGACGCAAGCGCGACACCGTCGATGCCGAGTCGATCCTGGAGCAGGAAATAGAGCGGGATGGCAAACATCGTCACCACGGTGCCGACGATCACCGGCGTCCACATCTGCCGTCGGGAGTAGAAGGCTCTCGTGAGTATCTGGAGCGCACCCCAGATCGGGATCGCAAACGCATACACGAAGAGGGCTGACGACACTGCTGCCGTGTCGTCAGCGGTGAAGGCGTACCGCTCGTAGAGGACGCGGACGATCGGTAGGGCCATGGCTGCCATGGCGCCGGCAGCACCGATCGAGAGCACGACCACGTAGGTGATCGACTTGTTGACGGTCCTCAGGAGTGCTGGTCGGTTGCCTTCTGCGAAGAGCCTTGCAAGGGTCGGGTAGGCGGCCACGGCGGTCGCCTGCGCGATGACACCCACAGGAACGAACATCGTCCGTCGCCCGTACTGGAGTACGGTCTGGGCTCCCTCTCCTGTCATCGCCCCGAAGACCGACATGAAGACCTCGTCGAGGGCCACGATCGACTGTCCAATCATCAGCGGGAGGGCGATGAGGACGTAGGCACGGACCGCAGGGTGTGTCCACGAGGCCTTCGGCTCGAGTCGCATCCCGACGCGCCGGGCTCCCCACACCTGGAGGAGCAGGTTTCCGACGAAGGCTCCTGCGAGTGCACCCCAGATGAACCCTGCCGGGTCCGGTTCCCCCGTGAAGGCGGCCCAGAGGACACCGCCGAGGATGATCGCGGCGTTGTAGATGATCGGTGCGAGGGTCGGAATGGTGAAGACGCCCTTTGCGTACTGCACCGCCGTGAACAATGCACCCACGACAAAGGCGAACTGCGCAGGGAGTATCACCCGTGTCAGGGTGATCGTCCCCGTGATCTGCTCAGGGGTGAAATCCGGGTAGAGGGTGGTGATGACCCATGGCGTCACGAGCCATGCCGCGACGATGATGATGGTGATGGCGATCGCCAACCATCGGAGGATTGCGGTGAAGCCCATCCATGCCTCGTCCTCATCGTCCGAGGCCATGTAACGGGCGAAGATGGGGATGAACGTGATCGTCAGGAATCCGCCGGCGAGGAGATAGTTGGCAAAGTCAGGGATGCGGAACGCGGCGACGTACTGGTCGGTGACGCCGTCGGCACCGAGCATGCCAGCGAAAACCATGTCCCGAATGATTCCGAGGAAACGGGAGATGAGGATGCCTGCGGCGACAATGATGGCCGCGGCGCCGATATCGCCGCGCCGGAGGCGGTCGAGGAAGGACGTCACGCCGTAACGCTAATCGCGCACCCGCCGCCAGCCCTGTACGTTCAAGCGAGATCTCGCTGTCGCAGGAGCCACGTCGAGAGCAGCACTCCGAGAACGAAGTACACGGCCGCTGTGAGGAGTGCGCGTGGGAGGGTCGTCGTTCCCACTGCGTCAATCAGGTATATCGAGGCCCCGTCGACCATTCCGCCCAGGACGCCTGCACCGAGCCGCCACGGCGAAAGGAGTGCGAGGCCGGAGAGGGCGAAGATGACCCCGTTCTCGAACACCAGGAGATACGCCATTCCGATGATGACGGCACGGTCCGTCAGGAAACCGAGCGGTACGAACACCGCGGCGTACGCAACGGTGGCGACAAGCGCAGCGCAGAGCATCCCAGCGACCACCGACACTCCGCCAAAGCGCACGAGGTGTGTGAGGCCGAGGGCCAATGCACCGATCGCGTTCAAGGCAAACGCCGCGCTGATCGCGGCGAGCACCTTGGTGGTGGCGATGACCGAGCGCGGGAGCGGCCGCAAGGCGATGAAGCTCAACGTCATATCGCGACGCTCGTTCCCGAGTGCGCCAGCGGACACGACGATCGCCACGACCGGAAGCACGAGGGCGAGGAAGGTCGACGTGCCGATCTCGACGACTCCCTGGAACGCCGCCTCCGACGTTCTGCTGCTGGTAGCGAACACGTAGATGGCCGCGGGTGCGAGTTCGAGGAGGGCGAGCATGATCGATCGGCGGCGAGGGAGTGCCTGACCGAATGAGACCGTGAACAACGCAGCAATCTGGCTCATCGGCGTTCCACGAGATATCGAAACACGGATTCGAGGGATTCGTCCTGCGGCTGGAAGGCGTTGACCCGAGCCCCGAGCTTCGCGGCGGCTCCCGGTGCAGCCCTTCCGAGACCCTCGATGTCGGCGGTGCGCACAACGATCGCCTCGTCGCTCGCTTCGATGCTCGATACGGTGCTCGTCGCAAACAGGGCGGCACCAAGCTCCCTGGGACGGTTCGTGCCGATGCGAACGACGTAGGGCTTGTCGTTCATGGCGGCGCGTATCGCTTCGACGGAGCCTGCCGCTGCGAGGCGACCATCCACGATCGCAACCACACGATTCGAGACGCGTTCGACCTCCTCGAGTACGTGGGAGGAAACGATCACCGTCTTGCCCTCGGCGCCGAGCCGATGGAAGAGGTCGATGAGGTGTGCCCGCTGGACGGGATCGGTGCCGTTGAGGGGCTCATCGAGGATGAGAACCTCAGGATGCGTGACCAGGGCAGCCGCCACCTTGATGCGCTGTCGCATGCCCTTGGAGTAGCCACCGACGCTCCGGTCCGCGGCCGCCTGCATGTCGACGAGATCGATGGCCTCGTTCACAGCCGCCGCGCTCGAATCGGTTCCGGCAAGTTGAGCGGCATATCGAACGAAGCGTCTGCCGTTCATGTCCTCATATACCGAGTCCTCATCAGGGACGAGGGAAACTGACTGGTAGACGCTGTGGTGCTTGCGCGGATCCTGACCGAGGATCGACACAGCGCCATCAGACACATCGGTCAGTCCCGCAATCATGCGCAAGAGGGTCGTCTTCCCTGCTCCGTTGGGGCCGAGGAGGCCGGTGACACCACGCCCGAAGGAACACGAGAGATTCGACACGGCGACCTTCTGGCCGAACCACTTGGACACGACCTTGACCTCGATCGTCGGGTCGGCAACGAAGGCGGGATCGGTCGTCACATGAGCCTCCGATATCGGATGATCGAGAAGCTCGTTGCGGCCAGGCCGATGACGATGAGGGCTGCCACCCCGAAGCCGGGATGGATGTCGGCTGCATCGAGGAGCGACCCCGGATTGGACTGCCCGAAGATCCATGCGTTCGCTGCGTCAGCGGTATTGATGGGCGTGATCAATGCGATCCAGCGACTACCGATGAAGGTCGCGTTCTGGACGATGGCTTCTGCAAACGCCGTCAGTCCGATCATGGTGGCGAGGTAGATGCTCGTTGCGACCGCCTTGCGATTCGAGAGGCTTGCGATCACGAAACCGAGGGGCACGAAGGCCAACGTGTAGATGGCGGCCACAGCCAGCACCCTGGGAAGGGCGTCCGCCCCATCGATGAACCCCCTGAGCACCCCGTCCGGGTGGGTTCCTGCCTGACCCACATAGAGCACGAGCTGTGGCGCGAGGAGAAATCCGAGAACGATCGCAATGAGGCTGGCGAATCGTGATGCGAGGTAGTCCGTCGAGGTCAGGGGACGGGACGACAGCATCGAGAGGACGCCGTCCTTGCGGTCGGGAATCAGGAGCTCCGGAGCGGCAAGAGCGGTGAACAGCATGGCGATCGTTCCACCGAGGGAGAAGAACTGGGCATGTTGGAGGTTGGCGTCGAAGGTGGCGCCCACATCGACGGGGATGAAGAATGAGATACCGACGAATGCGATCGGCGGAACGATGGCGATTGCGAGGAGGGCCCATGGGAGGATCTTTCGCCGTCCCTTCCTACGGATACCGAGGACCCTCCGTATGCCGTCGGCGAACACCGTCGCTCTGGCGCCTTTCCTGCCACGCCGCTCCCCGTCATAGGGGGTGTATCCGAGGTCGTAGACGGCGCCTGTGGATTCCGTCATGTTCTGGCACCCTTCGTGAGGAACATCTCCTCGAGCGTGGCGCCTCCCGAGTCGAGCCTGCGGATGCTCGAACCAGAGGCGACTGCGGCATCCCTGATGATGTCGAAGACGTCAGCGGAGGGATGGGCAACGATGAGGCGACGACCGTCGGCAGTGATCGATGCACCGGTTCGGCTGAGCTCTGCCAGCATCGCATCGGGCGATCCGTTCACCTCGAGGCGGACCGCACCTTCTGCTGCAACCGCGCCGAGGGGCGCCGAGTCCAAGAGGGTGCCCTCATCGAGCATGACCACCCAGTCACAGGTTCGTTCGATGTCCCTGAGGACATGCGAGGAGACGACGACGTCGATCCCGAACGTCCCGAGCCGTGCGATCAGGTCGAGCATTTCCTCGCGGCCACTGGGATCGAGTCCGGCAGTCGGCTCATCGAGGAAGACGAGCTTCGGGTCGTGGACGATGGCTTGTGCGAGTTTTGCGCGCTGTTTCATGCCCGTGGAGAAATCCCCGAGGTAGCGGAATCTCTCCTCATCGAGCCCGACAAGTGTGAGGACATCGGATGCCCGTTGCCGAGCTGCCTTCGGTGGTAGGCCAGCGGTGCCTGCGGCGTACACGAGGAAGTCCGCCGCAGTCTGGTCGAGCGGAAGGCACGGACCTTCCGGCATGTATCCGACGAGGCTCCGGATGTCGATCATGTCGCTGCGGGTGTCCATCCCGAGGACGGTGGCGGTCCCTGTCGTCGGCGTCAGGATCCCGAGCAGGATCTTGATGAGGGTCGACTTGCCAGCGCCGTTCGCTCCGACGAGGCCGACCCGTCCCTCCGGGACCGCGACGTCGAGCGAATGGAGCGCGGCGACGCTTCCGTAGGCGTGGCCGAGGTCAGAGGTGGTGAAGGCATTCTCCGGCACCGCGCAACACTAGGCGTTGGGCGAACACTGCCCGTCGCTCTCCATATCTGCCGGTGCGGTAGCCTCGCCGCGTGGAAGCATTCCTTGCGGTTGTGGCGTCCCTCGTCGCGACAGGTTTCGCGGTCGAGCTCTTCGTGTCATGGAGGAAGCGACCCCGGCTTCATGCCGAGGTCTGGTCCATGGCCTTCGCGGCCTATGCCGTTGCTTCCTGGGCGCTGGCCTTCGGACTGGCCTTTGGCTGGACGACGTTCAGCTTCAGGAGCTTCTACTTCTTTGGGGCCATCGCCAACATTCCGCTTCTGGCCGCAGGCTCGATTGCGCTTGCGAATGAACGCGCGGGAAGGGTCGCCACGAGGCTTGTGACGCTATGGGTCGTCCTCGGCTTCTTCGCCACCTTCTTCGCCCCGCTCAAGGCGAACCTCCCGACAGCGACCGTCCCGGAAGGCAGCGAGGTCTTCGACTTCACGTTCGCGATCGATGCCCTGACGCTGCCCGGTCCGCGTTGGTTTGCCGCCATTTCGGGGGCCGTCGGGTCGATCGTGGTGATCGGGCTTGCGTCAGTGACCGTGGTGAGAGTGTGGTCAACAAACCGAAGACTGGCGCGCGGCAACGTGCTGATCGTGCTGGGTGTCGTCGCGCCAGCACTCGGTGGATCGCTCACGGCGCTCGGTGAATCCGCGGTGCTGACCGTGTCCCTCGTTGTGGGGAGCACGCTCCTCTGGTTCGGATACCGGATGGCCTCTGCCGCCAGATCCTCACGCAGCCCTGGCGACGATGGTGCGGTTCCTGCCCAGAACCACCATGCACAGTGAGCCAGCCACAACCATGAGCGTCAGAAGTGCGGCTCCCCGCGTGCTCTGAGCTCCTGCAGGTACCGTCGCCGCTTCGATCCTGGTGTACGTGATGGTGAGCTCGGCCTTCTCCCCGGCATCGAGCTGACCAATCGACCAGGCAGACCCTGATGCTGAACCTTGTGAGGCAGTGGCAGACGCTATCGAACAGGCACAGGGTGCCTCACCCAGGTCGAAGACGATGCCGTCGACAGGCTCGGTCAGGTAGTTCGTCACGGTGACGGTACGGGTACCTCCCACGATCACCGCTCCCTCGGTCACGGGTGTCCAGGACGAGAGGTCGAGGGTGGACCGCTCGCTGGCACCCGCCATCGCTGGAACGAGGGCGAGGAGTGCCGCGCTGACGACGATGGTGAACAGGCGTACTTTCCGTATTGAACCTTCCATGCGGCGCAGCCTATGAGGAGGAGGGCGAGCCGAACAGGCACAATCATCGAGGAGCGGGGTGACTAGTGCTCCGGTGATCGACGGTGAAGATCAGCTTTCGTCACGGCGGGTACGCGCGCGCCAGCCGCTCGTGAGGTACCGCCAATAGGTCGTCGTGGGCTTCGATCCGTCGTCCATCGGGAGGTCGTCGACGGCTTCAACGGCGATCTCGCCTACGTCCTGGGGAACCAAAGCCACGGCATCAGCCATTGGTCGCGGCTGGGGGATCGGCTCCGACCTGAGCTCGGCAAGCCGCTCGCGGAGGAACACGGTCTCGGTTTCTGCCTTGGCAGCCCTTTCCCGTGCCTCGGCGAGTTGCTGGCCGGCGTCGTGGAGGTTCCCGAGCTGCTGGAGCATCTTGTTCCAGGCGTCGATCGGGACGATCATCGTCCCCGGAGTTGCACCATCCGACGCTGTCGGTTGGGCGACGTCAGCCACCGTCGCTTCAGGATCGTTGGGTGGTATCGGGGCGTGGGGAAGTGCCTCGGGTACCGGGTCGACATCGACCGGGGCAACGTCCCGACCGAGTTCGTTGGCGCGGGCGATCACCGCATCGAGGTCGACCATTCGTATCGCGAGTTCGCCGTCGGACTCGAGGTATGAGGGGAGTGAGGACTTGCGCACCCATTTTCGCAGGGTGTTCGACGGAATCCCGGTAGCTGCCTCGGCTTCCTTGAGGGTCA
>JAQAZV010000009.1:0-3997 GCA_032127155.1 Acidimicrobiia bacterium
GCGCTGCAGCCCAGTCAGCGAGCGGCATCGTTGGCCTCAGAGATCTCGTCATCGTGAATTCCTCCTACGGCTGCTTCGCCGGCTGACGCCTCCGAGTGACGGACGACCGGACGGGCCCGATGCAGTCGCCGCTCCCTGCCGGGGCCTCGGATGGCAGGAGGCGGCGGGATACACTGCGAGGATGCTGCAGTTCGACGAGATCCACGGCCCAGACGGCGTTCGCCCGCACTACCAGCAGCTGATGGATCGCTTGACGGGTCTCGGACCGGCGGAGTTGACCGAGCGGTTTGCCATGCTCGAATCCATCTTCCGGACCCTCGGGATCACCTTTGCGGTCACCGGTCATGAGGAAGGCCTCGAGCGGACGTGGCCGATGGATCTGGTGCCTCGCATCGTGCCTGCCGGCGAGTGGGCGCACATCGAGGCTGGGCTCATCCAGCGGGTCCGCACCCTCAACCTCTTCCTCGAAGATCTGTACGTCGGGGAACAGTCGGCGATCCACGACGGCATCATCCCGCGTTGGGTGGTCGAGACCGCTGACGGATACGTTCGAGAGGCTCACGGAATCGGTGTGCCAGCCGGAGCCAGGTGCGTCGTTTCCGGCGTAGACATCGTGCGGGACGGCGAAGGCACGTACCGAGTCCTCGAGGACAACCTGCGGGTGCCGAGCGGAATCTCGTATGTTCTCGAGAACCGGGTTGCGATGACGCGGGTCCTCCCCGTGGCATTTGCCCGTCACTCGATCCGACCGGTCAACCACTACGGATCGTCGCTGCTTCGGGCGCTGCGCTCGGCAGCCCCGTACTCGGCATCTGCAGATCCAACAGTTGTCGTCCTCACCCCCGGTGTCGCCAATTCCGCATACTTCGAACATGCGTTCCTCGCTCGCCAGATGGGTGTCGAACTCGTCGAGGGACGGGACCTGCTTGTGGACGATCACCGCGTGTACATGCGGACGACCAGGGGCCTCGACAGGGTGGACGTCGTCTATCGACGGATCGGGGACGAGTTCCTCGACCCCCTCGTGTTCCGCCAGGACAGCCTTCTCGGCGTGCCCGGATTGGCCGGGGCCGCCAGGGCAGGCAATGTGACCATCGCCAATGCCATCGGAAACGGCGCAGCCGATGACAAGGGCGTCTACCCATTCGTCCCTGCACTGATCCGTTACTTCACCGGGGAGGAACCCATCCTTCCCAACGTCGCCACCTACCTGTGCTGGGAGCCCGATCAACGAGAGGTCATCCTCGAACGCATGGACCAGCTCGTCATCAAGCCCGTTGCGGAAGCTGGGGGCTACGGCATCGTCATCGGTCCGCACGCCGACGATGAGACCCTCGCTGCAACCGCCGACGCCATCAGGGACAACCCGCGGGGGTATGTTGCCCAGGAAGTGGTCCAACTCTCGACACACCCGACGTTCATAGACGGCGCGCTCTCTCCTCGGCACATCGATCTGCGGCCATTCGTCATCAGCGGCGAAACGATCGAGGTGATTCCAGGGGGGCTGACGCGAGTCGCCCTTCGCGAAGGTTCATTGATCGTCAACTCATCCCAGGGCGGTGGCTCCAAGGACACGTGGGTCGTTGACGATGCCCCGGCAGAAGGCGAACTGTCATCGACACCAACGGAGGGCACCCGTGCTGTCTCGCCACGCTGAGGACCTCTACTGGCTCGGCCGCTACGTCGAACGGGCGGAAGACACGGCGCGCATGCTGGATGTGACCTTCCACCACCTCCTCGAGTCCCCGCCCGCGGTCGAGGCGACAGCATGGAGGGAGCTGGTCGAGATCCTGTACCTCGACCAGGTCTTTGAAGGAACACTCGATCGCCCCACGGTCAGTGGATACTTGGTCACCGACAGGGACAACCCCGGATCCATCCTGTCGTCGGTTGCCAGGGCCAGGGACAATGCTCGCGGCCTCAGGGACCGCATTTCCACCGAGCTGTGGGAGGCAATCAACGTCTTCTACCTCGAACTTGCCGCTGCGGACCTGACCCTCGGCGTCGAGCAACGGGCATACGCCCTCCTCGGCGACATCAAGAGCCGCTGCCAGCTGATCAACGGCGTCGCGGCCCAGACGATGCCAAGGGATGAGGGATACCGGTTCATCGTCCTCGGACTGATGCTCGAGCGCGCGGAGATGACCTGCCGGCTGCTCGCCATCAGGTATGCCCGCCTCGTGAACACCGGCGAACGGATGGGATTCCACGCGTGGGTCTCCGTCCTCAAGTCGGTATCCGCATATGAGGCATACCTCAAGTCACACGATGCGTCGCTTGATCCGACACGGGTCCTCGAGTTCCTCCTCCTCGATCCCGCCTTCCCGCGCAGCGTCCTGTACTGCCTCCGCCAGGTCGAGCAACAGCTGGAACGTCTGACCGCCGATGGGCTCCAGACGGATGTGGGACGGGCCATTGGACGGGTCAGGGCACGGGCTGAATACTGCGACGTTTCTTCGATCGCTGGTGAGGGCCTCGATTCGTTCCTCGAGGAACTCCAAACGGAGATCTACCAGGTTGCCGATCAGGTCGACCTGTACTTCTTCCGCTCGGGCGCTGACCTCCAACTCCACACGGTTCAGTCGGTCTGATGCACCTCGAGATCCGCTACCTCAACGAATTCCGATACTCGGAACCCGCACGGGAATCACACAACCTGCTTCGGGCATGCCCGCAGGTCACCCCCCACCAGACGGTGGTCAGCTACGTCGTCGACACCACGCCCAATGCAAAGATCTTTTCCTACGTGGACTATTGGGGAACCAGGGTCGATGAATTCGGAGTCCGCGAGCCGCACGATGTCCTGTCTGTCAGGGCAACGAGCATCGTCGACACCACTCCCCCACCCAAACCAGACAGCGTTGCGGACCTCAATGAGTTCGACGCGTTGAGGCCCGACTTCGTCACCTATCTCGCGCCCTCACCCCACACACGATGGGACGACGCCATCGCCGACATGGGACGGAAAGCGATCGCGGGGACCAGTGACGCCGTATTTGCGGTGCAGACCGTGTGCGATGCGGTGACCGATCACCTCGCGTACCGCCCAGGGACCACAGACGTCGGCGTCGACGTCACCGACGTCCTCCATCACGGCCAAGGCGTTTGCCAGGACTTCGCCCATCTGGCCATTGCGATGTATCGGAGCGTCGGGATACCAGCGCGCTATGTGTCCGGATACCTCTATGCGTCCAACCAGGACAATGCCGTCCAACCGGATGTTGCCGAGCTCGAGGTCCAGACACATGCTTGGGTCGAGGCATTCATCCCCGGCCACGGCTGGTGGCAGCTCGATCCCACCAACCCCCAACCCATCGGGGAACTCCATGTGAAGATCGGCCACGGGCGCGACTACGACGACGTGATGCCGCTCAGAGGCGTCTACCACGGAGGCTCACGCCACGACCTCGGCGTGACGGTCACCATCACACGGGATCGATTGGCCGAGCCGTTTGCGGCGGATCAGTGACAACCAGCCATTCGATCATCCACACTGAGATCGTCCTGAACGCCCATCAGGTGAGACGGATCAGCTGAAGATGCGGCGGTAGTAGCGCACCCCCAAGGGCGCGGCGACCGCAAAGATGCCCACGATCCAGACGATCGAGAGCAGGACCATACCTGTCAATGTCTTGCCGCTCGGAAGTGCCTCGACACCGAGGGTGAGTCCACGAACGGTGGTCGCAATCACGGAAACCGGCTGGTTCTCCGCAAACACCTGGAGCCAGCTCGGCATCGTCTCCACGGGCACGAACACCGAGCTTGCGAACACAAAGGGAAACACCAGCAGGAAGCTCGCGGATTGGGCAGCCTCAGGAGTCCGACCGACGAGACCAATCACCGCGAACACCCATGACATCGAGTATCCGAAGAACAGGGCAAGCAGCAGCCCGACAAGCAGGCCCTGGACAGTCGCCGGACGGAAACCGATCAGGAGGCCAACGAGGATCATCAGTGTGTTCACCGCGATGCTTCTGACGAAGTCGGCGAGGGTCCG
>JAQAZV010000010.1:0-4341 GCA_032127155.1 Acidimicrobiia bacterium
AGGGATGCGTTCCGGGATGAACGCATCGTTGAAGGGTCCATCGGCCTTTCCCTGTACCACGCTCTCTTCCGCGTTCCCCTGGGCACCGCGCTCTATGAGGAGGTCCTGTTCCGAGGTGTCATCTTCGGGATGCTCGCCCGCCGGGTGTCGGCCCTGTCCGCAGCGGTGTGGTCATCGCTGCTGTTCGGCCTTTGGCACGTGCTCCCCACCCTCGATGCCATCCAGACGAACCCGATCGGCGCTGCATTGGGAGGCAACTGGGCTCCGGTGGTCGGTGCCGTGGTGTCGACGTTCGCGATCGGGATGTGGTTCGTGTGGGTACGACTCTATGGGGGCAGCATCCTCGCTCCGATACTCGTTCATGTGGCCGCGAACAGCATGGCGATCCTCGCGGCGACCTTCGTCGTCCACGTGCTCTAGAGAAGATCGGCTTCCTCTTCGACTTCCTCCGCAACGGACGCGTCACGATGCTTGCGGCGGGCGGGATAGGCACCCATGATCGCCGCGCCGACCACCGCGGATATCGGGATGATCCAGTTGATCGTGGCGTCCGCCGCCGCAAGGCCGAAGTAGGCGACAGCGGCCGCAGCACCGGCAATCAAGAGAACGCCGGCGATCACATAGCCCGTGCGTGCCGGCGGCGGAGTGTCGCGCACGCGCCACTCGAACCTCGCGAAGATCGCCACCAGGGCGAAGGTGACCAGCATCAGCGATGCAAGCCACAGGGGTCGGGTCAGCCACCACTCAGCGGTTCCAGGTTCGATGCGGAAGGCTTCCCCGTTGAAAGCGAAGAGGAACACCGAGGCGACGAGCGTCATCGCCGTGAGGTGCCACAGGTAGATCGTCATCATCACCGCAGACACCGCCACCACCCCGTGCCACGCACGCGGTCGTTGTGCGAATCTGCCGATTGGGCCGGCTGCGGCCCAGATCACGCCTGCTTGGAAGAACCCGAGCAGGGCTATGGCAAATGTCGGAGGCGTCATGTTCGTCACCTCGGCTCCCGGCACACCAACCATGGCGACCGGGTACCAACCGGCCCACGTCACGGCTACGAGTACACCCATCGAACCAACGGCGAACCCGAGACCCTCGACGACAGTGATCGGCCGACCGTCTCGTTCACGGGACGCCCACCAGAATCCGAGCTGGTGGACCATGGCCCACACGAAGAGGAAGTTCACCCAGCCGACAGCCGGGATCTCGATGGCGAACCGCAGGTAGTCCACGATGATGGCCGACAGACCGAGGATCCCGACGGACCACAGCCCCGCAGTCCGCCACCACCGATGCGCAGCCGGTGCCACGGCTGTGATGGCGACGTATACAGCGATGAACCACACGGGCACCGTCGCCGACATGGCCCCGGCACGGACGACATCCGAGGGAAGGAACGGACCGAGGACCACGATCAGCAGGGTCCACACCACGAGGAGGGGGATCACCGGTGTGAACAGTCGCCGCACGCGCCGTGTCACCCAATCCCCGTAGTCGAACGAGT
Source organism: Acidimicrobiia bacterium (assembly GCA_032127155.1). GTDB lineage: Bacteria > Actinomycetota > Acidimicrobiia > Spongiisociales > UBA5794 > SZUA-442. The sequence goes on from JAQAZV010000010.1 coordinate 1,502, forward strand.
CGACCTTCGAGGCCAGCGCCCTGCCGTTCGAGTAGCCACCAACGAGGAAGAAGATCGGCATCACCTGGACGATCCACGTCACCCAACCCGAGTACGGGATCCACTCGAGCGAGTTCAAGAGGGCAATCTCACCGTCCGGCTTGAGCCAGATCGACGCAGCAAGCCAGTGACCGAAGACAACGACGAGGATTGCGCCTGCCCGCACCGTGTCGACCACCCGGTTCCGGTCCTCTGGCGTCGCCTCGGCAATCCTGCGTGTGAACGCCAGGTACTTCTTCATGCCGGTCTATCCGTCATCAGGGGATTGTCGCCCGTGAACGGGAGTGCCTGGGTCATTTCTCCCTCGTGCAGGTCAGATCCTGGGTGAGCCATTGCTGAATCTCGTCGAGTTCGTCTTGATTCTCGTCGATGGTCAGCTGCGACCGCAGGTCATCGAACGAGGCAACCGAGAGCGTCCATCCGAGCGGAGCCTGCACCCCTGGGTGGGCACGCGTCGTGATTCGTGCATATCGGCTGTTGATGGGGCTTCCGAACACGTCCCGAATCGTGACGGGTGCGCCACCGATATCGAGGGGTCGATCGAACTCGATCGCTGCTTGTTCCCTTGCATTCGCCATTCGACCGAATTGGCTTGCCAGGAGTGTTCGGATCGGAAGGAGGAGTTCAACGGGAGAGGTACCAATGGGGGCAGACCGTGGGTTCTCGTAACCGTTGTCGATCTGGATGAGGAACGGCACAACACACGCATCGTGGGTCGCGTTGAATGCTTCGATACGTGCATCGAGACGCTGATACAACTCCGTGACGGTTCCAGCGCCGCTCCCCTCGCTGTATCCGCCGTCAACCACGTAGGCAGAATTCGCCGGTGCTGAACAGTCCCCAAGCGCTCCCCCGATGCGGGCCGACGGGGTGATCACGGGGAACCGAGCTGACATCAGCACCGCCGTCGACACCTTCACGTCCTGGTCGGGACAGAGGTAGTCGGCGAGATCCTTGGTGGCGGCAAGCATCGCCGCATCCTTCACCGGCTCGGTGCGCCCCTCGAAGATCGAAAGGGACGTGCACGTGTCTCCGAGTGTGTGGGCGGTTGCAGAAAGCACCGATACGTTGAAGCGGCAAGGATCATTGACGCTGGTGCCATTGAAGATCATCAGCGGCAGCCATGGATGGCGATCCCAGGTCTCGAACATCCCCTGCGCCAACAGGTTGCGTCCATCGACATCCCACGACGCCTCCCACGTCAACGCCATGATCTCAGCCCGGTCCCTGATGCCGGGACCGAAACCAACGAAGCTTCGCGGCGTGTCAACGAGGAGCATCCACCCCATGGCTCCGGCCAGATAGTCGTCCCCGAGCCTCTCCTCCACCCAGTCCTCGGACGCCATCGTTGCGTCCAGATCAACCACCGATGCCGACCACGCCGCAAGTCCGAGACTGCCACCCGACACTCCGGACATCGCCGCGATCTGGCCGGGCCCACCAATGCTCGGATGGCAAATATCAGCATTGACCGATCCGACGAACAGGCAATCGAGCACATACGACGACCAGGCTGCCGCTCTGATCCCACCACCCGAACTGGCGACGAACACCATCGGGATCGCCTGACCACTCGATGGATCAGACACGTTCCGATCGACCCAGCGGTCGAAGACGGCATCGATCGTGACCTGCCCTGGCTCCGTTTCCCCTTGGCGTGCCACCACAGGAATGTCATTGCTCTCGCCGATGGTGGCGATACCGACGAGCGAGATCCACAGCAACATGAACACGAAGACCGGCGTTCTCTTCAGGCCAAAGGCAGCGATGATTCGCGGGGGACGAGTGGTCTCCGAGTAGGCAACGGCGAGCGCAGCGAATCCGGCGATCAGCATCGCCCCGAGAAGCACGACAGAAACCGTCCCAATGCGAGATGGCACACGCAACGGGAAGGCGACGATCGCTATCGCCGTGATCACCGCAACCGCACCCCCCGCGACGATCAGCGGCTGCGTCCTGAGCCACGGCAACCGCGTCCTGGCAAACCGACTCGGCAACGAGTCTGGGTCGTACGAGAAGTAGAACGGCATCGACCCATACGTGATCACCAGACCGAGGAACGCCAGCGCCACGGAGGAAAGCTCAGGATCGGATGTCGTGATCCAGAGCACGACACCGAACACGGAGATTCCGGTGATGACGATCAACTCGAGTCCGCCCATACGCGACCATGTCTTCGTCTGGATGCGGTACACACCAAGGAACAGGGGAATGAGCCCGAAGATCAACCAGGCATCCACGTGACGCGCGAACACCAGCTGGGTGGTCGCAGCCCGAATGACGACAATGCCGACCACGACGTAGATCGCTGCGCCGAGGATCCTGGGGAACCAGCGCTCGATCGCCTTCTCGATTGTGCGGTCCCCTCGCGTGAATGGCGCCTGTGGCAGCGGTATCCCAAACATCCAGACGATGGCGATGATCGCTGTCGGGATGAGGAATCCGAGCCCAATGGGAAATCCGAAGGCTCCAACGAGAACCACTTGGATCAGGGCGAGGCCGAGGATCGTGCCGATGACCACGCGCCGGAGTGGAACTTCGCTGGTCAGCCACGGCAACCGAACCATCGCCGGCGTCGGGGGGTCCCCTTCCTCGACAGCTGACTGCTCGACCCTGAGCCGAGCGAGCGCGGAGGCCGATGTCCACTGGACGAGGACCGCCAGTGCCGTCGCCATGGCCACCGTGACGAACGCGACGGACACGGTCCAACGACGAACCACATCCTCGATCTGGGCCATGGTCAGTACGGCTGTCACGAACACGACGACGATGATCTGGCCACGCACCGACACGAGCGCATC
>JAQAZV010000011.1:0-2752 GCA_032127155.1 Acidimicrobiia bacterium
CCGGAAGACGGCGAAGTACGTGGCGACGCTGATCAGCCCGGCGGCGATCCCGGTCGGGATCAGGATGGTGTAGAAGTCGAGATCGAACGTCGTGTTGAGCCACATCCCCATGTACGCGCCGAGGGTGATCGTCTCGGAGTACGCCACGTTGATGAGACCCGTCAGGCGGTAGAGAAGAGCGAAGCCCATGGCGGCAAGAATGAGGGGCGCCTGCTCCGTCAGGCCGATGACGATTGAGTCAGAGAAGATGTCCATCAGACCTCGGTCTCTCCCGGTCCACTTGGTGTCGTCGCCCCAAGGGACGATGACAGCCTAGGGACCGACACACCTTCGACAAAGTGTCTCGACGGGGGCTCGCAACCCAATGCCACCATCGCATGGTGATGCGTCGCGGCGGTTACCGCAGAACTATCGTTCATAGATAATCGATTATATGTTTTCCGTTGGGGCCCCGTCAAACCAGCGAGGAATGGGTTCGCACTACTCCAGCGCAGCCACCGCAGGAGCGAGTTCGCTGTACCCGCTTCTGGGGATCCGCTTGCGAGAGGCCCGACCGGTCTGGCTAACGTTGCGGCTGACAACCGATGGTCGGTGACCGAGTTCGAAGGGTTGGAGAGCGGCATGATGGTGGTAGTGCAGCCACCGTCATCACGTCACGAGAGTACGCAGGGGATGACGAGACCGAAGGAGCAACATGGCACACGCCCTCCATCACATTCACATCAAGTCGAGAGACCCGGAAGCGAGCGCCGAGTGGTGGCTCGACATGTTCGGCGGAACGCGGCTTCCCGAGATCCAGTTCGGGACGATGCTGTTCACGCCGGTCGAGTTCGATGGGGTCCGACTCAATTTCACCACACCCGGTCCCGGGGAGGATGAGGCGATCGATGATCCCCCGGCCATCCCCTATCTGGGATTGGAGCACATCGGCATCCTCACCGCAGACCTCGATGCGGACCTGGCTCGGTTTCGAGCGCAGGGACTGATGGTCGACGGGCCACGGCCGGGGGCAGGCGGGTTCACCATCGCCTTCGTAGAGACTCCCGACGGCGTGACGCTCGAGTTGCTGCAGCAGAAATGACACTGATCGACAGGAGGGGCGGAGTTTGAAGCGACTCCGTGAATTCGATTACTACGAACCGACCTCCCTCGATGAGGCGGTTCAGATCCTCGCCAAGGCTGGTGGTGGGGCCCGGGTCCTCGCGGGAGGGACCGACCTGGTCGTGGACATGAAGACGGGGCGCATGAGACCATCCACGGTTGTCAACCTCAAGCGAATTCCCGGTCTCATCGGCGTTGAGGATGATGCGGGTGGGACTCGAATTGGTGCACTCACGAAAGTGACCGCCGTCGAGGCGTCCCTTCTCGTTCAGCAGCGTCACCCGGCGCTTGCACAAGCGGCCTCGATTCTGGCATCACCCCCCGTCCGGGCTCTGGCCACCATCGGCGGCAACGTCGGGCGCGCATCGCCGGCATCGGACCTCGGACCGGCCCTCATCGTTCACGAGGCCCGTGCCGCCGTCGTAGGCGTTGATGGAGACAGAGACGAACTTGTCGAAGACTTGTACATCGGGCCCGGCGCCACGTCTCTGGCCCCGTCCGACATCATCACCTTCTTCACCTTGCCGCAACCACCGCCCGGTTTCGGCTCGGCGCACGTGAAGCTCGGCAAACGAGGCAGCGGGACCGATATCGCGCTCGCCGGCGTGTCGGCAAGTGTTGTCATCGGCGACGGCGGTGAGATCCTCGACTGTCGAATCGCCCTGGCCTCGCTGGGGCCGACGCCGTTTCGGGCGTTCGCCACCGAAGCGATGCTTCGAGATGAGATGCCAACCGAGGCAGTGCTTGCTGCTGTCGCCACGTCAGCAGCCGGGGAGACGAAACCGATCAGCGACATGCGGGCGAGTGCGTCGTACCGTACGACGCTGGCGCGGGTGTTGACGCTGCGAGCACTCCGGGGTGCCGTCCGATCTGCCGGTGTGGAGGTGGCGGTCTGATGGTCAGCCTCGATCTCACCGTCAACGGCAAGCGAACCCAGATCGTTGTCGATGCCAGGCTCACGCTTCTGGAGGTGCTCCGCGAGAACATGCTGCTGACCGGAACGAAGGAGGGATGCGGCGTCGGTGAGTGCGGGACCTGTGTGGTGCTCGCAGACGGCGAGGCGATCACGTCGTGTCTGGTGCTGGCAGCGGATGCAGACGGCGTTCACATCGAGACGATCGAGGGTCTAGCCTCGGACGGTGAACTCAGCGACGTCCAGCACGCGTTCGTCAAGACCGGAGCATTTCAATGTGGCTTCTGCACCCCTGCCATGGTGCTGACGGCCACTGCCCTGTTCCGGAAGGACGATCAGCCGGATGTTGAGGCCGTGAGGAAGGCGCTCGGCGGCATCCTCTGCAGGTGCGGGGCTTACCCCAAGATCCTCGAGGCGATGGCCGAGATCAAGGGAGCAGGCATATGACGACATACGTCGGCACTCGGGCTCCTCGGGTGGACTCCGTCGAGAAGGTCACCGGCAGTGCCATCTACGGCGTCGATGTGGTTCTCCCTGGCATGTTGCACGCTGCCGTTCTGCGAAGCCCGCACCCCCATGCCCGCATTGTCTCGATCGACACGTCGGCTGCGTCGGCGGCACCCGGGATGCAGGCGGTGGTCACCGGACGAGATTTCCCCCTGCTGTTCGGAGCTGCCATCAAGGACCAGCCGTTTCTGGCGATCGACCGCGTGCGCTACGTGGGTGAACCCGTGGTTG
>JAQAZV010000012.1:0-2657 GCA_032127155.1 Acidimicrobiia bacterium
CAGGATGCCTTCGCCTACCGGAGTCAGCAGCGCACGGCTGTTGCGACCGAAGCGGGCTTCTTCACGGGCGAGATCGTCCCCGTCGATGTTCCAAGGCGTCGCGGCGAGCCAGCGATCGTCGCCATCGACGAGCACCCACGGCCGGACACCACGCTTGAAGCCCTTGCTGGCCTCCGACCGATCTTCGATGACGGAACCATCACAGCCGGCAACGCTTCCGGAATCAACGATGGTGCGGCTGCTGCGGTCATCGTCAGCGAACGCGTCCTCGAAGAGACCGGCTCAACGCCCATGGCTCGAATCGTCGCGATGTCGACGGTTGGCGTCGCACCGAGGATCATGGGGATCGGCCCCGTCCCGGCGACCCGAAAGCTGCTCGACCGCACCGGCCTTGGCCTCGACGACCTCACGGTCATCGAACTGAACGAGGCCTTCGCTTCACAGTCGCTCGCCTGCCTCCGCCAGCTCGGTCTCCCCGATGATGCGGAGAACGTGAACCCGAACGGTGGAGCCATCGCCATCGGTCATCCCCTCGGAATGACGGGGGCCCGCCTCGTCGGCACCGCAGCACGGGAGCTCGACCGCAGGCGCGGACGTTACGCCCTCGCAACGATGTGCATCGGCGTCGGACAGGGAATCGCGATGCTCCTCGAACGCACCTGAGCGACCTCGCCTGCCCGTCTGCCAGGAGACTCAGCCTTCACTGCCGGTGAGGAGCCATCGCACGCGATCAACTGACAGCGCGTAGTGGATGACCACTGCTGCGGCGAGGAGCATTGCGGCGCCTGGTGACGCGAACCACAGCAGGAAGACGGACGCGGCGAACACATCCAGTTCGATGAGGAGACGAACGACGCCGGGGACGGCTACGGGCGCCTCTCCCGAGGCGCTCGGGTCCCCTGGCACCCTGAACGTACCCCACGCCACCATCGCTACGAGCGGGATGGCGACCGCGAGCAGCCATGCGCTCGCTCCGGTGCCGAGCGCATACGCACCTATCGCCATTCCACTCAGGGCAGCCAGCTCCAGGAGGAACCGGAATGCCAGGTTCACAGGGTGAAAACCGAACACGTCCGGACGCTACCGGTATCGTTCCGCCATGGCGCCATCCCGAACCGACCTCGTCGCGCTCATCGAGGATCCCCCCGCCTTCCTGACCTCCGATGATCCCGTTCTGAGGCGCATGGCCACAACCGCTCTGAGTACCGAGGACGCGCAGTCGTGTCTTTCCGACCTCGCACGGCTCTGCTCGGACGACATGCCTGAGATTCGTGCCGCCGTCGCTGAGAAGCTGGGCGTCTGTGGCCCCGACGCGGCACCCCTCCTTCAACCACTCAGGGACGACCCTGAGTCGATCGTTCGCGAAGCTGTCGCAACGGCGAGCGGTGAGCTCGGCGACCCCGGTGCCCTTCCGTGGCTCGAAGACATCGCGTCGTCGGATCCCGACCGCGCCGTGCGGGAAGCTGCCGTCGCATCCCTTGGTGCCATCGGCGACCCGGCAGCCGTCGAAGTCTTGCTCCGCCTGATCGCCGATGCGCCGCCGCAGGTGCGACGACGTGCAATCGCTGCGATCACCGTGTTCGATGACCCAAGGATCGAGCCTGCGATCACGCGGGCGGCGTTCGATCGCAACCCTGGCGTCAGGGAAGCCGCTGAGATGGTGGTGGGGAGACAGATCAGAAGTGAGTTATGACTTGTGAGTCAGCACCTGGCGGTGTGCGAGGTGCCGGATAACTCAGAACTCACAAGTCACAACTCACAACTCATAACTCACTACTCACAACTCAGAACTCAATACTCAGAACTTCCCTCTTCCACCCATTCGGCGCCGCCGGACCAGTGTTCCTTCTTCCAAATTGGGGCGCGGGCCTTGAGTTCGTCGATCAGATAGCGGGCCGCGGGAAAGGCCGCAACGCGGTGACCCGATGACACCGCCACCATGACCGCTGGCTCTCCTACGGCCAACATGCCGATCCGATGGACGGCCGCGATCCGGATCACGTCCCAGCGTTCGAAGACCTCGGCGACGATGTCGCTGATCCGTCCCTCGACGACCCCGGCGTATGCCTCATATTCGAGTGTGGTCACCCCGGCACGACCGGGCGAGTGATCGCGGACGGTGCCGGTGAACAGCACGGAGCATCCGGCCGTGGGATCGGCGACGAACGAAAGGAGAAAGGAGGCGTCGAGCGGATCGGCCGACACGGACACGAGGGAGCGACCACTCCCGTCTACGAGTTCACCGTTCATACACTCACGACCATGCGCAACGATACACCCGACGAGGGCACCGAGGATTCTCAGATTCCTCTCATCTCCGAGCGGAACGCAACCAGTGATGCGAGCGTTCCAATGGACATGGATACACCAAACACCACCCCCATGGACATGGACACGACCGCACAGCCCGAAGACCGCGCTGCCACGACTGCAGCCGTCGCGGCCACCGCAGGTGAGCCGACAGGCGAGATGGATCTCATCGAGCCGACCGTTGAATCGACGGCGTTCGACTATGACAGCTACTACGGAGTCGACCCCGGATGGACGTCAGCCACGCCGACTCCCCCTGTCGCCTTGAACCCCGAACCGCCGACCGCTATCGAACCGAAGCGTCGCAGCGACACCGGACTCTTCTTCGTCGGCGCACTCGCCGCAGG
>JAQAZV010000013.1:0-4390 GCA_032127155.1 Acidimicrobiia bacterium
GGTCTGATCGCTGCATCGTGTGGTGGTTCCTCCGATGACCCCGGTAGCTCAGGCACCGATGCGCCCACGACAACGATCGCAGCGTCCTCCGAGTCCACGACGACCGTAGCGGGAGCCAGCACCGAAACGACGAAGGCGCCCGACACCTCAGGTGGCGAAACCGCTGCCACCGTCACGATCGATGGTGTCGAGTATGTCTTCGGGGACAACGCCCCGGGGGATACCTGCAACCCTGACCTCTTCGGTGGGTTCTTCGCCGTGCTTCACGGTGAGGACGTTTCCACCAACTTCAGCGTCGAGTTGTGGAATGAAGGCACCGGTGATGGCAAGCAGGTCACGACGGCGGGAATGAAGGTGGAAGTGAATGGGGAGACCCTCGATCTCGAGGCCGATCCCGAGACATCGTGGCCGGCCGCCGAGGCCGGCTCGAGCTATGTCGAACCCTTCACGTATGAAGGAAACACAGCCTCAGGGACGATCCACTTCATCAACACGGAAGTCGCGTACAACGCCGATCTGGCGCCGCTCGAGCCGATCGTTGCCGAGTTCGAGGTCGTCTGCGCCGCCGGCTAGCCACTCGATGGTGGTCCGTTGCCAGCGGAGGGCTCGGCTGGGCGTTCAACAGAACCTCAGCTGAACGCAGCCTCACCCGTCAGGGTCTGTCCCATGATGAGTTGGTGTATCTCGTTCGTGCCTTCATAGGTGTAGACGGACTCGAGGTTCAGCATGTGGCGGATGGGCGGGTACTCGAGGGTGATGCCGTTGGCCCCGTGCAGCGAGCGTGCCTCGCGGGCGACCCACATGGCCTCCCTCGTGTTGTCCATCTTCCCGAAGGACACCTGGGCCGGGGCGAGCGCACCGTCATCCTTCAGGCGTCCGAGATGAAGCGACAGCAGGGTGCCTTTCTGCACCCGCACCATCATCTCGACCAGTCGCTGCTGTGTCAGCTGGAAGCGTGAGATCGGGCCACCGAAGGCCTCACGCTCTGCGGCGTACTGCAGGGATGCTTCGTAGCAAGATCTGGCAGCACCCATGACGCCCCAGAGGATCCCGTATCTGGCCTCCGACAGGCATGACAGCGGACCACGCATCGAGGCAACGCCGGGCAGCATGGCATCCGCAGGGAGGCGCACATTGTCGAGCACGAGTTCGGCCGTGTTCGATGCCCTCAGCGACATCTTGTGCTTGATCGGGTTGGCAGTGAAACCATCCGTATCGGTTGGCACGATGAAGCCACGGATCGTGCCGTCATCTGCCCGTGCCCACACGACAGCAAGATCAGCCACGTCCCCGTTCGTGATCCACATCTTCGTCCCGTTCAGGACCCAGTCTCCTCCGGGTTCCAGGCGAGCGGTCGTGCGCATGTTGGCCGCATCGGATCCGGAGTCGGGCTCGGTGAGGCCGAAACACCCGATCAGGTCACCCTCGGCCATGCCTGGGAGCCACTGTTGCTTCTGTTCCTCGCTCCCGAATGCCCAGATCGGGAACATCGCAAGGGATCCCTGGACGCTCATGAACGACCGAACCCCGGTGTCCCCGGCTTCCAGCTCGAGGGCGGCAAGGCCGTACTCGACGGCTGAGGTCCCTGCGCATCCATACCCCTCGAGATGCATCCCGAGCAGTCCGAGCGAACCCATGTCCTTGGCGAGCGAGCGGGGGAGGAAACCCTCCTCGAACCACTCCGAGATGTTCGGCGAGATCTCGTTGCGGACCCAGTCGCGCACCGTGTCCCTGATCATCCGCTCCTGATCGGACAGCAGTCCCGAGATCGCGAGGAAATCGTGGGGGTCGACTCGGAGCTTCGAGGTATCGGCGTTGCTCATGCTTGCCCTTTCTGGTTCGGGGCGATCGAAGAGGACGGTCACCCGAATCGTACTTAAGATCGAGTCGATGGATCAGCTCCTCACACCACAGGGCGAACTCCTCGGCGAATCACCACTGCCGATCGAGGCCGTACGCGACCTCTATGCACAGATGCTGTTCTCCCGCCAATACGACCACAAGAGCGTCTCGCTCCAGAAGCAGGGTCGTTTGGCGACCTACGCGCCGTTCGAAGGGCAGGAAGCCGCGCAGATCGGTTCCGTTGCTGCCCTCAGGGCCGACGATTGGATGGTTGCGACCTATCGGGATGCCGCGGCCATGTGGGCACACGGCTATCCCATGGACGCGCTGTATCTCGGGCGAACCGGTGACGAACGCGGAGGACGGCCACCCGATGACGTTCCGGTGCTTCCGCCGTCGATCACGGTCGGTGGCCACATGATCCACGCCGTCGGTCTGGCATGGGCAGCGAAGCTGAGAGGCGAGGACCGCATCGCCATCACCTACTTCGGTGACGGAGCGACCAGCGAGGGAGACTTTCACGAGGCGATGAACTTCGCAGCGGTGTACGAGACGCCAACGGTGTTCTTCTGCCAGAACAACGGATATGCCATCTCGTTGCCGATGCACCGCCAAACCCGCTCCGAGACCATCGCCGTGAAGGCGACCGCATATGGGATGCCGGGTGTCATCGTCGACGGCAATGACCTCCTTGCTGTGTACGCAGCCACCAAGGACGCCGTTGATCGTGCCAGGAGCGAAGGCGGTCCCACGCTGATCGAGGCCAGGACGTATCGCATCGGACCCCACACGACGAATGACGATCCTGCGCGCTACCGGTCAGCGGACGAGGAGGAGGAAGCCCGTTCACGGGATCCCTTGATCCGTGTCAAGGCGTACCTCGAGGATCACGACGCCTGGGGAGACGAGGACGAGGCAGCGACGATCGCTGAAGCCTCGGCAGCGGTTGACGAAGCGATCGCATCGGCCGAGGCTGTTCCCGTACCAGATGCCGCCCACGTCTTCGGAGCGATGTTCGCCGAAACAACCCTTCAACTCGACGAACAGCAGTCGCAGGCGACACCATGACCGTACGGAACCTCGCACAGGCCCTCACCGACGCGCACCATGCCGCGCTCCTCGCCGACGACGACGTGATCGTCCTTGGCGAGGACGTCGCAGCGAACGGCGGAGTGTTTCGGATCACGGATGGGCTCCTCGACGCATTCGGCCCAGATCGAGTCATCGACACTCCGGTTGCAGAATCCGGGATCGTTGGGGCTGCCTTCGGGCTTGCCATCGGCGGTATGCGACCCATCGCCGAGATCCAGTTCATGGGCTTCTCGACGCCTGCCTACGACCAGGTCGTCAATCACGTTGCGCGGATCAGGAACAGGAGTCGCCACCGATTCACCTGTCCCATGGTGCTCCGCATACCGTACGGAGGAGGGTTCGGCGCCGCCGAACACCATTCGGAGTCCTGGGAGGCGATCTATGCCCACACACCCGGTCTCAAGGTGGTCACGCCGAGCACGCCATACGACGCCAAGGGGCTCCTCCTTGCCGCTGTGGCCGATCCCGATCCCGTCGTCTTCCTCGAACCCATACGTCTGTACCGGGCGGTCAAGGAAGACATCCCTGACGAGCCATATTCCGTCGAGATCGGAAAGGCCGCGGTCAGGCGCGAGGGCACCGACGTGACGGTGATCACCTGGGGTGCCATGACGAAAGAGGCGAGGGCGGCGGCAGAGGTCCTCGCCGACGAGGGGACGTCAGTTGAGCTGATCGACATTCGGTCCCTGGTACCCCTCGATACGACGACCATCACCGAGTCCGTGCACAAGACAGGTCGAGCCGTCATCGTGCACGAAGCCCCGAGAACCGGGGGATTCGGAGGCGAGATCGCAGCCGTCATCGCCGAGCGATGCCTGTACTCGCTACTCGCACCGATCCATCGGGTCACCGGTTGGGACACTGTGTTCCCACTCAAGCGAGGGGAGTCCCTCTACCTCCCCTCGGTCGAGCGAATCGTGAAGGCTGTTCGTTCCACGGTCGAGGATCGCTGATGGCGAACATCTTCCGGCTCCCCGACATTGGCGAGGGATTGACCGAAGCTGAGATCATCGAGTGGTTCGTCGAGGTTGGAGGCTCCGTCGATGCGGATCAGCCAATGGTCGCCGTGGAAACGGACAAGACCCAGGTCGAGCTTCCCGCACCGGTTGCCGGTGTCCTGCTCCATCAGGGAGCTGGCGAAGGGACGATCCTCGCCGTCGGATCGGTGCTCGCCGTCATCGGCGAACCCGGAGAAACGTGGAACGGTGGCGACGGAACCAACGAGGAGAAGCCCGAGCCCGATCAAGCGCGTCCTGGCAGCTTTGACCCAAGCTCGCCGGCGTATGCGACGACGCCGACGCTCCACCGACCGTTGGCACTCCCGATTGTGCGAAAGCGAGCCAAGGAAGCCGGTATCGACCTCGCCGATGTGAGGGGGACGGGTCCCGAGGGGCGGATCACGAGGGGCGACCTCGACTCCCATCTCGCTCGGCCCGCCGGAACCGAGCGACCACCA
>JAQAZV010000014.1:0-3528 GCA_032127155.1 Acidimicrobiia bacterium
GATCGGCTCTGTGTACCTGGTGTTCCAGTACATCGAAATGGCGCATCGCCCGATCGAGGAGATTCGCGAGCAGCTCATCGACCTCCAGAAGGCCGGGGCTTCCATCGAGCGCGTCGAAGAGATGTTCGCCACCACTTCGCGGTTGTCCCAGCGGCAATCGATCGAGCTGCCGCCGGGCCCACTAGCCCTGCGATTCGATCGCGTCACCTTCACCTATGACGACGAAGCAGGCGACGAGACAGTCCTCCACGAGGTCAGCTTCGACATCGCCCCCGGGCGCGTCGTCGGGCTCCTTGGCCGCACCGGAAGCGGGAAGTCGACGATCGCACGACTCGTCACGCGACTCTACGAACCGCAGGAGGGCGCGGTCGAGGTCGACGGAATCCCTACATGGGACATCGACCTTGCTTCGCTCCGCAAACGTGTGGCCATGGTGACCCAGGATGTGCAGCTATTCAGGGCAACGGTGAGGGAGAACCTGACGTTCTTCGACGCGTCGGTCTCCGACGATCGCCTCCTCGAAGTGATTCACCGACTCGAACTCGATGAATGGTTGGCGACGCTGCCGCTCGGACTCGACACCATGCTGGAATCCGGGAGTGCGGGACTCTCGGCCGGTCAGGCACAGCTGCTTGCGTTCACCCGCGTGTTCCTCCGTGACCCCGGGCTCGTGGTTCTCGATGAGGCGTCGTCGCGCCTCGATCCTGCGACAGAAGGTCTCCTCGAGAAGGCGATCGACCACCTCCTGAGTGATCGGACCGCCATCCTGATCGCACACCGACTGGCGACGGTGAGCCGAGTTGACGACATCATCATCCTCGAGGACGGCAGGATCATCGAGGCCGGTGAACGACGGATCCTCGAGGCCGACCCCGAGTCTGTCTTCTCCCACCTCCTGGTCGCAGGCATGGAGGAGGCGTTGGCATGACCGCCCAACCATCCCCTCCGTTCCGCAAGGTCGTGTGGCGACTGATCCGGACCCAGCCGGTGCGCTACTCGTTCGCGCTCGCGCTGTGGACCGCGATCTGGACCATGCCGATCCTCACCGGGCTCATCATCGCGTACTTCTTCGATCAGCTCGCCGCAGGGATGACCGTCGACACGCTCACCCTTGTGATCGTCGCCACGTTCGCCTATGCGGCTGGGCGGTCGGTCTTCATCGTCCTCGGGATGCGAAACCACGGCTCACTGCTGTTCCGCGCAGCCGCGACCATGCGAAAGAACCTGCTCGTACGGATCTATGAACTCCCGGGAGCTGCAGCGATCGAGGAGACACCGGGAGAGATCGTGTCGCGCTTTCGGGACGATGTCGAACACGTGATCGAGCCGTTCGATATCACGGTCGACCTGGCAGGCGCGCTTGTCGCCGGATCGATCTCGTTCGCCCTGCTGTTCTCCATCGACCCAGCGATCACCATCGTGATCTCGGTGCCGGTTCTGGTGGTGGCCCTCGTCACCAACCGGACGGGTGGCCTTGTCCGGTCGTATCGGAAGGCCGCTCGACACGCAACCGAGGCGATCACAGGGTTCCTCGGGGAGACCTTTGCAGCCACCCAAGCAGTGAAGGTGGCAGCAGCAGAGGCGAGCATGCTCAACCGATTCGTCGAACTCAACGAGACTCGCAAGGAGATGATGGTCAAGGACCGCACGCTGACGGCGGTCCTCGATGCCGTCTTCCGGAACACGGTCAACATCGGAACGGGGCTCATCCTGTTGATGGCCGCGGGCCGCCTCGACGCGACAGGTGATGCAGGGATTTCGATCGGCGAATTCGCCCTGTTCATCTTCCTTCTCCACCATGTGACCGAGGCGTCGTACTTCATCGGGGTATTCGTCGCGCGCGCACGCCAGGGCGCTGTTTCCGTGGACCGCCTCACAGGCACACTTCGCGGAGAACCATGGGATCGCGCGTACCGCAGGATCGACCTCGGTCTCGACGGCACAGCTGCACCATCGCCCACCATCCCCCAGACCGCTCTCGACCCGTTCGAGTCGCTGGCCGTGCGAGACCTGACGTTCCATTACCAGGGGACCGACAACGGCATCGAATCGATCGACCTCGACATCGCTCGAGGAGAGTTCGTGGTGGTCACCGGCCGGATCGGATCGGGGAAGACCACCCTGCTTCGGGCAGTGCTCGGCCTCCTGCCTGTGGATCGCGGAACCATCCAATGGAACGGCGAACGGCACATCGATGCCGCACGCGACCTCACGCCACCACGGTCTGCGTACACCCCACAAGTACCGAAGCTGTTCTCGATGTCCCTCAGGGACAACCTCGCGCTCGGCGAGGAAGTCACGGACCACACGATGGATGAGTCGATCTACATCGCGACGATGCGCCACGACATCGAGCTCATGCCGGAAGGCATGGAGACCATGGTCGGTCCACGCGGTGTTCGACTTTCGGGTGGCCAGGTACAGCGATCGGCGAGTGCGCGCATGCTGACGCGGCAGTCACAACTCATTGTCCTGGATGACGTGTCCTCGGCGTTGGACGTCGAGACCGAGCAGCTGCTGTGGAAACGCCTCTACAACGCCAGGGAGCACGTTGCCGCGCTCGTTGTGAGCCACCGCCACGCCGCTCTGGCAAGGGCCGATCGGGTCATCGTCCTGGAGGGCGGGCGGGTCGCCGCACAGGGCACGGCTGCGGAACTCCAGCGGGACTCGGAGACTTTCAGAGCGATCTGGGAGGGAGCCGTCGACGCCGCTACGCCCGAGTGATCGAGATGACCTCGATCTCAAACGTGAGGGCCTCCCCAGCGAGGGGGTGATTGGCGTCGAGGGTGACCGTCTCCGCGGTCACCTCGATCACGACAGCAGGCTGACCGTTCGTGAGGAACACCTCGTCACCCACGGCGACATCGCCCTGATCGGGGTTGAAGGGGACGGCGACGATGTTTGCCTCGGACCACTCGCCGTAGCCCTGGTCTGCCTCCATGCGAACGGTCTTGACGTCACCGACCTTCGCACCCCGCACCGCAGTGTCGAACCCCGCAATGACGTCTCCAGCCCCGACGGTGAAGGTGAAAGTACTCCCCCGGTCTCGTGACGAATCCTGGACCGTTCCGTCATCGAGGGTGAGGACGTAGTGAACCTCGACCTGGTCGCCATCCTGGGCGATGAAGCCCTGGGCATCGGCTCCGGTCGAGACGGAAGGCTCCGTCGAGGTAGCGCCATCCCCGCTGCATGCAGCAGCGATCACACCGATGGCAAGAGCGACGATGGCAAGGCGAGGGGCGTGCATGGTGAGGTCTCCAAGGTGGTTTCTGGACGTCTGCGGTTCGACAGCAGGGTATCGAGGGAGTGACGTATCGCTGGTGCATCCTGCACCGGGACGGGCCACCGAGGTATCTGGGTGCCGGTAGCCTTGTCGCATGGCTGACTACGCACCACCCGTGAAGGACATCTCGTTCACGCTCCGGACCATCAGTGACATCGACGCGATCGTCGACCTGCCAGCGTTCGACCATGTGGACGTCGACATGGTGGATGGCCTTCTCGATGAGGCAGCCCGCTTCTTCTCAG
>JAQAZV010000015.1:0-15640 GCA_032127155.1 Acidimicrobiia bacterium
CACCTTGTGGGAGCCGACATTCGTCACCGAACACCCGATCGAGATCTCGCCCCTGTCGAGACGCCACCGTTCGAAGCCCCACGTGTCCGAGCGTTTCGAACTCTTCATCGCAGGTTCCGAATATGCCAATGCCTTCAGCGAGTTGAACGACCCATTCGACCAGAGGGATCGATTCGAGACCCAGGCCGCCCTCCGTGACGCAGGAGACGAGGAAGCCCACCCGATCGATGACGATTACATCCGGGCATTGGAGTACGGGCTTCCACCGACCGGTGGGCTTGGAATCGGGGTCGATCGGCTCGTCATGCTCCTCACCGACCAGCACCACATCCGTGAGGTCATCCTCTTCCCGACGATGCGCCCTGAGTGATCAGGGGCGGTCATGGTGAGCGTCAGGTTGCAATGCCTCCGCCGTCGAGGACGGTCCACGAGCCGTCGAAGCTGCCGATGACGTCGAGTAGGAACTCGCCGTCGGTGGCGAAGGCCATGCATCGCACGGTGCGGTCGCCCTGTAGGAACGCATACGGGTAGAGCCCCATGGCGAAGGCCTCGACGCTCGCAGGTCCGTCATCCAGACCATCGACGAGGTCGTCACACGCAGCCGAGAAGCGGCTCGTGTCCGTCGGCCACGTCGTTTCGCTGACCTCGGCGATCCCGATGAACTGGTACGCATGCCGGCCAGCACACTCGACCCCTTCGGGGGCGAGGTTGTCGGCGTAGCAGGTGCCGACGATCGGTGTCCAGGCGAGGTCGCTGCGGTCGGCAAGCCGACCAACCGAGAGGATCGGACCCTCGTTGGTATCGAGCTCAACGACGCAGGCGAGGTATCGATCGCCCCTGGAGAATTCATCCTCATCGGGCATGTAGGTGATCAGATGCGCAAGGCGATCCTTCTGCGGACCGAGGGTCTCCTCGTACGCTTTGTCGCAGGCGTAGTTCCTCTCGTAGTCGACCGCTTCGGCGTCGTATGTGTCCCCGACCAATGCCGCTTGATCCGCGAGGAGCACTTCAGCGTTGTGTGGTTCCGAGCACGGAACCACACGATCGATGGTGACTGGCGCCCATGGCAACCCATCGTCTGGTGGGAAGTACAGGCAATCGCCTGTCGCCCACACGGGCAGCGCCTGTCGTTGCGACTCCAGCATGGAGAGATGGTCGACGACCGCAGCGCCGTCCAGCGATGTCGCAGCAAGGAACCCGTCACCTGTCGACCAGAGCCAGATGTCCAGACCGGACTCGGTTGTGGTCGAGTAGATGCCAGGGGAGACCTCGGTCGACGTCGCCTCAAAGGATGCAAGGGCTGGGACCACGTTCGGGTCTCCCCTCCATTCCATCGTAGGGATCACCGACACCACGACGATCGTTGCGGTATCAGAGGCGTACACCGCGTCGGCGGTCCCAGCGACGATGACATCGGGCAGCCACAGCCTGATAGCGGTCAGGGCGTCCTGTTCGAAGAGGCCGATGTCGTCAGTGATGGCGAATCCGGTCGGCACCGACAGGTGCTCTTGCGCAACATCGGTCGCCGGAGTCGTTTCGGGTGGGACCAGGTCTCCTGTCGGGGGTAGGGGGATGAGCGTCGTGGTCGTCTCGGCAGGGCCCTGGGTGGTGCTCGAGGATTGCTCGCTCGACGGTGTGCAGGCGGAAGCGATCACAGCCAGAGTCAGGATCATCGCCACGTTCCTGAGATGGACCACCGATCAGGCCCTGGCTGCCTCGACCCGGTCCAGCAGGTACTGATCGAGGTTGTGGAGAACGTCGGTGAGGGGGTTGTCCGGTATTCGCTGGGCCGCCTTCTCGGCGATGCGAATGCGATCGAATGCTTCATCGAGGGCGGCATCCACGAATCCTCCCTCGACCGTGATGGCGATGACGTCCTGGATCGTCTCCGCCGTGAAGGGTTTCCCTCCGTCGAGGAGATGGTGGATCTCGGCGCCACGCGGTCCATCGGCTGCGAGGAGGACCGGCAGCGTGAACGTTCCCTCCCCGATATCGCTGCCTGCCGGCTTGCCAAGGAAGGATTCGTCGGCGATGAGGTCGAGGACATCATCGGTGATCTGGAACACCATGCCCATCTCCCACGCCCACTCGCTGATGGCCTCGACGGTGTCCCTGTCGGTTCCACCAGTGATCGCGCCCAACCGGGCCGAGGTGCGGATCAACGAGGCTGTCTTGCCTCCGATGACCGAGTGGTATCCGGCGGATCCGTGTGCAAGATCGTTCGCCCACACCAACTCACGCACCTGACCTTCACAGAGGGTGGCGTATGTTCGGGCGATGAGGGATACAGCTTCCTCGCCGAGGGGCGCAGCCACTTCCGAGGCCCTGGCGAGGAGGAAGTCGCCAGCGAGGATGGCAACCGTGTTGTCCCAGTTGAGGTTGACGCTCGGCTTTCCACGTCGCGAATCCGCCTCATCGATGACGTCGTCGTGGTAGAGCGACCCGAGGTGGACCAGCTCGACCGCCACACCGGCCTCAACCGGTTCGGATCCGCTGTTGGGCCCGAGTTCGGCTGCAACCTGTGCAAGGAGCGGCCGGTATCGCTTGCCTCCGGCGGAGATGAGATGCTGGGCGATATGTGTCAGGAAGTCTGTTTCTGCGACGGTCACCTCGAGGAGGCGTCTCTCGACGGCCTCCATCCGCTCCCACACGCGTGGAATCGGAACGAGGTCCTTGAAAATAGGGCGATCCACCGACACGTGTTCCTCCGAAGGAATGCAGATGGTACTCCGGGGGTTCTGGGTACCGAATCGGGCCTGAACGGTCCGGGAGGTTCCCCGGGGTATCAGGGGTGGTTCCCTATACTGCGGGAGGCGCCCCCGAAACGGAGCGCCAATGATGTATGAGGGGTGAAGGACGTTGTTCGAACGTTTCACAGACAGAGCTCGACGAGTCGTCGTTCTGGCCCAGGAGGAAGCGCGCCTCCTCAACCACAACTACATCGGTACAGAGCACATCCTGCTCGGACTGATCCACGAGGGGGAGGGCGTCGCAGCACGCGCTCTCGAAGGTCTCGGCATCAACCTCGAGTCCGTTCGCAGCCAGGTTGTTGAGATCATCGGTCAGGGTTCCCAGGCGCCATCGGGTCACATCCCCTTCACGCCGAGGGCCAAGAAGGTGCTCGAACTCTCACTCAGGGAGGCGCTCCAGCTCGGGCACAACTACATCGGCACCGAGCACATCCTGCTCGGCCTCATCCGCGAGGGTGAAGGCGTCGCCGCACAGGTCCTCGTCAAGCTCGGCGCCGAGCTGACCAAGGTTCGCCAGACCGTCATCCAACTCCTGTCAGGTGTCCAGGGTGAAGAAGGCAGTGGCTCGGGATCGTCGTCTTCGGGTGGATCGTCGGGGTCCCGCGGCGACGCAAGCTCCTCGGGATCGGCCGTACTCGACCAGTTCGGTCGCAACCTCACACAGCTCGCGCGGGAACAGAAGCTCGACCCTGTCATCGGTCGGGCGAAGGAAATCGAACGGGTGATGCAGGTCTTGTCGCGGCGAAGCAAGAACAATCCCGTGCTGATCGGGGAACCCGGTGTTGGCAAGACCGCCATCGTCGAGGGACTCGCCCAGCAGATCGTCGATGGAACCGTTCCCGACACGCTCACGGACAAGCACATCTACACGCTCGATCTCGGCGCCCTCGTTGCTGGGTCGAGATACCGCGGCGACTTCGAGGAGCGCCTCAAGAAGGTCTTGAAGGAGATCAAGACGCGAGGCGACATCATCCTCTTCATCGATGAGATCCACACCCTGGTCGGGGCCGGTGCCGCGGAGGGAGCCATCGACGCCGCTTCCATCCTCAAGCCGATGCTCGCCCGCGGCGAGCTCCAGACCATCGGCGCCACGACCCTCGAGGAGTATCGCAAGTACCTCGAGAAGGACTCTGCGCTCGAGCGTCGTTTCCAGCCGATCCAGGTCGACGAGCCATCAGTTGCCGACACGATCAAGATCCTCGAGGGGCTCAGGGAGTCCTACGAGGAACACCACAAGGTCGAATTCACCGAGCAGGCACTCGTCAACGCTGCCAATCTCGCCGATCGCTACATCGCTGACCGGTTCCTTCCTGACAAGGCCATCGACCTCCTCGACGAGGCAGGGAGCCGCATGCGGCTGCGACGGTCGAATCTCCCAGAGGAAGTCAAGGAGATCGACAACCAGATCGGGAAGGTGCGCACCGACAAGCGTGAGGCCATCAACGCCCAGCAATACGAACGTGCCGCACAACTCAGGGACCGCGAGAAGGAGTTGATGGCCCAGCGCGTCGACGTCCAGGCCACCACTGAGGTCGCCGACGCCGCCTACAAGGCCACTATCGACGAAGAAGAGATCGCCGAGGTCCTCGCCCAATGGACAGGCATCCCCGTCCATCGGTTGACCGAGGAGGAGACGGCGAGACTGCTGAACATGGAAGATGAGCTCCATCGCCGAATCATCGGCCAGAGGGACGGCATCACGGCCGTTTCGAAGGCCATCCGCAGGACCCGCGCCGGTTTGAAGGACCCGAAGCGGCCGTCCGGCTCGTTCATCTTCCTCGGGCCGTCCGGCGTTGGAAAGACCGAGACAGCCAAGTCGCTCACTGAGTTCCTGTTTGGCGACGAGTCTGCGCTGATCCAGATCGACATGTCCGAATACATGGAGAAGCATGCGGTCAGTCGCTTGGTCGGTTCACCGCCGGGGTATGTCGGGTACGACGAGGGTGGGCAGCTCACGGAGGCCGTGCGCCGCAAGCCCTTCTCTGTCGTCCTGTTCGACGAGATCGAGAAGGCCCATCCGGATGTCTACAACATCCTGCTCCAGATTCTCGAGGATGGTCGTCTGACCGACTCGCAGGGGCGCACGGTCGACTTCAAGAACACGGTCATCATCATGACGTCGAACCTCGGTACGGCGGACATGCGCAAGACGAAGATCGGTTTTGCCGAATCGAGCGACGAGCTCAATTACGACAAGATGCGCGAGAAGGTGATGGAGGCGCTCAAGACACACTTCCGTCCCGAATTCTTGAATCGCATCGACGAGGTCATCGTGTTCCACGAATTGACCATCGATGAGGTCAAGGAGATCGTGGATCTCCTCCTCAAGCGGGTCCGCGACCAGCTCGAGAACCAGGCCCTCGATCTCGTGTTGACCGAGGACGCCAAGGTACTGCTCGGCAAGAAGGGCTACGACCCGCAGCTCGGCGCGCGACCCTTGCGCAGGGCGATCCAACGGATGCTCGAGGATCCGCTCTCCGAGAAGGTGCTCTTCAAGGAATTCCCTGCCGGCAGCACGATCCTTGTGACCATTGACGAGGATGACCCCGAGCGGCTCGCGTTCGAGAGCGTCGAGACGCCGGACAAGCCACCCGTCGAACTCGCCGAGAACTGATCTCTCGGGGATCTGACACATTCGGACCCGTCCGTCTGGCTCATCCATCAGCGGCGCTTGCCTCCCCGCGGGTTCTAGACTCACCTTGTGCTCCCCGGTCCGCTGGGCTGGGGAGATCACTACCAACGACCAAGGAAAGGGTGCACTCATGCGCTCAGAGCTGAAAAAGCGGGGAGCCCTCCTCGCACTGTTGCTCGCCTTTGCTTTGATTGTTGCTGCCTGTAGCAGCGACGACAGCGGCGACACCACCACCACGGCGGGTACCGAAGAGACCACGACGACCGCCGGTGGCACAGAAGAGACAACGACCACGGCGGCAGCCGAAACGACCACGACGACCGAGGCGGATGCCTTCACCGGCACCGCGATCAAGACGTGCCTCGTGACCGACCTTGCCGGTATCGACGACCGCAGCTTCAACGCTGGATCGTGGGCCGGCGTCGAGGCCGCCATGGAACTCGGATATGCGACGGAGGACTCGTTCTACATCGAGTCAGCCGAGGCCGCCGACTGGCAGCCTGCAATCGACCAGATGGTCAACCAGGGTTGTGAGCACATCGTGACGGTCGGCTTCGCCCTCGGCGAGGTGACGGCGATCAACGCTCAGGCGTACCCGGACATCACCTGGACGATGGTGGACAACGTCCTCACGGACGCGAACTTCGCACCGCTCGGCTTGCCGAACGTGCGTGAGCTCGTCTACCAGACCGACCAGGCAGCATTCGCAGCCGGTTACCTCGCAGCAGGCACGAGCTCGACGGGCGTCCTCTGCACCTACGGTGGCGCAAACTTCCCGACGGTCTCCATCTTCATGGATGGATTCACCAGGGGCGCGCAGTACTACAACGAGGTCAAGGGGACCGATGTTCAGGTCCTCGGTTGGGATCCTGAAGCTGGCGATGGCCTGTTCACGGGAAGCTTCACCGACATGAACCTCGCCAGGAGCACGGCGGAGAGCCTGTTCCAGGAGAACTGCGACATCATCATCCCTGTCGGTGGTGCCATCAACCTGCCAGCGGGTGACGTGATCAACGACACCAGTCTCGATGCAGCTCTCGTTGGCGTTGACGCCGATGCGTATGTCGCCATGCCTGAGCAGTACCAGTCCCTCTGGTTGACGACCGTCCTCAAGGACCTCACCGGTCTTGTGACGCTCAGCGTCAAGGAAGACGCGTCGGATGCTTGGACGCCTGGCGCATATGTCGGCAACCTCCAGAACGACGGCGTGGGCCTCGCCCCGCTGCACGACTGGGAGGGCAAGGTCTCGCCTGAGCTTCAGGCAGAGGTCGCGCAGCTCCTGCTCGACATCAAGGCCGGAACCATCAAGGCGGACTTCACGCCCGTCGGCTACTGAGCCTTCGGCTGATCGAAACCAGAGGAAGGGCCCCCTCCACGGAGGGGGCCCTTCCTCGTTGCGCGTGCGGCGTGGGCGCTCGGATCGATCTAAGGTGGGCTCGGCTGTCGGGATACGGAGGCGGGCTTGGCGCTGGAATTGCGTGGCATCACGAAACAGTTTCCGGGAGTGCTTGCCAACGACGATGTCAACCTGTCGGTCGCCGAAGGCGAGACAGTCGCCCTCCTTGGCGAGAACGGGGCCGGCAAGACGACCCTGATGAACATCCTCTACGGGTTGTACACGCCGACCTCCGGCGAGGTCCTCATCGATGGCGCACCGCTGACACTCAATTCACCTGGCGACGCCATTGCCGCAGGCATCGGCATGGTTCACCAGCATTTCATGCTCGTTCCCGTGTTCACCGTTGCCGAGAATGTGATCCTCGGTGATGAGCCAACGAAGAGGATCGGGTGGCTCGACAAGCGACGGGCGCGCAAGACCGTTACGGAGATCTCCAGCCGCTACAAACTCCAGGTCGATCCCGATGCGGTCGTCGAGGACCTTCCTGTCGGCGTCCAACAGCGTGTCGAGATCATCAAGGTGCTCGAGCGTGAGGCTCGATATGTCGTGTTCGACGAACCGACGTCCGTCCTCACCCCCACGGAGGTCGAGGGGTTCTTCCGCATCGTCGAGGGTCTGAAGGCAGACGGCAAAGGCATCATCTTCATCAGCCACAAACTCGGTGAGGCCCTCGAGATCGCCGATCGGATCGTGATCATGAGACGCGGCAAGACCGTCGCCGAGGTTCGCCCGGAGGATGTCGACGAGACACAGCTCGCGGAGTTGATGGTCGGGAGGCCCGTCGATCTCGTCGTCCACCGTGAAGAGTCGAATCCCGGCGATGTGGTGCTCGCCGTAGAAGGGCTGACCGTTCTCGACGACCGACTCCAGCGAGCTGTCGATGACGTGTCGTTCACCGTCCGGAGCGGGGAGATCGTTGGCATCGCGGGCGTCCAGGGAAACGGGCAGACCGAACTCGTCGAGACGCTCACCGGGCTTCGGCCCTCACTCGGCGGCACCGTCATGTTGGGCGACGCTGACATCACGACTGAGTCCCCGCGAGCGATCCATAACCGTGCGATCGCACACGTGCCGGAGGATCGGCAGGAGAGCGGCCTCATCCTTCCCTTCAGCGTCACCGAGAACATCATCCTCGACTCGTATCACCAGGAACCGATCTCACACGGAGTTCGGATGGATTGGGACGCGGCACGAAAGCGAGCCGAACGGCTGGTTGAGGAATACGACGTGCGGACACCCGGCATAGATGTCCTCGTCTCGACCCTGTCGGGTGGGAACCAACAGAAGGTGATCGTTGCACGAGAGTTCGACAGGGATGTGACCCTCGTGATCGCCTCGCAACCCACCCGCGGCATCGATGTCGGTTCGATCGAATACATCCATTCAAGGATCGTGGAGGAGCGAGACCAGGGTGCGGCGGTCCTCATCGTGTCTTCCGAACTCGATGAGATCACAGCTCTTTCGGACCGGATTCTCGTGATGTTCGAGGGCCGCATCGCAGGCGAGTTCGACGGGTCTGCCTCGACCACCGAGATCGGACTCGCGATGCTCGGTAGCCAATCAGAGGAGGAGGCGTCATGAACGATGCGCCACCGCCCGACGGCGGATGGGATGACCAGGGATACCCTGGTTGGTTCCAGCGGGTCTCAGGCGTCGGCAGCTCTGTCGGCCAGGCGGTGCTGGTACCTGCCCTCGCCGTGCTCACCGCTCTCATCATCGGTGCCTTCATCATTGCGATCACCGATGTGGACACCCTCAGGATCTGGGGGAGTGATCCGGGGGAGGCGTTCAGCCTGACGATGTCGGGGATCTTCGATGCGTACAAGGCCCTTTTCGTGGGTTCAGTGGGCTCGCCACGAGCCATCAGCGAGACCCTCTACGCCGCAACGCCGCTGATCCTCGCCGGTCTGGCTGTCGCCGTCGGCTTCCAGGCGGGCCTGTTCAACATCGGTGTCAACGGGCAGATGCTCATCGGAGGCATGGCCGGGCTGTGGGTCGGGTTCACCTTCTCCTTGCCGATGATCATCCACATCCCCCTCGTGGTGATTGCTGCGATCGTGTTCGGAGGAATGTGGGCCGCCATCGCTGGATTCCTCAAGGCGAGAACCGGTGCCCACGAGGTCATCACGACGATCATGCTCAACTTCATAGCGCTCTACCTGATCGACTACCTTCTGAAGTCGTCATGGTTCCAGGAGCCGGGCCGCAACGACCCGATATCGAAGCCAGCGAACCCTTCAGCCCACTTCCCGACCCTCGGCGACTACCGACTCAACATTGGCTTTGTCATCGCGTTGGGTGCCGTGTGGTTCGTCTGGTGGTTGATGTATCGATCGACGATCGGTTTCGAATTCCGAGCAGTCGGCTTCAACCCCTCTGGAGCCAAGTACGCAGGCATGAACGTTGCGTGGATCTACGTGGCGGTGATGGCGGTCTCCGGTGCCCTGGCAGGCATCGGCGGTGCAAACCAGATTCTCGCGTTGGAACCGTACCGAGGTATCTCGAACTTCGCAGGGACTGTCGGTTTCGATGCCATAGCGCTTGCCCTTCTGGGTCGATCCCACCCTGTGGGGGTGCTGATCGCAGGCTTGCTGTTCGGTGCCCTGAGGGCAGGCGGACGCGAGATGCAGGGAGCGGCCGGCATCCCCATCGACCTGGTGCTCGTACTCCAGGCCCTGATCATCGTGATGATCGCCGCACCTGAGCTGGTCCGAGCGATCTACCGAATCAAGACCCCTGAAGAGGAAACCGGAACCACGATCTCCACGGGGTGGGGCGGATGACGACAGCGACATCGACCTCGGACGTCCCCGTCAGGACGAGGGCGACGCCCCAGGAGCGCCGGGCCACGGGGGTCGGCATCGTCCTGATCGTGCTCGGCGTCTTCGTGTTCTGGGCGTTCGGACTCGGGAGCGAGCCCGGTGCCGATGCGACGTTCAACCTCTCGCTTCCGGGAGCGACCTTCGAGAACATCACGTGGGTCGTCAGCGCTCGATGGCTGGCTTTCGCGGTCGCTGTGATTCTTGCCTTCCTCGGTGGGATGATCCTCAGACGCTCCAACGTGAGGTGGACCAACCTGGCCCTGGCCATCGGCCTCATCCTCTTCGCCTTGGCATTCCTGACGTGGGCTGCCGGCGGGAAGTCGTTCAGCCTGGTCGGGATGTTGCGATCGACGGTGTTGCTCTCGGTGCCAGTGACGCTCGGCGCCATGACCGGCCTCATGTGCGAGCGGGTAGCGGTGATCAATATCGCCATCGAAGGTCAGTTGCTGACCGCAGCCTTCGTCGGAACGATCGTTGGTTCGGCATGGGGAATCTGGGCTGGCCTCGTCGGTGCGATGCTCACTGGTGCGCTCCTTGGTGCGGTGCTGGCGGTGCTTGCGATCAAGTTCCGGATCGACCAGATCATCGCAGGTGTCGTGATCAACATCTTCGCGCTCGGCCTGACGTCGTTCTTGGCGCGGCGTGTGCTGTCAGAGGCACCAGATCTGAATTCGCCAGGCCGATTCACCGCCTTCAAGATTCCGATCCTCGGTGACATCCCGGTTCTCGGACCCATGTTCTTCGAGCACAACCTCTTCGTCTACGCCACATTCATCCTCGTGATCGTGTTGCACTTCGGCCTGTTCTACACCCGCTGGGGACTGCGGTCCCGCTCGGTTGGGGAGCATCCGAAGGCTGCCGACACCGTCGGTATCAACGTCTACCGGACCCGCTACCGCAACGTGATCCTTGGTGGATTCATCGCAGGTTTTGGGGGTGCGTTCTTCACCCTCGCCCAGGTGTCTCGGTTCGAGGAGAACCTCACCGCGGGGATCGGGTTCATCGGTCTCGCCGCCATGATCTTCGGTCGGTGGATGCCGCTCGGCGTGTTCGGTGCAGGCCTCGTGTTCGGGTTCGCCCTCGCGCTCCAACAGAAGCTGGGCATTCTCGGGACGCCCATTCCGTCCGAATTCCTGTCCATGACGCCATACATCGTGACGATCATCGTCGTGGCCGGTGTCGTCGGAAGGGCCCGCCCCCCAGCCGCCGACGGCAAGCCCTACATCAAGGACTGAGCCGCAGCGGAGCTGCGTCTTGTACCTGCTACAGCGAGCGAAGCGAGCTTCCTACTTCTCGACGCCGAAGAACCTCACGCCTTGGAGGGCGAGTTCGTCGAAGGGGGGAGCATCGCCGACGGGTTCCGCCGGATAGGTGGTCGAGACGTCGACCCGCAGGGTGAAGGTGTCGAGGCTTGCGATCCGGACACGCTGTGGTTCGTTCGAATTGACGAGACGTCCGCTGATGGGGACGTTGAGGTCGTTGACCGTGATGGTGTAACCCTGGATCTTGTAGTTCTGCTGGAACTTGGTGTCGTCAGTGATGTTCTGGAACTCGAGCTCCGTCACCTGGACCGGTGTGGCGAAGGTGAATTCCAGCCATCCATCGACCCCCCGGAGGCTGTTGTCGTTCCACCGCGTCTCCGGGTCACCGTCGATGAGGTTCTCGGGGCCGAAACTGTCCGAGAGTTGGGAGCTTGCCTTCACCGAGGTTGGGATCAGCTCGGTGACGATGACGGGCTGGGTAGTGGTCGACGAGGTTGACGAAGCGTCGTCCGGTCCCGCAACCGCATCGTCTCCGCTGCGGAAGATGTTGAACATGAGTGCGACGAGTGCAACGACGAGCACGACGGCTGCAAGGACGCCAAGGGCCCGACCGCCTGCGCTCGACCGGCTGGCGGGAGCGGCTGCGATTGGCATGGGATCGGCATTCAGGCGTGACCCGCACCGCTCACAATGGTGGTTGAAGGCAGGATTCTGCACCCCGCATGCGGGGCAGCTGATGCTGCCGACGGCTGCGTGCTCCGTGGTCACATGCGTTTGGCTCACACCGCGGGCAGGATCGAACGGCTGATCGACGTCGGGGGGTGTGGAGCCGGCGGCAGGCGTAGCAACCGGTGTTTCGGCAAGCTCGAACGGCTCGAAGAGGTCATCGAACTGGTCTTTGTCGTCGCCCATCTGCCGTTCCTACTCGTCGCTGCCCAGCGAAGGTGTCGGTCGCACCGTGGGCTATTGTGCCACGGATGCCTGTGCTGTTGTCGATTCGCGTTGCTGAACCATGGACATTCGCCGCCGTCGTGGCCCTCATCCTGCTCGTGGTGGCCCTGATCGGCCTCACGGCCTGGCTGATCCACCGGTCCTGAGTGTGTCACACCGACGGTCTACTGTCGTCGGCATGAAAGGTAATAGCAGGGTCGACAAACCGACCTACCTCTGCCAGACCTGTGGGCACCGCTCCGCAAAGTGGATGGGTTTCTGCCCGCAGTGCCGCAGCCAGGAACCGCTCGCGGAGACCGTTGTGGCACGGCCGCGGGTCCACGCGGTCGAGGTCGTGGGGGCACGCTCTGCCGGCGTTCCCGTCAGGGATCGCGATGCCGTCGGCATCGTAGAGATCGACCGTGTTCTCGGAGGGGGGGTGGTCCCCGGTTCGGTGCTCCTCGTCGGAGGTGAGCCGGGGGTGGGCAAGTCGACCTTGTTGCTCCAACTCGCTGACTCGTTCGCCGCGCATGGTGGGGAGGTACTCGTTGCAACGGCAGAAGAGTCTGCGCACCAGGTGCAGATGCGAGCCAGGCGGGTCGGCGTGGCGTCCGAAGGCGTCCAGATCGCATCGGTATATGACGTCGATGACATCATTGCGCTTGCTACGGAGCGGTCGCCCCGCGCCGTCATCGTCGATTCGATCCAAACCGTCTCGTCGTCGGAGATCGCAGGAGCCGCAGGCGGAACCTCGCAGGTGCGGGAGTCTGCAGCGAGGCTGATCGCCCATGCAAAGTCGACGGGAATGGCTGTGGTCCTCGTTGGCCATGTCACCAAGGATGGGTCGATCGCCGGACCTCGCACACTGGAGCACATGGTGGACGTTGTCCTGTACCTCGAGGGCGACGCTGACCATGGCCTCCGCTTGCTGCGCAGCATCAAGAATCGGTATGGATCCGTCAATGAGATCGGCGTATTCGAGATGACAGCCGAGGGGCTCACCGAGGTGCCCGATCCGAGCGGGATGCTGATCGCGCACAGGGACGAACAAGCATCGGGAACCGTCCTCTTCCCGATGGTCGAGGGTAAACGTCCGATGATGGTCGAGATCCAGGCGCTCGCTGTTCCGAGTGCCTCCGAGCAGCCCCGACGGAGCGTGACGGGTTTGCCCGCAGCGCGCCTGCACCAGATCCTTGGGGTCCTCGAACGCCATTCCTCCATGCCCCTGTCCCGCTACGACGTGTACGTCAGCGTCATGGGTGGCATACGTATCACGGAGCCGGGGGCCGACCTGCCGGTGGCCCTTGCGGTAGCCTCGGCGTTCGCTGACGTTCCTCTGCGACGAACCGCTGCATGGGGTGAGCTCGGTCTGACCGGTGACATCCGCCGGGTTGGCAGGGCAGCCATCCGCAGAGCTGAAGCCTCCCGAGTGGGCGCTGACCCCATCATCGCCCCAGGGGACCGGCTGACACGCCTGTTCGAGGTGCTCATCGAGTGTGGTTTCGGCGCTGCGATAGGGTGACCCCCTGATCACCCGGCGCGCCGGAACCGGCTGCCGGCGTACTGCGGTGAAGGTCGTGCAACGGTGCCCCGTTCTCGTGGATCAACCGACTACTCTGAGGGACGATGACTCCGCAGGTTGCAGCCTCCCTCGATCTTCTTCGCCGTTTCGCCCCCGGAACGCCGCTGCGCAACGCCGCGGAATTGATCATGGCGCAAGGGACGGGTGCCCTCGTCCTGATCAGCACAGACGAGGACCTCGACGATGTGGTCGCTGGCGGTTTCGTCATCCACAACGCCCCGTTCACGGCTCAGCGCCTCGCAGAGCTCGCCAAGATGGATGGCGGGATCGTCGTGGACGACGAGACCGGGATGATCACGGCCGCAAACGTCCACTTCATGCCCGATCCCCAGATCACCACGGTCGAGACCGGGACCCGCTTCCGAACCGCAGAACGCCTTGCCAGGCAAACCGGCGCCGCGGTGCTCGCCGTTTCCGAGGAGAGCCACCTACGGGCTGTCGTCTTCTCCGGCGAGGTCCAGTTCACGCTGCAGTCAGTGACCGAGCTACTCGCAGAGGCCAACCAGCGTCTCCAGTCCCTGGAACGGCTCCGCCATCAATTCGATGACGCTGTGGCCAGGCTCGACCGATACGAAGCCGATGGCGTGGTTTCGGTGCGGGATGTCGTTGGCGTCGTCCAGCGAGCCGCGGTCATCAGGAGCATCGGTGACGATCTCGATACGATCTCGGCCGAGATCGGTGAGACAGCATCTCTCGTGTCACTCCAGGCGGAGGACCTCGAGCGCGGTGTTGTGGAGATCGCCGAACTGGTGAACTTCGACTACCGGCCGAGGCGCCCCTCCAAGGGAACCTCGGTGTTTCGAGCGCTCGACACCCTGGACGGCGACGACCTCTACAGCGCCGAGGCGATCGCCGTCGCGATGAGCCTCGGAGGTCTCGACGACCATGCGACTCCGCGCGGCGCCAGGGCGCTTGCTGATGTCCCCCGGCTCCCCGAACCGGTCCGTGACGCGATTCTCAAGCGTTTCCGCAGTTACGTCAGGTTGCTCAACGCAAGTGCCGAGGATCTTGCGGAAGTCGACGGTGTCGGGCCTGCGAGGGCAGCGACCATCCGAAGCTACCTGGCACGGCGCGAGTCGGTCCTCACCAGGGCCGACGTCCACTCCTGATCTGCGGCCAACATGCCGTTCCCGATAGAATCACCTTCCCGAAGCGATCTCTGAGGTTCTGTGGCCACCAAGAAACCTGCTGCGAAGAAGCCTGCAGCTACGACGAAGACGACGAAGAAGCCGGCAGCTTCCAAGACAGCGGTGAAAAAGCCTGCTGCTAAGAAGCCTGCTGCTTCCAAGGCAGCGGCGAAGAAGCCTGCTGCCAAGAAGGCAGCCGCCAAGAAACCTGCTGCCAAGAAACCTGCTGCCAAGAAACCTGCTGCCAAGAAGGCCGCAAAGGCCTCTCCGTTCAAGGTCGGCGACAAGGTCGTGTATCCGCATCATGGTGCAGCCACGATCGTCAAGAAGGAACGGATCGATTTCGATGGCGATGCCCAGGACTACTTCGTGCTGGAGATCGCAACGGACCAGCTGACACTGCGTGTTCCCGTCGCATCGGCGGTCGAACGCGGCGTGCGACCCGTGATCTCGACGAACAAGGCACGACAGGTGTTTGCTGTGTTCAAAGAGGAGCCGCA
Source organism: Acidimicrobiia bacterium (assembly GCA_032127155.1). GTDB lineage: Bacteria > Actinomycetota > Acidimicrobiia > Spongiisociales > UBA5794 > SZUA-442. The sequence continues at coordinate 15,005 of JAQAZV010000015.1, forward strand.
GGAGGCGGGAGCCAACTGGAGCCGCTGGTACAAGCTCCTCACAGAGAAGATCAACTCCGGGGACATCTTCCAGGTTGCTGAAGTGGTGAGGGACCTCACCTACGCGCAACAGATAAAGGGGATCTCTCCCGCTCTCAAGCGGATGCTTGCAAAGGCTCGCTTGATCATCGTATCCGAACTCCAGTTCTCCCTGAACCTGTCGGAGGAGGACACGATCAAGAAGCTCGATCGGGCCCTGCCGAAGGTCGACGAAGCAGACGACGGGTGACGTGACGTCTCGCGATGTCGCAACCACGGCGGTGATCATCGTCGCTGCCGGTCGGGGCGAAAGGTTCGGGGGACCGAAGCACGCCGCGACGATCGACGGTCATTCGTTGTGGGAACGGAGTGCTGCTGCGTTTGCATCGCTCGACCTGTCCGTGACGATCGTCGGCGATGTGCCCGGTGGGATCCCCGGAGGCACCCGACGTCGGGACTCTGTCGCATCGGGTCTCGCGACGCTGGGCGATGTGGAATGGGTCCTCATCCATGACGCAGCGCGGCCGCTCGTATCCCGCGCGCTCATCCTCTCCGTCCTCGAGCGTCTTCACGTTGGGGACGTCGATGCGGTCATTCCGGCGATGCCGGTGAGCGATA
>JAQAZV010000016.1:0-2538 GCA_032127155.1 Acidimicrobiia bacterium
CGCCCCGATGGGCAACCCGGGCGTCGTCTCGGGTTTCAGCGTCGATGCGCGCCCGGCTCAGGTGTGGGCTGTAGACGTTGTCCTGCGACACCACACGGTCGCTGTGCGACCCTGCGAGCCCTGGGTTCGCAAAGTTGTCAGCCGTCCCCGGTGTCAGGCGACCCGGGTTCGTTGGGTTGCGTGGATCGATGGGCCGGGGTCCGTCACGATCACCCGGTAGCCGACCCAGATGAGTACCAGGCCGATGAGTTCCGTCACGTAGGCGACCTCGATCCGTCCGAACCGGGCGAATGCGCCACCGATGGCCGGCAGCAATGCTCCGACAGCGATCGCCGTGTTCCCGACCACCCGACGCTCGGTCCCTTCGGCTCTGCGGAGGTAGCGGATTGCCGACCAGACCGCCCCGCCGACCAGCCAGAAGAGGGCATAGATGTTCACCAACGGTGAGAACAGGCGCACCCACTCCCACTCCATCACCGTTCCGCTGAGCCGATACGGTTCTACGAGGCTCGTGTCGATCGGCGTGAACGCCACGGCGAGAGACGCGACGGCAAGGTAGACGATGAGCACCGCCGTCATCCGGTCCGCCGTCATCTTCTCGATGAGGAGATACACCGTCCCCTGTGCGAGGAAGACGGCGCCCATCAATGCCCCGCTGATGTACCACAGCCGAAAGATGGGTTCATGCCAGCCATTCAGAGTCGTGAGGCCTTCGCTCAATGTTCCGAGGCCGAACACCGTGATGCCGAGCATCCACCAGAAGAGGTAGGTTGCCTGCCGTTTCGCCCACCAGTGACGGAACAACGCCACCGAGAATGTGATCGCAACGATCGTCGTGATGACCGGCAGGTAGTGGACGAGTTGGCGATCCATCGATGCTCCTCAGGCATATGGCTGAAGATCTCATCCTGCCAACGCCCGGTTCCGACGGGAAGTCGGCACCGTCGCCGGCTCACCTCAATGCTCTCGACACTCGAACGCGTAGCCTGCGTCCTTGGAAGCACACCAACCTATCGTGGAACCCGCGGCAGGAGGGATTGCCATCGTGGGAACCTTCGGTGGCCTTGTCAGCGTCCCATCTTCGAGCGACGATTCGCCAATCGGAGGGAGAAATCGATGTTCAAGATGACCGCTCGGCTACTCGCACTTCTAGCCGTAATCCTGATCGCCTCATCATGCGTGGCGAGCGAGGAACGTTCCGATCCCGGTGCCGACGGCGTCCCCGACGTTCTCGCAGCGTGCGCAGAGGATCACCCAGACTGTCAGGACACGCTTTCTACCGGCGACCTGCCCACGGGCGGGAACGACCCACTTGCGCCACCGACGCAGCCTGACGATGGGTCGATATCGAACGGCATGATCGCCGACGACGGTCTCTCAGTCTCCGAAGCGATCGGATATGAAGGAGCGCAACCCGTTGCGGTGTACGGCTATGTCGTACGGACCTCCGACGCAACGCAGCTGTGCGAGGCTCTCGCCCAGTCGTATCCACCCCAATGCAGCGGTGCGAGCCTGGCTCTCGCCAACCCCGACGCAACCGACGGCCTGCCACTCGTCGAAGACGGCGACGTGCAGTGGTCACCAGACATCGTCATCCTCATCGGCACGGTCACGGGAAACGAACTCACCATCGACACCACCTCCGCCTAGACGCCCATATCGGCACATATGGGTGGCGATGTTTGCCTAGCGGAGGCAAGGCGGGTCATACTGCCTGGTGGCTTGGTTGAGCACCCTTGGGCTGATCGTCGTCCTCGCAGGCGTGTTCGCGTACGCGGCGCTGCTCTTCGTGATTCACAGGTTCACCTATCGAACCTGGATCTTCGACAGCGTTGTGGTAGTTGGGATGCTGTTGGCGGCGGGTGGCTGGCTCACCAAGGGTGTTGACATACGTGGAGCGATTGCGCTTGTAGTCGGGGTGGTGTGGTTCCCGCTCGTCCGGCGAGAGTTGCGGATTCGAGGATCCGAGAAGCTGAATCTACGTCCGGGTGATCGCTTCCCGTCAATGTCCGTGCTCACAACAGACGGCGACGAGGTCACCGATCAAGACCTCATCGCACACGCCCCCACGTTGTTGGTTCTCTACCGAGGCTGGTGGTGCCCATCGCACAGGTCGCAACTGGACGAGCTGGTTGGAGCCTACGAACGTCTGTCCGAGGCTGGGCTTGCGGTGTATGCGGGTTCCGTTGACGGCCCGAGCGAAGCCGCGGCGATTCAAGAACACGTCGGCAACAAGGTCACAATCCTGTGCAATGTCCCGACAAGCCTGCTCGACGAGATCGGGGTACGGGATACGAAGGGAGCGCCTTGGTACGACCGCCTCATCTTCGGGGCGAAGCAGCAAGACATCGCGATGCCCGCAGCCGTCGTCATCGACTCATCCGGCACTGTCGTGTACTCGTACAGGGCAACAAGAGTTGATGACCGCCCCGACCCCAACCGGATCTTGGCAAACCTCCAAGCCCTCCACTGACCCCCTGACATCGCAGCACATATGGGCGGCTCACAATGCCATCTGGGCTTGGGCAGTCCGGGTGT
>JAQAZV010000017.1:0-9226 GCA_032127155.1 Acidimicrobiia bacterium
GCATCGGGAGCCGGTACCCATGTTTCTCGACTGACTCCCCATATTGGACGCTCACCGAACGAGCTGAGGCTCGGATGCCAATCGCTTGTGCGGCGGCGGGTTCTGTTCTCAATGGTCGCTTTGCCAGGAACGAGAACAAGCAACGCGACAGCAACTACCTGGAAACCCTCGGGGTTAAGCTCCCGACACGCCCTCGTAGCTCAGGGGATAGAGCACCGGTTTCCTAAACCGGGTGTCGCAAGTTCGAATCTTGCCGAGGGCGCCGTGCGGTGCTCTATCCCAGGGGACCACTCTCATCATGTCCTCCGGACACAGGCACCGGTTTCCTAAACCGGGTGTCGCAAGTTCGAATCTTGCCGAGGGCGCGACTACCGGTGCCCCATCCCAGGGACCATGCCCAACATGTCCTCCGGACACAGGCACCTGCGTCCCCAACCGGGTGGCGAAAGTACGAATCCTGCCGAGGGCGCCGATGCCGCTCAACGTGAAACCGGTTCCTTGGGGGCAGACCGCAGGGAGTCCTGACGACACAGCCTCCCAAGTCACCTACTGTTGAAGGTGGACGATCGGAGCGGCCATGGATCACAACGGATCACAGACATACGAGGGTCTCGACGACATAGAGGCCGACCACGTGACGATCAACCAGGGTGGCGCCGGCCAGGTGAAGGCCACCACTGTGGAAGTCACCCAAGGCGGCATTCAGGCCGTCGAGGCCGAGACTGTGAGCATCTCCCAGGGGGGAGCCTTCATCATCGACGCCGAGTCGACCGACCTCACCCTGAGCGGCGCGGGACTCGTCACGAGTGACAACGTCAACCTGCACTCAGGCGGTGCCGGGGTGGTCGTTGCGGACACGCTCAAGACGGATCCTGGCAGCGTCATCGGGGTTCTCTTCGCAGGCACAATCGAAGGTCAACCAAACGTGAAGGTCGATGCCCGCAGAGCCGCGGCATTCGGCGCAGCAATGGCGGTCACGCTCTTCGTCCTTCGCCGCGTCTTCTCGCGACGCTGAAGCCCCACCGGCCTGTTCCGCCGTCGAAGGCGGTGGGTAAGCTCGGAGACAGGAAGAAGGGTTCACCGTCCAACGCATCATCGTCGTCGCAAATCGTCTTCCCGTCTCCAAGGACGGGGACACGTGGGTGACCAGTCCCGGCGGACTCGTCAGGGCCCTCGTCCCTGTCCTCCAGCATGCCGACGGCGCGTGGGTGGGCTGGCCCGGTATCCCCGACGTGGACATCGCACCGTTCACACACGATGGCATCGACCAACGGCCTGTTGCCCTCAGCGAAGCCGATGTCGAGGACTTCTACTACGGGTTCTGCAACGCGACGCTGTGGCCGCTGTACCACGACGCGATCGTTGCGCCAGAGTATCACCGGCACACGTGGCGACCGTACGTCGAGGTCAACCGCAGGTACGCGGAGGAAACAGCCAAAGCGACGAGCCCCGGCGATATCGCATGGGTTCAGGATTACCAGCTCCAGCTCGTTCCCTCGATGCTCCGCACGATGATTCCCGACCTGACGATCGGCTTCTACCTCCACATCCCGTTCCCACCGATCGAGATCTTCTCGCGTCTGCCGTGGCGGCGCCAGATCCTCGAGGGTCTCCTCGGATCCGACGTGATCGCTTTCCAGACCCGACAGAGCGCCGACAACTTCTCGCGGGCGGCCCGCAGGCTGGTTGGTGCCGAGTCCGTCGGACGACGCGACCTGCGGTGGAACGGTCGAAACGTTCACCTCCAGCCTGCTCCGATCGCGATCGACACAGCCGAGTTCGAACGGATGGCAAGCTCTCCGGGTGTGCAGCAGAGGGCCGCTGAAATTCGGAGCGAACTCGGAGACCCTGAGTGCCTCATCCTCGGGATGGATCGCCTCGACTACACGAAAGGCATCGACCTCCGCCTCAAAGCGTTCTCCAATCTCCTCGACGAAACACCTCGGGATCGCCACGCCTATGCCTTCATGCAGGTAGCGGTACCGAGCCGAGAACAAGTTCCGGCGTACCAGCACCTGCGGAGCGAGATCGAGCAGCTCGTCGGCCGGATCAACGGGGACTACGGGGAACCCGGCTGGGCTCCCGTCTCCTACCTCTATCGAACCCTGCCATTCGAGGAGGTCATAGCGGCGTATGTAGCAGCAGACGTGATGCTCGTGAACCCACTCCGCGATGGGATGAACCTCGTCGCCAAGGAATATGTCGCCTGCAGGCTCAACAACGACGGCGTCCTCATCCTCAGCGAGTTCGCTGGAGCAGCAGAACAGCTGCGCGCCGCCATGATCGTGAACCCGTACGACGTCGACGCCGTGGTTGCCACCATCCGGGAGGCCGCAGCACTCACCAAACAGGAGCAGGGAGCCCGCATGCGGCGGCTCCGGCGGGCCGTCCGCAACGAGGATGTGTTCGACTGGGCGAGGCAGTGCCTTGCCATGCTCGAAGACCAATGATTGCCCCCGACCTGCGAGCAGCACTCGAGTCGATCGTTCGGAGCCGCATCCTCGTCATCGCATCGGACTACGACGGCACCCTGTCCCCCATCGTCGACGACCCTGACGCTGCGATACCTGACGAGTCGGCCCTGTCGGCTCTCGTCACCGTCGCCGCGGCTCCATCGGTGCGCGCCCTCGTCGTATCAGGGAGGTCCCAGGATGATCTCGTTCGGTTGAGTGGCGCTCCATCCGGTGTGGTGCTGATCGGGAATCATGGAGCTTCCCACCCATTGTCCGGAACCGACGACCTGAATGATCGGCGCGACGTCCTCATGGCCGACATCGAGAGCCTCGTCGTTTCCTTCCCTGGCACCCGCAGTGAGGTGAAGCCCTTCAGCGTTGCCCTGCACTATCGCAACGCGCAGGATCCGCAGGGTGCGGCGGCGGCGGCCCGGTCCGTGGCCACGACCAGGGGCGAGCGAATACTCGAAGGCAAGATGGTCGTCGAGGTCATGCTCGTAGAAGGGAACAAAGGCACCGCTGTGGCGGCCTACGCCCAACAGAACGAAGCCGACGCCATCGTGTTCTTCGGCGATGACGTCACGGATGAGGATGTCTTCCGGATCATGAGTGGCGGGGATGTCAGCGTGAAGGTCGGACCAGGGGATACCGCTGCGCAATTCCGCGTGTCCAGCCCTGAGGATGTGGGCACCTGCCTCAAAATCCTCGCTGACGCCCTCCTACCGTTCAGGAGATGAGCGACGGCCGGAACCCGAGCATCCGTCTGACACCAGCAAGCGGAACGGCGCTCCATTCCGGCCTCACCATCGTCTCCCACTGCAGTTCCCTCAACGCTCTCGACATGGCGTAGGCGTTCAGCAAGGCGTCAATCGCGCCTATGTCGTCAGGAATCAGCGGGGAGTCCACCATCGCCTCGAGGTAACTCTGGACAAAGGCGCACGACACCGCACGTGACCACCAGCCTGCCCACGTCGGGTCCGCTTCCGGACGCTCCAGAAGCGTCGTCATCGCGACGTAGTCGAGCGAGCGAACCATCTGGGCGACGTCGCTCAGCGGCGAACCACGAAGGCGCCGCTCACTGATCGGTCGGGTGTGGTCACCCGAGAAGTCCTCGATGACGAATTCGTCATCGATCAGATACACCTCGTCGAGGCGAAAATCCCCGTGCAATCTGATACGAGAACCCCTGATCATCGACCGTCGAATGGGATCCAGCCACGTCAGGATCCTTCCTTCGGCTGCCGCGACCTCACGCAACGCTTCGCCCATGGGGCCAACACCTGCATCCGCCATCCGACGAATCGACCCCACCTCTCTGCGCACACCAGCACGCAGTGATTGGTAGAGCGACTGCTGGTAGTGGAGCGAGAAGGCCTCCGGTCGGATGTCCGGATCCTCGCTGAACGATCCGAGGGCCAGGTGCAGGTCGGCAGTCACCCGTCCGAGGCGCGAGGCCAGTGCCTGGGCCTCGACGACGAGATCGGGTTCAGGGAGGCTGCCAACGATCGGATCACATGAGGCCCAGTCGCCACCAGCGGGTTCATCCGGCGCCTCCGTTGATCCGATCTCCGTCATCCATCGGACGCAGAGGTCACCGAACCTGTTCCACGCAGTGTCCGATGCGTCGAGAGGGGGCTGGACGACTCCCAACGTCCAGGTGTCTCCCGATCGATACTCGATAGACCCCGCCGTGTTGGTCAAGCCACCGAACGAGGTTCGATCTGTCAGGAACCGACGGAGCTCGAGGTCAGGGTTGATTCCGGGCTCAACGCCCCTGAACAGCTTGATCACCGGTCCACCGTCGTAGGTGAGATACGTCTCCCCGCGGTCGTTCGTCAGGGCACTCGACGCACCACCAACGAGCGACTCCTCGGCAAGGTCGGGAGAGGCGGAAAAGATCAGCGAACCAGAACGCCCGAGAACCGTCTCGCTTGCAATGACACCCGCGAGAAGGAGATTCCGGAAGGCCTCTGCAGCAACGCCGTCGAAGAGGACCCCGTCCTCCCCTTCCCGATGGATCCTCGCGATCACCGACTCCTCAGGCACCGAGTCCCCCTGGTCGCCGAATGCGGTCGCGAGCGGAACGACGTAGAGGTCGTCTCGGTCCGGGCGCTGGCCCACGCTCACGAGGGCAATCCACATCGACGCTGGCTCCTCGCTGACGGTCATCGGGATCACATCGCGGACCGATCCGCGCGGTCGACCCCTGACGTTCCCTCCGAACCACGGCTGCCTCGTCACGAACCGGGCAACGGCATCCGGAAGGGGACCGCCCGAAGCGAGTGCGGCGTCGAGCGATCCGGTGATCTCGACAACGCCGCTCGTTCCAACGTCGGTTGGCGTGCCGTCGATCGTGAACCAATACACGCCGTAGGGTCCGAGCGAGAGCGGATAGGGCGTGGTGGCGATTCGCGGGAACTGCGATCGTCCCAGCATCTCGGACATGCTCCTGCCGTCGAAACGCTCGAGGTCGAGTTCGACGAACTGCGAATGCCTCGAGAGGTTGACCACGACGAGGATCGTTTCGCCCTCACCTTCGCGCAGATAGGCGAGGATATGCTCGTTCTCGGGCGCGAGGAACTCGATGTCGCCGCGTCCGAATACTGGGTGTCGTTGACGGCGCTGGATCATGTCTCGCACCCACCACAGCAGCGAATTCGGATTCGCCTGCTGAGCGTCCACGTTCACCGTTTCGTAGTGGAACTGGGGATCGACGACGACAGGCAGATAGAGCGACTGGGGGTTGGCTCGCGAGAATCCCGCGTTGCGATCATTGCTCCACTGCATCGGAGTCCTGACGCCATCGCGATCGGCAAGGAAGATGTTGTCACCCATCCCGATTTCGTCGCCGTAGTAGAGAACCGGAGTGCCAGGCAGCGAGAGGAGCAGCGCGAAGAGCAACTCGATCCGTCTGCGGTCGTTCTCGAGCAGTGGAGCGAGCCTGCGCCTGATCCCGAGGTTGAGCCTCGCTCGCCGATCAGGCGAATAGACCCGCCACATGAAGTCCCGCTCTTCCTCGGACACCATCTCGAGCGTGAGCTCGTCATGGTTCCTGAGGAAGATCGCCCATTGGGAATCGTCGGGAATTGGTGGTGTCTGCTCCAGGATGTCGATGATGGGAAGTCGGTTTTCCCGCTGCAACGCGAGGTACAGCCGTGGCATCAGCGGGAAGTGGAAGGCCATGTGGCATTCATCGCCGTCACCGAAGTACTCAACGGCATCCTCCGGCCACTGGTTCGCCTCTGCAAGGAGCATGCGATTCTCATAATGATCATCGACGAAGGCCCTCAGACGCCGCAGCTCAGCGTGGGTCTCAGGGAGATTCTCCCCGTTCGTCCCGTCTCGCTCGAAGAGATATGGGACAGCATCGAGTCTCAGACCATCCACACCCATATCCAGCCAGAAGCGCAGAACATCGATGATCGCTTCCTTCACCTCTGGGTTGTCGTAGTTGAGGTCCGGTTGGTGGGAGAAGAATCGATGCCAGTAATACGACTGCGCCACGGGATCCCACGCCCAGTTCGACGTCTCCGTGTCCTGGAAGATGATGCGAACATCCGGATAGCGATCAGGTGACTCGTTCCACACGTAGAAGTCGCGCTCAGGGCTCCCCTCATCGGCACGCCTCGCCCGCTGGAACCACGGGTGTTGATCCGACGTGTGGTTGATGACGAGCTCCGTGACGACACGCATATCCCTTGCATGGGCTGCATCGAGAAATGCCTTGAAGTCCTCGATCGTCCCGTAGCTGGGATGGACGTCGTAGTACTCGGCGATGTCATAGCCGTCGTCGCGGAGGGGCGAGGGATAGAAGGGAAGCAACCAGATCGTGTCGACGCCGAGCCGGCTGAGGTAATCGAGGCGGGAGGTCAAACCGACAAAGTCGCCGATGCCATCGTCATTCGAGTCGGCGAAGGCGCGAACATGCACCTCGTAGATGACCGCATCCTTGTACCAGAGCGGAGGTCGGGGAATCCCGGATTCGGAAGGCATGGCGATGACAGCCTAGGTGTGACGGGCGGTGTGATCCTGCCTCTCCCCTCGCGTCGGAGAGATCGACCGAGCGACGATCCTTCCTGGGAACTCCCTTGACCCTGACGTTACGTGAGGCTTTAGGGTGCACTCATGGCCACCAACACGACACGGCTCACCGTCGGTGAACTCGCGCGCCTCGCCGGGGTCACCGTTCGGACGCTGCATCACTATGACGACATTGGCCTGCTCCCGGTATCGGGTCGGACGCCGAGTGGATATCGCACCTACGACGATGCGGATGTGGACCGCTTGAGGGCAATCATCACCTATCGCGAACTCGGTTTGGGGCTGGATGAGATCGCCAGAGCCGTCGGCTCGGACGGTGCGCTGGAAACCCTGCGAACCGCCAAGGACCGCGTCGACAAGAGGATCGCACGACTGCGTGCGATCAGCGAAGCACTCGACCTGGCCATCACGAACGAAACGAAAGGCACACGCATGACACCCGAGGACAAGCTCTCCGTCTTCGGCGACTTCGACCCCGCCGACCACGAGGACGAGGTCGAGGAACGCTGGGGTGGCACCGATGCCTACGAACAATCGAGGCGGAGGACCGACACCTACACGAAGGTCGACTGGGAGGCTATCCAGACCGAGGCCGGCGAGATCTACGCCCGATTTGCCTCCCTCATGGATGCGGGAATCCATCCGGACTCCGATGCGGCGCGCGCGGTCGTCGACGCACATCGCCGTCACATCACCGAGCGCTTCTACGACTGCAACCCTGAGATCCACGCGCGCTTGGGCCAGATGTACGTCGCAGACCGACGATTCACGGAGAACATCGACGAGGCGGGCGAGGGTCTCGCGGCGTACATGTCAGAGGCAATCTCCGCGGCCTACCGATAGAGCGCAGAGATCGTCTGGACTGACCGTCATGCAATCTCGGGGATGTACGCCGATGGGTTGGTGAGGAGGTCGTGTGTGCGAACCACGGTCGACGCACCGAGCGCCTTCAAGCCCGGCGTCGAGAGGTCGTCGACCTCATCGCCGAATGCCACGACGAACGTGCCCAATGCGGCCTCCCTGCTGATGGTTTCGCCTGCCCGCGGCATCGCCGTATCCACCAGGGCAATCGCAAAGGACTGTCCACCGCCGCCGCCGACGGCGTATCCGGCAGCCTCGACGCCACTCGAGAGCTGCTCGAACGTATCGTCATCGGTGATGATCGCGGCACGGGGCCGCATCACCATCGGCGCCACAGCAGCCGCCTTCGCAACGCCCCAGCGGAGGTGTGCCGCATGGGCACGCTGACCGAGCACCTGCGAGGACCCAGGAGCCAGACCGAATCTATCCCACGAGGCGAGGGACGCTATCTCGCGCACTGAGGGTCTGAGCCCCTCGACGTCAAGGGCATGGTCGATCGGACGAAGGGCCTCTCGAAACAGCTCGAGCGGGCTGTGACGTTGCTCGACGGGTGGGAGACGCTCCAAGCTCTCCAACAGGGCGTTCAGGACCGCCGCACCCTCGACGATCGCGTCGGCAATGATGACGTCGATCTCGATGCCGAGATCATGGAGGGCGGAGGCCACGTACTCGGGATAGGCCTCGACAAATGCGGTGCGCAGTTCGGACGGTGGTGCAGTCATGACGATTCGTTCCGATGTGGCCTGAATGACTGAAGATACCGCCTACCATCTCGACACCACCCGAAGGGGAAAAATGCGCAAGTACCTGCTCCTGGCCGCCCTCCTCACCATTGTGCTGACCGCATGCCGTGTCGAGTCCAACGTGGCCCTCGACATCAACGAGGATGGCTCCGCCACGGTCGCCGTCGAAATCGGATTCGACGAGGAGTTCCAGCAGCTCCTCACACAGTCAGGAGCGAACCCTGGCGACCTCATCGGCGACCTCCCCAGCTTCGGGGACACGGACGTCGCCCCGACGGAACGCGTCGATGGTGACATGACCTACTACGGCGTCGCGACCGAGGTCGAGGATCTGTCGAACTTCGACACGTCATCAGGTCTCGGGGACATGTTCAGCTCGTTCAGCTCCTTCAGCTACACCTTTGACGACTCCTCAGCAGAGCTCAACGCGACGCTGACGAGCGCCGACCTCGGCAACGTTGGGGGGGAGCTTCCGATCGATCCTTCGACGATCACCGACGAGTTCTTCTCAGCCCAGGTGACGGTGAAGATGCCAGGCACGGTGAGCGAGAGCAACGCGGACGAGGTCCGGTCCGACGGAACCCTGGTTTGGAAAGTGTCATTCACCGAGGAAACGACCATCACGGCGACGTCCGACTTCGGGTCATCCAGCAGCAGCTGGATTCTGGTCATCCTCATCGCCGTTCTGATCATCGGACTCATCGCTGCCATCGTGGCCACGATCGTCAGCCGGAAGGAATCCCAGAAGGCGGTAGAAGCCGCCGCAGCCTCCCATCAAGGAGCGGCAACCCCAGACCTTGCAGCGGGTGCGGAAGCTGCAGCGACCGAAGCTCCGAAGCCTTCGACGGCCGCCACCGAGATGTCGTCGACGCCATCTGCCGAGGTGGTCACCGAGGCCATCAACGAGGACGAAACCGTGGCCGAGGAACGGACCATCGAGGTGACGATCGACGAGTCGGCCGATGAGGTCGAGTCCACATCGGACTCCGAAGGCGATCAGCCGGAAAGCACCTGAACGGCGACGAGCCCATATGGTCCGTCGACCACGCCGACGCCTGCTTTACGGAACGTTGGGTTCGTGATGGTTGCGTCATAGGCAGATGCCGTCGTGATGGCCTCGACGAGTCC
>JAQAZV010000018.1:0-3558 GCA_032127155.1 Acidimicrobiia bacterium
CGCGTCTGCATCTGTGTCATGTCCGGAAGGTCCGCGCTGATCTCGAATACCTCTTCGCAGGTGACGACCCTGCTTCCGGGGTCGACCTCCTGGAGCAGACAGTTGACGAGGGTCGTCTTGCCCGCACCCGGCGCACCCGCCACGAGAATGGTTCGGTCGTCCTTGATCGCCGACCTGAGGAACGCGGCGGCCTGGTGCGTCATCGCTTCACGCTGTACGAGGTCGTCGAGGTCGGAGGCGCTGACTACGAACTTCCTGATCTGGATGTTCATCCGGTCGTGGTGCGTGACTGGGGGACCCGTGATGTGGACCCGCGACCCGTTCGGCAGCTGCGCCGAGACGATCGGACTTGCAATATCGACCCGTCGACCTGTACCCGCCAGAAGTTGGTCAGCGATCCTGCGCACGTCTGCGGGTTCGGCAACATCGTTCAGCAACTCCTTGACACCATCGCGCACGATGAAGGTCCTCCTTCCACCGATGACGATGATCTCTTCGATCGCTGGGTCATCCAGCAGATCAGCAAGGTGACCGAAGCGCACGGGCACCGCTGTAGTAGTCGTCATGCGTCTCTCCCGATGGTCCCGACGGCCCTGGCGAAACGACGCTCGGGTGGCATCGCGCGAGTGGACGCCCGCCGCACAGCCTGACGGTCGAACAGGACGAGGATCGGGTCGAGACCCATCCATCGGCGGGCTGCGTCGATCATCTGTGTCTGTGAACCACCCTCGACGCGATTCAGGACAAGAGCTGGCGCGGGACCAACCCAATCAGCGACGAGCTGGGCGCCGCGAACAATCCCTATCGCTGACCCCTCCACGACCAGGATCGCGTCATCGGCCTGCGCAAGGTGCACCCGCGCCCGCTCCGTGGAACCCAGGTCGACGATCACCTCGTCCCATGGGATTCGGAGGGCACGAAGCGCACTCTCGATGAGGGCGGAGCGCAGCGGAACTTCAGCGGGTCTGTGGGAACCCGTCACGACATTCAGTGACCCATACCTGTGGATTCGATCAGCGGTCATGGTGCCGGATGAGCGCACGGCATCCGCGACATCGGTCAGATCCGGCCGCGGAGGAAGGCCAAGTCTCACCGCGATCGATGGGGCGTCGATGTCCGCGTCGACCAGTACGGTCTTACTGTGGCGCGACATCGCGGAGGCGTGCGCGATGGCGACTTCTGTCACGCCGGGTGCGCCCCTCGGGCCAATAACCGCTGTGATTCGCCCGCTTTCGCCTTTGCCACTGATGTGATGCTCAGGAGCTACGAATCTGATCGCTTGGACAAGTGCTGCGGTATGGATCGTGTCGGGAACCACCTCATCGGCGCCAGCATCCGCAAGGAGACGGCCAGCGGGACCGTCACCCGCTGGGACGACGCCAATAACGGAGGCGCCCGCCCTCCGCCACTCCTCGATGCACGAACGTGTGACCCAGCTGACGTCGCCGCCAGTCACGATCACGTCGACGTCCGTGAGGGACCGATCGATATCCCTGGGTTGATACGCGCGGACCACGATGCGAACGGCAGCGTGGTCCCGAGCGTATGCAACGAGGTTCGGTTCCCAATCGCGGGCACTCAGGACGGTCGCGACCCTGACCGTCATGGGACAACCTTGACGAGGTCGATGGTTCCACTTCGACCAGCCGAGGTCAGAACGGGTGCCAGGTCGTCGTCAACGGCAACGAGGATCTGGACCTTGCCCCGGTCCACGGGATCCTGACTCACTTGGGCCTCCACGATGTACACGCCCGACGCGATGCGTTGCGTCTCGGCGGCGGTGCCCAGTGCCGTCTCGGTCGTGAGATAGACATCAACGAAGTCGCCGGCACTCAGGACACCCAGGACTGCGTGTTCCGGATCGAGTGCAAGCGCGAGCAGGTTTGGCGAGGCAACCATTTCCGGAGCTCTGAGCAACGATGCGAGGAGGGGCTCTCCCTCCCCGAGCGGGACCGACAACGACCACGCACCGAGGTCACCCACCGAATCGCCAACCACGAGTCCGTCGGCGCTTTCAACCATGCGGATGTCGACATCGGCCCCGGCCAGGGCGACACCTGCTGGGATGTCACTGCCGGCAACCAGAACCGCCGTCCTCTCCGGTGGCTGTGTGAGCACGAGCACCAATACGGCTGATGCCGCCGCGAGGATTCCCGCCACAAGGTACTTGCGCTCGATACGGGGAACAGACCATGCCATGGGTCGCACACCTACTGCCATGACCGACTCTCCATGGCAACCACGTGCGACAAAGCAAGGCAGCGTTCGCGGTCCCCGTCAGTCACAACGATGTGATCGATCCCGACGGCTGCGATCCGTCCACGACACACATGGCCATCGATCGACGACACCACGATCTCTTCATCACGGTCCTCGGCTTCGATGAATCGGTCCCTCATGGACCTCCGGCGCAGGGCGGCAGATCGCGCGGCTGCCTGCTCTGCATCGAGGGTCTCATCGAGGCGAAGACGAAGGGACCGAGCAAGCCGCTCGAGGTCTGGGTGACCAAACGGGTCCACAGCGCGTCTCCTCACTCTGGCCCTCGGGCAATCACCCACCAACGAGAGAACTCGAAATTGAAGGCAGATGCAAGGGTTCTTCGGAAGAAGATTTCGCGACATAGGTTCGGAATCCGCGACCTCGAGGCGCCGCTAGGTCTTCCGGGGAATGACAACCGGACGCGTGAACGAGTCGGTCAGCTTCCCTACGGGAGAGAACTGAGGTCGGCGGCGATGCGGTCGGGTTCGGCGCCGAAGGGCCACACCACTCTGATGATGCCCTGGTCGTCCACCGCATACAGGTATGCGGTGTGGGTCACCTCAACCCCGCCCTCTGCCGGGGTGATCACGCTGAAATCAGCTCCGAAAGCATCGCCGGCTCCCTCCAAGAGATCCGGATCATCGGTGCGGAGTGCATGGCCCTCGGGAACGAACGTCTGGAGGTATGCGGAGATGACCTCATCGGTGTCGCGATCGGGGTCAACGGTCACCATCGCCACCTCGACCCGATCGGCATCGCTACCCATCGATGCGAGGGCTGCCCTGAGATCCGAGAGCGTCGTCGGGCAGACATCGGGGCAATAGGTGAAGCCGAAGTACACAACGAGCACCCCTCCGGGCTGGGCCACCATGGCGAAAGGCTCTCCGTTGTTCGCCACGTCGGGGAGGGTCACCGCAGCGACGGAGCTACCCATGACGGCTGAGGATGCCAGGTCCGATCCGATCGCAGCGTCCGTGCCTGTTTCGACCGCCTCCGGCTCCGCTGTGGAACATCCGGCGAAGCCAAACATGGCCAGTAGCGCAATCGAAGCAATGGAGATGAATCTCGGCATGGCCCACAACGTACCCGCACTCGTTGCGTATCGGACCTCGTGCCTCAGCAGCCGATCCCTGCGATGGCTGTGCCCAACGACATCCAATGGATCGCGTACAGCCAACCGACGGTCATGGCGAGGGCGACCACAACGGTGACAGCACGTTCACCGCGATCTGTCGTGGTCGACGCCACTGCGGCCGTCGAAGCGATCGCAACGATTGGAGCAATCAGCCATGCCGAGAC
>JAQAZV010000019.1:0-3126 GCA_032127155.1 Acidimicrobiia bacterium
GGTGATGATCGCACCACCCATGAGCGCCCCGAGATCGACAGCGAGATAGGTGACCACGGGAATGAGCGAGTTCCGCAGCGTATGGATGCCGATCACCCGAAAGTTGCTCAGACCCTTCGCTTTTGCGGTGCGCACGTAGTCGGCCCGGAGGTTCTCCACCACGCTCGTTCGAGCCAACCTGGCGATGTAGGCGAGCGAGACAGAGGCAAGAACGAGTGCGGGCAGCATCAAGCTGTACCAGCCCTCCCGGTAGCCCGAGATTGGGAACCAGCCGAGCTTGACGCCGAACACGATCTGGCCGACGAACCCCAATACGAAGATCGGAATCGCGATGACGATGAGCGTTGACACCAACACAAGGGAGTCGAAGAACTTTCCCTTTCGTACCCCGGCAACAACTCCGGCCGTGAGGCCAATCACCACCTCGAAGGCAAAGGCCAGGAGCGCAAGCCTGATCGTGACCGGCAGCCGATCGCTCATGAGGTCGGTGACCGGCCGGCCGCGGAAGTCCGTACCGAAGTCGCCCTGAAATACGTTCCCGATGTAGATCGCGTACTGCTTGTAGAACGGCTCGTCGAGGTGATAGCGCTCTTGGAGTGCCTGGACCACCTCGGGTGCGAGCGGCTTGTCGCCCGAAAGCGCGCGGATCGGGTCACCCGGCATCATGAAGACAAGCGCAAACAGGAGAAACGTCGCCCCGAAGAACACCGGGATGAACTGGAGCACTCGGCGAATCAGATAGCGACCCAAACCCTTCCCTTCCTCATCTGTGGACGGAGCACAATGCTAGCGACCATCGCGCACCGACGCGACGTCGGCCGATGCCTCGCAGAACCACCGAGGCCGGACACGAGAGAGGCGGCCCGAAGGCCGCCTCTCTCGCTGTTTCGTAGTCGAAACCGGATCAGCCGGCGTTCAACTCGTCGTAACCAACGAACCTCTTGTAGAAGCCGTTGTTCTGGAAGCCGAGCGCTGACCTGGCGCCGAAGCTCCATGCGTCCACGTAGGACTGGGCCGTTACGGGCTCGCCGTTGTGGAACGTCCAACCGTCCCGCAGGACGACCGTCCACGTCTTGCCTCCGTCTTCCGACGTGATCGACTCGGCGTTCGCCATGTAGGGCTCGCCGGTCGCCGCGTCGAACTGAACCAAGCCGGTGAACAGGTTGCCCATGAGGACTGCGGTGCCCTCGGACTCGTTTGCGTCCATCGGGAACAACGAAGCCGGGTTCGTCAGGTCCTGCGAAACGGTGCCGTCCTGTGACGTGATCAGGTCGTAGCCAACATTGCTGTAGGCGTCCATGTACACGTTGTCGACGTCTTCGTTCCACACGAACTGGTTCACACCGAAGCGAATCGGCATCGTCCGCGCGTCGTCACAGAGGATGTCCTCTGCGGCTTCGTAGAAGGGAACCGCGTCTGCGAGCAGTCCGGACGCAGCAATGGCTTCCTTACCCTGCGCGAGCAAAGCGTCGAACTCAGGGCTGTTGTACTCCGAAGCATTTGAACCACCGTCGGCGGCCGTCATGTACGAGGCGTACAGCGGCTCGAGGAAGTTCAGCGGCGACGGGTAGTCCTGGCCCCAACCGAGACGGAAGGGTCCGGTGAACTCACCATTGTCCGCGTGATCCAGGTAGTCGGCCCACTCTGCGGTCTGGAAGGTGACCTTCGAGGAGTCGAGTCCGAGGGCGTTGCTCCACATGTTGACAGCAGCCTCGACCCAGGTCTCGTGACCGCCACCGGCGTTGAACCACACATCGAATCCTTCAAGCGGACCCGCTGCGTCCCAGATCTGCTTCGCCATCTCTGGGTCATAGTTCCAGCTCGGGCAGACATCGCTCCTGCCACCGAGGTTCGAAGGAACCACGGAATGCGCAGCCTCGCCGCTTCCGTTGAAGATCTTCTCGATGATCAACTCACGGTCGATCGCCATCGAGAGCGCCTGACGGTGCTCCTTGGTGAACGTGTCATCCAGATATGACGGGAACGCCATGTACAGAATGGCCGTGCTCGGCGATGTCGCGAAGCGGTCCGGGAAGTCGGTCGGTGCCGACGCCAGGAAGTCAGGATCGATGCCGGTCACGACGTCGAGGTTCCCTGCCTGTGCTTCGAGATACGGGGTCTTGAGATCGGCACTGATCACGAAGTTGATGCCATCAATCGTCGGCATCCGCTCACCCGCATAGTCCGGGTACTTGACCAGGTCGATTGCCACGTCCTGCTGCCATTCGCCACCCTCGGGGAACATGAACGGACCGTTGCCGATCGGTGCCTTGTTGTACCCGAGCGTGTTCTCGTATGCCACCGACGGCAGCGGGAAGAACGCCGTGTACGCCAATTGCACCGGGAACTCCGGGTCTGCCACATTGAGCTCAACCGTGAACGTCGTGTCGTCCACGACCGTCAGCCCGGAAAGCGTGTTGCCTGATTCGCTCGGTGGCTCCACCGGTTCGCTTGGCGCTGCCGTTGTTGTGGTTGCGTCATCTGTTGGTGCGACGGTTGTTGTTGTCTCCGCCGCCGTTGTCGTCGTCTCGTCGTCAGTCGCGTCGTCCGTGCCTCCGCACGCCGCCGCTACAAGAGCGAATACGGCGAGCAGCAGAACGAAGCGCCATCGCATTGACTGCGATCGCATACGTTTGCCTCCTAAGTTTGAGTCGAGTCACCTCGACACCTTCGTGTCCCGGGTTCGATCCGTCCAGAAAATCATTCGGTCGAACTGGAGATTCGAGCCCAAGTACACAGTATCAATCTACTCCGTTCGACGTATACAACTCAACTCCTAGGCGGGCGTCATGCGCCGGGATTCGGCCTGGGGCGGTCATCTGGATCGATCGAGAACGTGTTTCAGCGTCGTCTGCGCCGGCCCGGGCAACCCTGCTCATGCCGGCTCCGATTGGTTGGCGGATCTCGATTCCGAAGCATCCGACTGCGGATCGCTGCGTCGGCGGGTGGACGGCTCACCGTTCTGGCTGGCGGTCACGCACGCGCCCGCGGCGCTCACACCGTCGACGAGTGCCAGGTCGGCCCCGAAGTCCCTTCCCCACGTGGAGATTCCCTTGGTGAATTCATCGGCTGCCGCCACCTTCGTGATCTCGCTCACTTCGATGCCGCCGACGACCGCCCAGATCC
>JAQAZV010000020.1:0-25205 GCA_032127155.1 Acidimicrobiia bacterium
CAACCACGGACGGACCCGCGGTCACCATTGGATCCCAGGACTTCGGTGAGAGTGCCATCCTCGCCGAGATCTACAAGGGTGCCCTCGAGTCTGAAGGCTTTGATGTCAGCGTCCAGTCCCTCGGCGGATTCCGAGATCTCGAGCTGGGTGCGTTTGCATCTGGGGACATCAATCTCGCTCCCGAATACGCAGCGTCAATGCTGGAGTTCCTCAACGGAAATGCGGGGCAGGCAACGGGTGACAAGACCACGACCACGGATCTGCTCAACGAGCAGCTCGCAGCCCTCGATCTCGCGGCCCTCGATCCGTCTGACGCCGTCGACACGAATGCCTTCGTGGTTACTGGTGCGACAGCGACAACGCTCGGGATCACCACCATGAGCGATCTCGCATCGAAGGGCTCGGATCTGACGCTTGGCGGACCTCCCGACTGTGAGACGAATCCGTTCTGCATCCCAGGGCTCCTCTCGGTGTACGGGATCGACATGAGTTCATCATTCCAACCGCTCGACGCGGGTCAGATCACGGTGCAGGCACTCGAGGCTGGCCAGATCGACGTTGCGGTGCTCTTCTCAACCAGTGGGATCATCGCCGAAAAGGGTTTCGTCTTGCTGCAGGACGATCAGCTGATGCTCGCTGCAGACAACGTCCTGCCGGTTCTGAGCACCACGCTGACCGAGGCCTACGGCAGCACCATCACGGATGTGCTCGACGGTGTGAGTGCAAAGCTGACGACGGCTGACCTCACCGCGATGAACAAGCAATTCGACATCGACAACGAGGATGCGGACGCGATCGCCATGGAATGGCTCGTCGCGAACGGCTACTGAACCGTTGCGGTCGCTCAGGCGAATCTGACGAAACGGCGTTTGCCGACTTGAACCACTGCACCGACGAGGCGGTCGAGGTCGACCTGTTCGGAATCGAGCTTGTCCCCATCAACCTTGACCGCCCCGTCGGCGATCAGACGGCGTCCCTCGCTGTTGGAGGCCACCAGCCCAGCCTCGGACAGGAGCGCTGGGATCCATACGGTGTCCGTTCGGTCGGTGATCGTGTATTGGTCGATGTCGTCAGGAGCGGCCTTGTCGCGAAACACTCGATCGAACCCTCGTTCCGCTTCCACTCCTGACCCCTGACCCCAGTAGCGGTCGACGATCCTTCTGGCGAGATCTCGCTTGAGTTCGCCGGGATGGATGTCACCAGTCGCAAGGCCATCGATCGCAGATTCGACTTCTGATGATGTTGCGCCACCTGCGAGGCGGAACCACTGTGGGATGGCATCGTCGGGAATCGACATCGTCTTGCCGAACATGTCTGTCGCCGGATCCCGGACCGAGATGTAGTTGCCGAGTGATTGGGACATCTTCGCAACGCCGTCGGTTCCGACGAGGAGGGGAACGGTGACGACCGATTGGGGGGCCTGGCCGGCTCGTTCCTGGAGATCACGCCCCATGAGCAGGTTCAGGAGTTGGTCGGTTCCACCAATCTCGATGTCGGCTTGGACCGCAACCGAATCGGTGCCCTGCAACAGCGGGTACATGAGCTCGATCATGGATATCGGCTGTTGCTCGCGCCATCGCTTCGCAAAGTCCTCCCGGTCCATGAGGCGCGAGACCGTGATCTGGGAGGTCATGGTGAGCACGTCCACCATGTCCATCGTTCCGAGCCACTCGGAATTGCGGCGGATCTCGAGGTTGTCCTCAAGAAGGAGTGACCGAACCATGGGCAGGCAGGCCTCGACGTACCCGTTGACTTCCTCGTCCGATAGCCGTTTCCGTGTTGCGTTCTTACCCGATGGGTCCCCCACCTGAGCGGTGAAGTCACCGAGGATGAGCACCGCTACGTGGCCAGCTTCCTGGAACCTTCTGAGGAGGTCGAAGACGACGGCCCATCCGAGGGTCACGTCCGGAGCGGTCGGGTCGATTCCGAGTTTGACCCGCAGTGGAGTCCCTCGCTCGAGTTGCCGCATCAGTTCGCCCTCCGGCAGAATGACATCGACAGTGCGGGTGATGTGCTCGAATTGGGCCGTGGGATCCTGCATGGTCGGTGAGGGTAGACCGTGATCCGCCTGCAGATGTCACTCTGGGAGGAGGTACCGCCACGGTCGATCCCTTGCGACCGAGATTCCGATGCGGGGTGTCGCCACGATTGTTGAAGGATCCTGGTCAGGAGCGAGCTCGATGTCCACAGATCCTTCGCCGATGGATGAGCCGGAAAGTGCACCGGTGACCCCGAGTGCCTGGCACAGCTTCCCTGGTCCGTCCGCGAGGTGATCCTGCCTACCACGCCTCGCCTCGGCGACGGATCGCCCACGGCCGATGACGCCGCCCCTGAGGAGCACGGCACCCGCAGTCCCCTGCGGACCTGTGACGATGTTCATGCACCAATGGATCCCGTACGACCGATACACATAGAGGGTCCCCTCGGTGTCGAACATCGGGAGCGTTCGCGGGGTCCGCCCCCGGTGGGCGTGGCTCGCGGGGTCATCGGCACCCCCGTACGCCTCCACCTCCGTGAGGCGCACCACCACCGTCGTCCCCTCGATGTGCGAGGCAACGGTGGCACCCAGAAGCCGCCGTGCCGCCTCAGTGACCTCCCCGCGGAGAACGCCGGTCAGCGGAGTCGAGCGGATCAGATGACCCCACGAAGCGTGGCACCGGTGGTGGCAACGACCACGTCGACGATGTCACGTCTCACCGAAGCCGCGTCGTCATCCGTCAGGGTGCGGTCCTTGGCACGAAGCGTGAACGCCATGGCGACCGAATACATCCCGTCGCCGATCGATGATCCCCTGAACACGTCGAAGACCCGAAGGTCCTCCAGCATGGGACCTGCCGCAACGGTCGCGGCATCGATGACGTGGGATGCAGGGACTGCGTCGTTGACGGTGAAGGCCAGATCGAAGACGATCGGAGGGAACACGCTTGGAGCTTCGAAGCTCCAGTGGCCGCGATCGACGAGGAGCTCGGCGAGGTCGACTTCGGCTGCGACGACCCTCCCGACAAGCCCGAATGCGGCGACGACCGAGGGGTGGACTTCACCGATTGCCCCGATGACCGCGTTCCCAACCACGATCTCGGCACACCGACCCGGATGGAACGAGGGCAGCTGGGCGGGCACGAGATGCGCATCGGGAATTCCGAGCTGGGCGGCCAACAACTCCCAAACGCCCGTGCCGTCATACACATCGGGTTCCGCCGACCGATGGGACCAGGTCGGGGAGGGCGTCCCTGAGATGACGAACGCAAGGCGATCGGGTTGCTCCGGTAGCTTTCCGGCTCCGGAAAGGAAGACCTTGCCGATCTCGAAGATCCGCACCGACGGAATGCGCCGGGACATGTTGATGGCAGCCGACTTGAGCACACCGGGAAGCAGGGTCGTCCGCATCACACCCTCGTCGTCGTTCAACGGATTGACGACACGAATCCCTGAACGAATCGCGTGGCCTTCGGGATAGCCGAGACGATCGAGATCGCTTCCGCCGATGAAGGAGAAGCTCAATGCCTCATGGAACCCGGCTCCAACCATCAGCTCCCTGAGCAGCCGCAGCCGTGCCTCCCGATTCGGGAGTCCGCCCCCTGGGCCCTGGGGTACCGAGTCCGGGATCCCGTCGAATCCGTGCAATCGTGCGATCTCCTCGACAATGTCTGCCGTACGGCGGACGTCGGGTCGTCGTGTCGGAACAGTCACGACGATCGGGTCAGAGCCCGACACAGCGAACCCGAGACGTTCGAGGATGTCGGTGGTGGTCGCTTCGTCGAGATCGATACCGAGCATCCGCGTCGTTTCTGATACGGGGTATTCGATACTCCAGGGGTCGATGCCTCCCGGATCGACGTCAACGGGACCCGGTGCAGGAATGCCTCCTGCGATGCGCGCCAGAATCTGGGCGACGCGGTCTGCGGCCACGGCACAGAATGAAGGATCGGCACCGCGTTCGAAACGGGCTGAAGCCTCTGACCGGAGGCCGAGCCGTTTCGAGGTGAGCAGCACGGTCGCGGGGTCCCAGTACGCAGCCTCGATGAACACATCGGTCGTGCCGTCATGCACCTCAGTCGAGGCACCGCCCATCACTCCCCCGATGGCGATCACGTGCCGGCCGTCAGTTACGACGATGTCAGACGATGTCAACGATCGCATCTGGTCATCGAGGGTGACCACGGTCTCACCGTCGTTCGCGAGGCGGGTCGCGATGTGGTGACCAAGGCGGTCCACGTCGAAGGCGTGCGTGGGATGGCCAAATTCGATCATCGCGTAGTTGGACGCATCGACGACATTGGAGATCGGCCGGACCCCTGCCTGTTCAAGCCGCATGCGGAGCCAATGGGGAGACGGACCAACCGTGATGCCCCTGATCTCACGTCCCGCGAAACGAGGATTCATAGCCGCATCGCGAATGTCCACGGTGATCGCAGACGGTGATCCCTGGGGATCGACGACGACGTCATGTTCTCGCAGCGGGAGATTGAACCATGCGGCGAGATCACGCGCAAGGCCGTAGACCGAGAGGCAATCCGGCCGATTGGGCGTGATGTTGAGCTCGAACCACACATCCGGAAGCCCCACGACCTCGGCGAATGGCGCACCGAGGACCCGGCTGTCCGGATAGTCCTCGTCGAGAACCATGATGCCCTCGCCATCCGGGCCGAGACCGAGCTCGACTTCCGAACAGATCATTCCGTTCGATGTGATCCCGCGGATGTCGCGCCTGGTGATCTCGAAGTCTCCACCGAGGACGGCGCCAGGGATCGCCACAGGGACGTGGGCACCCTCACCGAAGTTCCAGGCCCCACAGATGATGTCCAACAACTCGGTGCCGACGTCGACCTTTGTGACCCGCACTTTGTCCGCATTGGGGTGGGCACGGACTTCCACCACCTTGCCAACGACGACGTCGCTGAAGGCTGGGACGATGACCCTCCAGTCCTCGACCTCATGGCCAAGATTCTCGAATACGTCGACGAGTTGCTCTGGAGCCATGTCAGGGACATCGACGAACTCGCGCAACCAGCTCAGCGTGAGTTTCATCGGTATTGCTCCAGGATGCGGACATCGGGATCGATGAGGGCCCTGAGGTCGGTGATGCCATGGCGCACCATTGCGAGCCTTTCTGCTCCCATCCCGAACGCGAACCCGGTCACGGCCGAAGGGTCGTAGCCGACGTGTTCGAAGACCGCAGGGTTCACCATGCCGCAGCCCATGAGTTCGAGCCATCGCCCGTTCGTGTAGGCATGCATTTCCGCCGATGGTTCGGTGAAGGGGAAATAGTGTGGGATGAACTTCACCTTGGTGTCGGAACCGAGGAAGTCACGAGCGAATTGGGCCAGCGTTCCCTTGAGGTCCGCGAACGTGATGTTCGTATCAACGGCCAGGCCCTCGATCTGGTGGAACACCGGCGAATGGGTTGCGTCGATGGCGTCTGAACGGAACGCCCGCCCAGGCACAACCACATACACGGGGGGTTCGTGCTCTTCCATGTACCGCGCCTGCATCGGGGACGTGTGCGTTCTGAGGAGGACCTCCTCCTGGCTTCCCCCGTAGTCCAGATACAGGGTGTCACTCTCGAGGCGCGTCGGATGTGTTTCCGGGATGTTGAGTGCGGTGAAGTTGTAGAACTCGGTTTCGGCCTCGGGGCCTGCTGCAACGGTGTATCCGAGACTCACGAAGATGTCGACGATTTCGTCGATCGTCTGGTTGATCAGGTGATGGCTGCCTCGTGGTGGCCGTCGACCGGGGAGGGTGACGTCAACGGCATCTCCTGCGAGTCTCGCATTGAGCTCAGACGCTTCGAGTACCACACGACGAGCGTCGATGGCGCCCTTGAGTTCTCGTGCCAAGTCGTTGATGCGCTGGCCTTCGATGCGCCGTTCATCGGCATCATCGATGGCCCCGAGGCTGCGTCTGGCCGCGGCGATGGGTGATTGGCGGCCGACGGTTTCGGCTTCGACGGTGTCGAGTTCGTCGACGGTGGTTGCCGCGTCGATCCGGGTCGGCGCGCCTGATCTGAGGGTTTCGAGCTGGTCCATTCGGTTGGGCAGGTTAGCGGGGGTGTCCATGGTCCATGCTTCCTGCGTATGGGGATTCGGCACGCGGACGGAAAGAACCAGGGGGTTCATCCCTGGCTCGGTGGGCGTCGGCGAGGAGGGCGTCAGAGTTCCAGGCCACGGATGCCGGCGTCAAAGGCGCGGATACGTCGACGATGCGTGTCGAAGAGCGCTGCCACACCAACGCCATGGCACCAGTGTTCATGAGGGTTCGTTGCGACCGAGTGCATACATCAGCAGCCCTGCGGCGACCGCGGCATTGAGGCTCTCGACGTCACCGACCATCGGAATCGTTACCGACTGGGCGGCGCGTTTGACGAGGTCGTCCGGCAGGCCCGTCGCCTCGGAACCCACGAGGATGGCGACCGGATCGTCGGTGCTCCTCTGTGGGGGGTTGCCGCCGGACACCACAGATGCGATCATCCGGACGTCGAGGGCGTCGAAGTCGTCGAAATCCTGGCTACGCGCCATCCTCGTTCTGAACACCGATCCAGCGCTGGAGCGAACGACTTTTGGACCCCATGGGTCGGCAGTTGATCCTGTCAGGGTCACGTCCCAGCCGAGGGCACCCGCCGTGCGGATGATGGTGCCGACATTGCCGGGATCCGAAATGCTGTGGAGCACCACCTGGTCGTGCCTCCGCGCAGCGTCGAAAGGTGGAATGCGAAAGACGGCGATCGGGCTCTGCGGCGTCCTGGTGTCGCTGATCGACCTGAGGACATCGGAGCTGACGGTGAGCACTTCCTTCGCACGATCACCAGCGAGCCCTTGATCGATGTCGTCGTCTTCTGCCACGATCAACACATCGATGGCGATGGCCGCACGGGCCGCCAGGTCGACGAGCTTGGGACCTTCCGCGAGGGACTGCCCTGTGGCCCTTCGCCCCTTGGCCGATCTGAGGGACCGGATGTGCTTGAACCGCTCGTTCGATGTCGATCTGAGAACCATCATGGCCGCCATCGTACGCAGACGCGACGGAGGGGCCCAACGTCGTGAGCCCCTCACATCTTCGCCTTGGAGCATCCGACCCCTGCAGGCGTACTATTCGGCGTGGGCGTTGGCCACCTCGACGAGTGCCGCGAATCCGTCAGGGTCGCTCACAGCCATCTCGGCGAGCATCTTCCTGTCGACCTCGACGTCGGCAGCTTTCAGCCCCGACATGAACCGCGAGTAGGTCGTTCCGTTGAGGCGGGCCGCAGCATTGATGCGCTGGATCCACAGCCGCCGGAACTGTCCCTTCCGAGCACGACGATGATCGTACGAGTCCTGCATGGCATGCATGACCTGCTCGCGTGCAGTTCGATACCTTCTGCTACGCGCCCCCGTGTACCCGGAGGCGCGTTCCATCACCTTTTTGCGCTTCTTGCGCGCATTCACAGATCGTTTGACACGAGCCATGGCGGCCTCCTAGTTGTGGAGCAGGCGGTCGATGTTCTTCGCATCTCCCCCGCTCAGCGTTCCGGTTCCCTTGACACGCCGCCAGCGGGCCGCGCTCTTCTTGTTGCGGTTGTGTCCGCGCCAGGCCTTGCGATGCCTGATCTTGCCGCTACCCGTGCGTTTGAACCGCTTGGCAGCGCCTTTGTGCGTCTTCATCTTTGGCACGATCTTCTCCTGTCGTTCGGAGGTGAGGGTGTCCCCTACTCCTCCTCCGAGTCGCCTTCGGAATCGTCGGTAATCTCGGCAGGCAGGTCCTTGGCAGGAACCAGGACCATCGTCATGCTCCTGCCATCAAGTCGAGGTATCGTCTCGATCTCTGCGTAGTCCTCGACGTCGTTGTACAGACGATCGAGCAGGTTGCGACCGAGCTCAGGGTGGGCCACTTCGCGTCCACGGAAGCGCATCGTGCACTTCACCTTGTCACCCTCCCGCAGGAACTTCACCACACGCTTCTTCTTGACCTCGTAGTCGCTTGTTCCGATCTTCGGACGGAACTGGACCTCTTTGATCACCGTTCGTGTCTGGCTCTTGCGAGCTTCACGCGCCTTGACGGACTGGTCGTACTTGTACTTCCCATAGTCCATCATCCGGACCACCGGTGGACGGGCGTCGGGAGCAACCTCCACGAGGTCGAGCCCCAACTGCTCGGCGAGCCACCGAGCCTCGTCGATGTCCTTCTCGCCGATCTGTGCACCGTCCGGTGCGATCAGGCGCACGCGCTTGACTCGGATGCGTTCGTTGACCCTTGGCTCCGCGATGGGAGTACCTCCTGGTTCGTCCTGCCGCCGAGGAGTCGCCTACGGGAACGATGGCGGCACTGCCACCAGGAAGTTCTCGACCAGGCGCACCTCGGAACGGTGGACTGGTGGGAAGCAGGCGCCTCCTCTTTCTTGTCGCGGCGAGGTTATCAGAGTTGCCGCCTTGTGGTGCACCCTAATCGATGGCCGCCAGAGCCCTCGCGGCCATCACGGCGGCGATGGCAGCCTCACGACCCTTGTTTTCGGGGCCGGGTGCGGAGCGGACCTGCGCATCTGCCGGATTCCGGACGGTCAGGATCCCGAACGCAACCGGTACGCCGGTGTCGAGCTGCACACGCATCAGGCCTTCAGAAGCGCGGTGGGCGACATGTTCGTAGTGGTCCGTATCTCCCTCGATCACGGCTCCGAGGCACACGACGGCGTCGTAGCCCGATCTGGCGAGCCTCTGGGCGATCAATGGGAGTTCGAATGCCCCTGGTGCGTCGATGGTGAGAACCTCTTCAGCAGAGGCCTCCTCGAGGTAGTCGACAGCTCCAGCACGAAGTCCCAGCGTGATGGGGGCATTGAAGATCGCCGTGACGACGGCGATGCGCAGCCCCGTTGCGTCGAGATCGGGTGAACGTTCTTCGTCAACGCGCATCTGCAGCACCTTCCTGCCTGATGTGGCCCATCCTCGACTCCTTCGTGGCCAGGTACGCACGGTTCTCAGGGGTCTCGCCGACCCAGATTGGCACGCGGTCGGTGACGTCGATGCCGTATCGGGACAGCTGTTTGACCTTGTCGGGGTTGTTCGTGAGCAGCTCGACCGAACCGACGGCGAGATCCTTCAGGATCTGGGCATCGACACCGTAGTGACGGCTGTCGTCTGCATGCCCGATCTGTCGATTGGCGTCGACAGTATCGAGGCCCTGTTCCTGGAGGCTGTAGGCAGCGATCTTGTCGAGGATTCCGATGCCACGACCCTCGTGAGAGGTGTTGTACACGATGACACCCTCACCACGCTGTGCGATGAGGCGCATGGATTCGTCGAGCTGCGCCCCGCAGTCACACCGCAGTGACCCGAAGACATCGCCCGTGAGACACACGGAATGGATGCGCGTGAGGACCCGTTCCCTTGCGACGAGATCACCCATCACGAGGGCGACGTGCGCCGTTCCGTCGATGCGCGACCGATAGCCGATCACCGTGAAATCACCGTGAACGGTCGGCAGGGTCGCAGCCGATGCCCGATCGACGAGATCCTCGGTCTTCCAGCGATGGGCAACGAGATCATCGATCGAAATCAGGACGAGTTCGTGATGCCGTGCAAAGGCACCCAAAGCCTCGCCCTTCATCATCGAGCCGTCGTCCGCGACGAGTTCACAGAGCACCCCCGCTGGGCTCATCCCGGCCATCCTGGCCAGATCGATAGCTGCCTCGGTGTGACCCGGTCGAACCAGGACACCGCCATCGTGGTAGCGCAGGGGGAAGATGTGACCCGGTCGATGGAAGTCCGTCGGTTGCGATGCTGGATCGACGACCGCCCTGATCGTTCGTGCTCGGTCCGCAGCGGAAATCCCGGTGGTCGTGCCTGCCGCAAGGTCGATCGACACTGTGAACGCTGTCTGGTGGCGCTCCGTGTTCTCGAGCACCATGAGAGGAAGGTCGAGCTCATCGAGTCGTTCGCCCGTCATCGGAAGGCAGATCAGACCAGACGTGTATCGAACCATGAACGCGATCTTCTCTGCGGTCGCATGCTCAGCCGCCAGGATCAAGTCACCCTCGTTCTCCCGGTTGGCATCATCGACGACGAGAACGAACTCTCCCCGTGCAAAAGCATCGATGGCTGCCTGCATGTGGTCGTCGCTCATGTCCGGAACCCCAGCAAGCGTTCCACATACTTCGCGAGAACGTCTACCTCGATGTTCACCGTGTCGCCGACGCCACGATTACCGAAAACGGTCACCTCCAGCGTGTGGGGAATGACGACGAACTCGAACCACGCTTCGCGCGCCCCGACATCGGAGACACCCGATACGGTCAGGCTCGTCCCATCGACGGCGATCGACCCCTTCTCGACGATGTAGGGGGCGAGAGCCTGTGGGACACCGACGCGAACCCGTGTCGACCCTCCATCGGGGATGTGCTTGGAGATCGTGCCGACCCCGTCCACGTGCCCCTGCACGATGTGGCCGTCAAAACGGCCCTGACCGTGCATGGGTCGCTCGAGGTTCACGACGTCGCCCGCTGCGATGCTTCCGAGCGAGGAACGGTCCACGCTCTCGTGCACGACCTCGACGGTGAACGACGACTCCTCCACATCGATCGCGGTGAGGCAGACGCCGTTCACCGCAACCGAATCTCCCAGGGACAGATCGCCCGATGTCGTCGGTGCTTCGAGCGTGAGTCTCATGACCCCGCCCTGTGGCTCGGCCGACACGACGGTCCCCAATTCGCTGATGATTCCGGTGAACACTGCTGCTACTCCCTGGCCAGTCGTGCGGTGACCCGCACATCGTCGTCGAACTGGTCTACGGACCTGATCGTGATCGGAAATGCGTCGAGCATCGTGGGGAAGGTCCCGTCGAACGCCGGGGTCCCGAGCCCACCCCCGAGCTTTCCACCGAGGTACCACACGATCTCATCGACGAGACCCTTGTCCATGAGCGACCTCGCCACGGTGGGTCCACCCTCCGCGAGGACGGTCAGGATCCCGTGTTCCGGGAGATCCTCGAGAACGAAGTTGAGGTCGACCCCGTGTTCCTCGCGATAGATCAGCGGATCTCGCTCGAGAACGGGTGCATCGTCGGGAACCGGCCGGCGGCCGACGATCAACACCGGACGCGGCTGCGGGCCGTCGTATCCGTCGAGCCTGACGGACAGGCGGGGCGCGTCAGCGATGACGGTACCGCTACCGACCATGACGGCGTCGTGCCGACTCCGCAACTCGTGGACATCGATGCGCGCCCTCTCCCCTGTGATCCACTGGGACGTGCCGTCCGCGGCGGCCGCCTGACCGTCGAGAGTCGTCGCCATCTTGAGGGTGACCAGGGCACGTCCGGTTCGGCGATGGAAGAAGTACCCAGGATCCAGTGCTTCCACATCCTTCGCCAGGATGCCGGTTTCCACCCTGATGCCAGCCTTGCGGAGTCGTTCCACGCCTCGCCCCGCAACCCTCGGATCGGGATCGATTGCCCCGACGACGACGCGTGCGATACCTGCAGCGACGATGGCTTCCGTGCACGGCTCGGTGCGACCGGTATGGACACACGGTTCGAGCGTCACCACCATGGTGTCCCCATCGAACCGTCGACCGTCGATGGCGAGTACCTCGGCGTGTGCGGTTCCGGGTCGTACATGAGCGCCGGCGGCGCGCACGATCCCATGGGAATCGATGATGACAGCACCGACTCGCGGATTCGGGTGCGGATGGGTCGACCGCGTCAGGTCGAGCGCCATGCGCATCGCCGACTCCGCATCGGCGCGATCGACGGTGTTGTCGGTCTCGCGACGCACGAAGCGCCCCTTTCTCCCATCCGGACTGTCACCGTCGGCCCCGGAATTTCACCGGATCGGCCCCAAGTGGGGTTCGCGGACTCTCACCGCCGGTCGGGAATCGCACCCTGCCCTGAAAGAGGTATGTGCAACAGAGTCTACGACGCCTCAACGGTATCGCTGCCAGCGCACGAAGAGCATCGACTTCGCGAGGGTGCCCCCCTGGTTCGGATGGGGGCCCACCAGGAACTACGAACGGCGGTCGACCTGGTAGTTCGTGCCGGGTGTTCGTTTCGCGACTTCCTTCATTTCGGAAGCGACCGAGGACGCCTCCCATTCGGATGCCAGTCGCTTCTTCTCAGACGTCGCCACGCCCATCGACAGGGAACAGATGGGAAATGCGTGGCGCTCGCCCCGGCGATCCGTCACCTCGATGTAGCCCTGGAGCGCGTCTGCGGTGTCGTAATGATCAAGGATGCCGTCATCGAACCGGGTCACAATCTCGTCGCAGAACGGCTTCATGTTGTCTGCGGTGACAACCGCAACGAAGTCATCACCACCGACATGACCGACGAAACCGATCGAATCCTTGACGGCATCTGCGGCGGCCAGCAGGGTTCGCGCCGTGAATTTGATCACCGAATCGCCCCGCATGAATCCGTAATGGTCGTTGAATGCCTTGAAGTTGTCGAGATCCGCATGAACGACCGCTACGAGTTCACCAGAATCGATGTACTCCTCGAGCTTGGCCGTGATCCTGAAGTTTCCGGGAAGGCCCGTCAATGGGGAAAGGTCGCGCATCTGCTGGGATCGACGAAGCACGGTACGCACGCGTGCGATCAGCTCCTCGAGGTCGAAGGGCTTGGTGATGTAGTCGTCTGCCCCGAGATCGAGGCCCTTGACGCGGTCTTCCGCGAGGCTTCGTGCGGTGAGGACGATGACGGGAATGTTCGCAGTGCCTGGGTCGCTCCGGAGCCTTCGAAGGACGGTCAAACCGTCGATCTCGGGCATCATGACATCGAGAAGCATGAGGTCGGGAGGCGCGGCAGCGGCCATCTCGAGGGCTTCGCGACCTCCACCGGCGAGATCGACGTCGAATCCGTCGAGCTCCAGGTTGAGCCGCACGAATTGCAGGATGTCCGGGTCGTCGTCGACGACGAGGATCCGTTCCGTCATTGCTCCCCGCTTGTCTCGATGATCGTTCGTATGTCGGTGATCGCCGCCACGGGGTCGGCGGCCCTGAAGACCGCCGTCCCAGCGACGAGGATGTCGGCTCCCGCCTCGCAGACGCGTCCCGCGGTGCGGAGGTCGATTCCACCGTCGACCTCTATATCGGTCCCGGTTGGCGAAGAATCAATGGATTCTCTGAGCTTCCTGATCTTCGGCAGTACTTCGTCGATGAATGATTGACCGCCGAAACCGGGGTGCACACTCATGACGAGGACGATCGAGCATCGATCGAGGTACGGAATGACGGACTCGGCCGGCGTTGGCGGGTTGATCACCAGCCCCGCATCGAGTCCCAGCCTCGCTGCCTCATCGAAGAAGGGTTCGGGGTTCGGAACGGCTTCGATGTGTGCCGTTACCCCGTTTGCTCCTGCTTCAGCCAGCACTTCGAGGTAGCGAACAGGGTCTGAGATCATCAGGTGGCAATCGAGGTAGAGGTCCGTCGCCGATCGGAGCGAGGCGATAACGGGTGGACCGAGCGAGATGTTCGGCACGAAGTGGCCGTCCATCACATCAACGTGAAGGATGTCGGTGTATGGAGCGATGCGAGCGACCTCGTCGCCCAGTCTGGCGAAGTCCGCTGCAAGAATGGACGGCGCAATGCGCACGTGGCTCGTCATCGGCAGCGAGTGTATAGCGACGGACCCGTCGAGAGGGGGACTGTATGGACATCGGCCTCGACCGCTACCGGATCGCGGGGGAATCTCCCGTGGGTCTTCCACAGCGCGATCCCAGGGACCGGTCGCTGTATCCGACCATCAGCAAGAAGGACGCCGTTCGCGAACTTGCCAGACTTCGGCGTCAGCTGAGCGAACTCCAGCGGCTGTTGTGGGCTGACGGCAACCATGCACTCCTCGTGGTGCTCCAGGCGATGGACACAGGGGGAAAGGATGGAACGATCCGGAAGGTGATGTCGGGTGTCAATCCCCAGGGAGTCAGGGTCACGGGATTCGGGGTGCCAACCGAGGTCGAGCGGGCACACGACTACCTGTGGCGGGTTCACCCCCACACCCCTGGTTCAGGCAGGATCGCCGTCTTCAACCGCAGCCACTACGAGGATGTTCTCGTGGTCCGCGTGAATGAACTCGTCCCTGAGGCTCGCTGGAGCAAACGCTACGACCACATCACGTCCTTTGAACGACTCCTGTCGGACGAGGGGACGACCATCCGAAAGATCATGCTTCACATCTCGAAGGATGAGCAGCGGGAACGGCTCGAAGCGAGGCTCGAGGATCCCGCCAAGGGCTACAAATTCAATGCGTCCGATCTCGAGACTCGCAAGCGGTGGGATGACTATCAGACGGCGTATGAGGATGCGATCGACCGGACAGCGACCCCTACAGCCCCCTGGTTCGTCGTCCCAGCCGATCGCAAGTGGTTCCGGAATCTCGTTGTCGCACGCATCCTCATCGAGGCGCTGGCAGGACTCGACCTGTCGTATCCAACACCGGACTTCGATCCTGCAGGTATCACCATCGTCTGATCAGGCGTCCCACACGGCAATGAACATCCCATCGGTGTTCGTGCGATGGGGCGACAACAGAAGTCCGTCCCCATAATGATCGCCTGGGAGGTCACTTGGTGCCCGAAATCCGAGGCCTGCCACGACCCCGGTCGTCTCGTGTGCCGTGACCGTGCACACGCTGTAGACCAAGCGACCTCCGGGCCGAACGCATTCCATGGCGTGGGTGAGCATGCGCCTCTGGAGGATCCCGTATGACGCTGGCGCGTCGCGATCGACACGGAAACGAATCTCGGGCCGTCGTCGCATGGTTCCGAGTCCCGTGCAGGGCGCATCGAGGAGCACGCGATCGAACACTCCCCTGCGCAGGGCGGGCGCCACGGCATCTGCCACCATCCACGAGATGCCGGATGGGGTATGGGCACGCTTCGCTGCATCCCTGACTCGCCTCTGGTGGATGTCTGAGCCAACCACGAAGCCGGTGTCGCCCGCTGCATCTGCGATCGCGCGCGTCTTCCCTCCCGGTGCGGCTGCGAGGTCGACGACAGTGTCACCGGGTCGGACTGCGAGGGCCACGGCGACAGCTGCCGACGCTGGATCCATCACGTCGAGGGTTCCCGAAGCCACCTGACTCGTGACATCGTCGTCCACATATGCGGTGTGGGGTATGACGGAATCCGCCATCCTCCCATCGCGGTAGCGAACACCGATGTGGGGGGCCTGATTGCTCGCGAGCAAGAAGTCGGTGACCCATTGGTCATCGTGGTCACGGTTGAGCATCGTGGTGAGTCCGCCAGGGTAGGAGGCGGCCACGAGATCTCCGGGTTGGGGTTGTGCTGCGGTTGTCGAACGGAGAACGGCGTTCACGAAGCCCGCTGCCCTGCCCTGTCCGAGGATGCGCGATGAACGAACCGCTTCGTTGACGACTGCGTGCGGCTCTGCGTCAAGGAACACCACCTCTCCGATGGCGATCCGCAGGATCGACATCACCATCGGATCGACGTCGTTGACGCTGCGGGCTGCGTGCTGCTCGATGGTCCCGTCGATGAATGGCAAGTAGCGAAGGGCGGTGTAGACGAGGCGTTGGAAGTGGCCGTGGGCCGATGCCGGGTCCACCTCCGTCCTGGCGACGGCGACATTGCTGTAGGCGCCGGTCCGTATTACGCGATCGAGTACGAGCGCGGCCGAGGACCGCGCACCAAGGATCTTCTTCACAGCTGCTGGCGGGTGAACGATGTCGGTTCGCCCCGCCGCCCATTCATCCAGTCCAGTCCGGCGATGGGCTGTTTGCCAGGAGTCTGCACAACATCGAGTGTCAGCGCGCCATCTGAGAACCCTGCGATGACGCGATCACCATCGAGGACGATCGACCCTGAATCGATGGGTGTTGCGGTGATCCGACAGGCGTGGATGCGGATCGACCCTTCCGGCGTGGCCATCCACGCGCCCGGACGAGGGTTGAACGCCCTGACCGATCGTTCGGCCCTGATGACGTCCCAATCGGGTGTCAGCAACGCTTCATCCTTGGACAATCGAGAGGCGACGGTTGGATCCGTATCCAGCTGGGGTACCGGAACCCTGCGACCGTTGAGGTAGTCAGGGACGAGGGAATCGACCAGGGCCGCTCCGAGATGCGACAAGCGAGCCGTCAGTCCACCTCCGGTTTCTGTGTCACCGATGGGTGTTGCGATCTCGCCGATGATCGGACCGGTATCGAGCCCGTCATCGAGCTTCATCAGGCTCACGCCGGTTCGCTCATCGCCGGATGCAATGGCTCGTTCCACAGGCGCGGCCCCACGCCAACGCGGGAGGAGCGAGAAGTGCACATTCAAGAATCCCGTGGACGTCGTCGCCAACATCGCCGGGGTGAGGATCCGCCCAAATGCAACGACGAGGCCCACCTCTGCCTGTACCGCATCCAAGACCGAGAAGAGCTCCTCGCGTGATGACGGCTGTGCCACGGCGAATCCGAACTGCTGCGCTGCGACCTTCACCGGACTCTGGGTCTGGCGGCCGCCCCTTCCAGCCCGACTGTCCGGTTTGGTGATCACCAGGTCGATGTCGGCAACATCGGAGAGTGCTGCGAGGCTGGGCACGGATGCCGAGGGTGTCCCGAGGAACACGGCGCCCACGTCACATCCTCCTGGGCTGGCTGAGAGATTCGGCGCGGAGGTCTGAAAGCGCTGCCTTCCTGACGCGTGCGGGAAGACGCTCGAGGAGGAGTACGCCGTTCAGGTGGTCGATCTCGTGCTGCAGGACACGCCCCATCAGCTCATCGCCCTCGTAGTCGATGGGTGTACCGTCGAGATCGACGCCGCTTGCCCTCGCATAGTCGTGTCGTTTGATCGTCCAGTACCGACCCGGTACCGAGAGGCATCCTTCCTCGTACTTCCACTTTCCCGCGGTCGCGACGATCTCAGGGTTCACCATGATGAAAGGACCCTCACCGATATCGGCGACGAATACCTTCTTGGGGATACCGATCTGGGGCGCCGCAAGCCCGACGCCGGGTGCCGCGTACATCGTCTCGAGCATGTCATCGCAGAGTCGGCGCAGCGCGTCATCGAATGCCGTCACCGGTGACGCGGTCATCGCGAGGACCGGATCGGGAAACGTGCGGATCGGGAAAACGGGCATGGTGGGCAGGCTACCGGATACCGAGGATCGAAACCTCACTGATCACAGGTCGATCGGGTCAACGTCGATCCGAACCTTCGCTCCCCGATCGCGAAGGGTACGCGTGACCTGACGGAGGGCAATCCTGGCATCCCTCAGGTCGGTTCCGTGGATCAGCCATCGCTGTCGATCCCCGACAGTTGCCGGACCACGAACCGTCGCGAGTGGACTGATGTCCCGCTGGACGAGGGCAGAGACTGTGTCGTCTCCCGTCGATACCTCGAGGGCGATCAGCTGCCCGAATGGCGGAAAGCCAGAGCGCTTGCGCGCAGCGAGCTCGTTGCTGAGGAACGAGCTGGGATCTCCTGTCCTGAGCGCTTCGATCACAGGTTGCCCGGGATCTGCGGTCTGGAGTAGCGTTCGTCGCCCCCGACCGGGCTCGAGCGTCATCGCGAGCCGAATCAGGAGGCGGAGTGCGTCTTCAGCAGCCCGGTAGTTCGGAGCGAACGCCATACCATCGACATCGATCGCCACTGCAAGGGCCATGCCGGTGATGCCAATGAGGTCCCGCTCGGTACCCACGGTCACAAGGCTGGCACTCTCCCTGTCCCCGACCTTGTCACCGACGACCCGACGGAGGTCTTCGATCACGTTCCCCCTCCCGGCACCGACGGATCGCCATCGGTCGGATCCGCATGCCACGCATGCGGAGAACGTTGCCTCGCACCTGGCACAGGCCTCCGTCGTGGATGCCGCCGCACCACACACCCTGCACCGCCGGTGCTCACCACACGAGGCGCAGTAGATCGTGGCTGCGTGGCCTCGTCGACCAACGAGAACGATGGCAGGCTCGTTCTGTCGTACGGCATGGGCGATGGCGGCCCTCGTCCGATCAAGGACCGGCGATGCCGTTGGGGGCTCTTCCCTCCGGTCAGCCACCTCGACCAGGGGCCATCGGCGACCGGGAGCAATCGAGACCGTCGGTCGCCGGGCAAGGACCTCGAGGGATGGAAGTGCACCGACGAAGGTGATCGGAACCTTCGCATGTCGTGCCCTTTCCACCATGATCTCCCTGACGCCGAGGGTGGGGGTCGAGGGAGAGCGCATGACCCGCCTCGCATCTTCAACAACGCCGATGGTTCCGAGATCCCGAACGGGCCAAAGAACGACTTCCCTCGTACCCACGACGCACGCACCCTCCTCCGATGCTCCTCGAACCCATGCGCGGGTTGCGTCACGGGCCGAGAGCGAGGAGTGCGCAATCACAACACGATCGCCGATCATGTTCACCAGGCGGTCGGCGATCGCCTCGACCTCGACAACCGTTGGCGCCACGACGACCGCAGAGCGAGATCCCGCTGCCGCGACCAGTTCCGAGATCGCATCGTCGTAGGGAGGCCGCTGCACCATCTGCGCGATTGTGAACCCCTCGCCTCCCGATGGCGGGGACGCGGACTCTGCAGATGTGGGAAGGCCCGTCTGGACGGTCCTCTGCATGCCTTGGGCAGCGCCCTTCGGGACGTTTGGTGGAAGGGTGCGACGCAGGATGACCGACATCGGTGCTACGTAATGCGTCGCGCACCATCGCAGGAGCGGCAGATCGTCATCGCAGAAGGAGGGAAATCCCCCGATGAGGCCCTCGACGTCGAGGATTGTGCGGCCACGAGGACGTTCGATGACCGACGTGACGAAACCCTTCAGGCGTCGACCGGACACTCGCACCCGCACGCGTGAACCGACCGACACATCGACGCCGGAAGGGATGGCATAGGTGAACCCATCGTCAACGGCGAAGGTGGGGAGGTCGGGAACGACCTGACAGGCGAGGTCGGACGTCAGGATCCGTCCCGCAGATCCGTGATCTTCGAGAAGATGGCTGCTGCGACCTCGGACTTCGGCATGAGTTCGAGCTCGGTGATGGAGCCGTCTCTCGCTACGAGGGTCACCCGGTTGGTGTCAGACCCGAAGCCCGACCCAGGATCGGCGACGTCGTTCGCAACGAGCAGGTCCACACCCTTCTTCTGGGCCTTGTCAACGACCCTGTCGAGTGATCCAACCTCGGCTGCGAATCCGACCAGGAATCCGACGTCACCTCGTTCGCTCAATCCCATGAGGATGTCCGGAGTCGGTTCGAGCGCAATGGTGGGTGGGGCGTCCGCCCTGTGGAGCTTGTGCTCGATCGGAGCTGCAGGTCGGAAATCCGCAACAGCTGCAGCCATGATCGCGATGTCGCATCCTGGTGCGTTCTCCCAAACGGCTGTTGCCATCTCCTCGGCAGTTTCGACGCTGATCACACGGATTCCGCCGAATGTCGGGGCCTCCGTCGTCGTCACCAGGGTGACGATCGCGCCCCGGCGTGCGGCCTCGACGGCAAGGGCATTCCCCATCTTCCCACTCGACCGGTTCCCGATGAATCGCACGGGGTCAATCGACTCACGGGTCCCACCCGCAGTTACCAGGACGGTGAGTCCTTCGAGATCGCCGCGTCCGAGCGCGTCGTCGAGGGCATCCATGATCGAGTCCGGATCCGCCAGCCTGCCAACACCCTCGTCACCTCCGGCGAGCCCTCCGGTGTCAGGTTCGACGATGTGATATCCAAAATCTGCAAGTGCAGCGATGTTTGCCACGGTTGCGGGGTGCTCCCACATCTCTGTGTGCATCGCCGGTGCGATCACGATCGGGACAGTCGCGGCGAGAACGGTCGCCACGAGTGCATTCGATGATTCACCGTGGGCAATGCGCGCGATCGATGACGCCGTCGCCGGTGCCACCACGATGCCATCAGCCCATCGTGCGAGGGAGGTGTGCGGCGAAACCTCCTCATGCTCGAACAGATCGACAAGAGGGTGAAATCCGGTGATGGCTGCGAACGTCGCTGGTCCGATGAACTCCGTCGCGGATGGGGTCATGACAACCCGGACCTCGGCTCCGCGTTCGATGAGGCGTCGAGCGAGATAGGCGGCCTTGTAGGCGGCGATACCGCCGGTGACGCCGAGGACGATGTGTCTCCCGGCGATCATGACGTCACGCCTCGATGGGTGCGATGACGACCTTGTCCTGCACGATCTCTTCCAAGGAGATCGACAACGGCTTACGCGACAGGGAGTGAACCTGCGGCGGCACATACCCACCGATACCCGCACCGAGCTCGTTGAAATACGCGTTGATCTGGCGTGCCCTCCGTGCGGACAGGACCACGAGGGCGAAACGTGAGTTGGTCTTGCTGACGGCCAGGCCGATAGGCGGTTCGAGCATCATCGGGGTCTCCTCGGAGTTGCGGGCTGACGGTGCGCGCGCATCAACGCTCGTCGCTTGCCAGCCGCGTCAGTATATCGAGAACGTGGGCAGTCGCGACCTCGAGGTCGTCATTGACGATGATGTGGTCGTAGACGGTCAACGCCTCCACCATCTGGTGTTCGGCAACCGCGAGCCTCTGCTCGACGTCGCGTTCGTCGG
Organism: Acidimicrobiia bacterium; assembly: GCA_032127155.1. GTDB lineage: Bacteria > Actinomycetota > Acidimicrobiia > Spongiisociales > UBA5794 > SZUA-442. The sequence goes on from JAQAZV010000020.1 coordinate 20,475, forward strand.
TATCGCCCCGGTTGGTGAGACGCCGCTCCAGCTCTTCGATGGTCGGAGGGCGGATGAATATCAGTACGGCGTCGGGAAACGACGCCCGAATCTGCTTACCCCCCTCATTCTCGATGTCGAGCAGGATGTTCGAGCCTGTGGCCAGCACAGGGAGGACCTCGGCGCGAAGTGTGCCGTAGAGATTGCCGCCGTACTGCGCCCATTCGAGGACATCGCCCGCAGCAATACGTTCCTCGAAATCGCCCCTCGTGAGGAAGTGATACTCGCGGCCGTCGACCTCACCCGGACGCGGGGACCGTGTCGTCCCCGAGATCGAGAAAACCGAATCTGTTCTCGCCAGGACCGCATTGAGGATGCTCGACTTCCCGACGCCGCTCGGACCGGAGACGACGATGAGGTGACCGCTACGAGAATCGGTCAAGGAGCGCCGCTCGCTGGTTCGGGCCCAGGCCACGAATCGTGCGGTTGTCGGCGATGCCGATGTCCTCCATCAACCGTTTCGTTGCGATCTTCCCCATCCCTGGCATCGACACGATGATTGCCTGGATCTTCGTACCAGCAACGAGGTCGTCCTCGCTGGCCCGTTCAAGGACGTCACTGAACGTAAGGCTTCCTGACTTGAGGAGGTGCTTGATCTCCGCTCGCTTCTGCCGGGCTTCGGCGGCTCGTGCGAGCGCAGCGTTCCGCTGTTCTTCGGTTGTTTCGGGGAGCACGGTCCCTCCTTGTCGTGAGGCAATCCTATCGGAGAGTGGTGTCGCTACCCATGATCGCTGCATGGATCGCAGCGGCGGCCATCCCAGGATCGGCAGCTCGCGTGATCGGACGCCCGATCACGAGCAGATCTGCCCCCTTCGCCATGGCCTCATCGGGTGTGGCTGTCCGTTCCTGATCGTCGTCAACGGCATCCGGTCGGATGCCGGGAGTGACCCTGACGAGGGTCGGCGCGGCCTGCCGAACGACGTTGAGCTCCTGGGGAGAGCACACGACGCCCTCGCATCCTGTCGCGGCGGCAACCTTCGCCATCTTGCCGACGAGCTGTCCGGGGGTGCGCTGGATGCCCACTCGCTCGAGGTCATGGGAACTGAGCGATGTGAGCACTGATACACCGAGGATGCCTGCCGCTGCCGAGCCGGATCCACGTTCGAGACCTCGGACGGCGGCTTCGAGCATGGCACTACCGCCCGAAATATGCGCCGTCACCCACCGCGCACCGTGGGTGCCGAGCCGATAGGCCGCTGTCTCCACCTGCGAAGGGATGTCGTGGAGCTTCGCGTCTGCGAATACCGGAAGCCCGAGTCGTACGAGGGCGTCGATCGTGCCTGGTCCTGGTCCATGAAGGAGACCGAGACCTACCTTGAATCCTCCCACATGGGGCGCGACTGCCTCGGCGACCGACACAGCCTCCTCTGCCGTCTGCATGTCGAGCGCAACGATGATCGGGTTCGTCGGAAGTGGCCTCATGTCCATGGTTCATACGCTCCCTTCAATTCGCCCACAGATGAGAATCCTTCGCGGTCGAGGTACCGATCGAGTCCGGAGAGAATCCCCGCTGCGGCACGCGGCTTTGCGAAGTGGACGCTGCCGAGCCCCACGGCATCGGCACCAGCAAGGATGTATTCGACCGCATGGTGGGCGTGCGCCACTCCGCCGCAGGCGACGATCGGTACATCGGGGAGTTCCCTCCTCACCTCGATGACGCATCGCATGGTGATCGGGCGGATCGGCGCACCTGAGTATCCACCGATGAAGCCTGAGATGGTGGGTCGACGGGTGCGGACATCGATGCTCGCACCCATCACGGTGTTGCCGATGGTGAGCCAGTCTGCACCTGCATCGACCGCTGCTGCAGCCACCGCAGCGATCGGCCTGGCGTCGGGTGAAAGCTTCGCCCCGATCGGTTTGGTCGTGGCCGCGCGTACGCGCGTGATGACCTGGTGCGAGCGGTCAGGATCGAGAGCAAAAGGAGCCCCATCGAGGTTGGGGCATGACAGATTGACCTCGACAGCGGTGATCGTTGTCGTGTCCAGCTTTTCGGCGACCTCGGCGAAGCCTCGAGGGTCGTGGGCGACGGCGCTCGCCCAGACCTGGGTGGGTATCGCTGCGATCATCGGACCGACCTCGTCGAGCCACGCATCAATTCCGGGATTCTGTATGCCAATGCCGTTGATCATGCCCTCACCGATCGGCGCGATCCTCGGAGCTGTGCGACCCGGCCAGGCCTCTGGTGCGACTGACTTCGCTACGGCCGCGCCATACCGCGTGAAGTCGATGCTGTTTGCGAATTCGACGACGGAGCCCACCGTGCCTGAGGCCGCAATCAGGGGAGTAGTGAGCTGTAGGGGACCGATCCTCGTTTCCAGGATCGCCATCACCAGCCCGCCGATCGGTGCAGGTCCTGGAGCGACGCGACCTCGAAGGCACCGGCTCTGGCTGCTTCGATGCTTCGTGCAACGGCGAGACCGCCTTCAGCGGTTGTCACGCAGGGAATGCCGTTACGATTCGCAGCCATCCTGATCAGCCGCCCATCGCCTCGCGCCTTGCCTCCCGCCGGTGTGTTCACGATCAGGTCGATCTCGCCGTCCTCGATGAGTCGGACAGGGTCGTAGAGCCCCTCCCCCACTTTGTCGACGTGGGTCGCTGCGATGCCGTTGCGAGCGAGATGCCCTGCGGTCCCATGGGTTGCGTACAGCTTGAACCCACTTGCAACAAGGGCGGCAGCGACCTCGACGCCTCGTGCCTTGTCCCTGTCCGCGAGGGAGATGAAGGCCTTCCCCTCGTTGGGTACGCGGTGCCCTGCTGCCTTGAGGGCCTTCGCATAGGCGACACCAGGGCCGGGCCCGATTCCCATCACTTCGCCCGTCGCTCGCATTTCGGGGCCAAGGAGTGTGTCCTCATTCGGGAATCGGTTCCATGGTAGAACGGCCTCCTTGACCGCGGTGTATGGCAGCACGGGGGTTTCGACGGGGAGGGCGCCGGCAACGCGCAGATCGGCCAAGGACTCCCCCATCATCACCCTCGTTGCAATCTTGGCGAGCGGAACCCCTGTGGCCTTCGAGATGAAGGGGACCGTTCTCGAAGCCCTCGGGTTCGCCTCGAGGACGTAGACGTCCGACCCTCGAACCGCGAACTGGATGTTCAACAAGCCCCGAACCCCGATGCCTTCAGCCAGCTTCCTGGTGCCCTCGATGACATCGGCCACGGCGACGTCACTGAGATCTGGTGGTGGCACGACACACGCGGAGTCGCCTGAATGCACCCCGGCTTCCTCAACGTGTTCCATGATCCCCCCGATGTAGAGATCAGAACCGTCGTAGACGGCATCGACGTCCACCTCTGTGGCTGATTCGAGGAATCGATCGATCAACAGCGGCGCATCCGACAGGTCGACTTCGCCACCGGGTATTGCTCCGTACAGGTCGGCGAGATAGGTCGAGAGCTCCTCGACCGAGTAGATGATGCGCATCGCCCGACCACCAAGCACGTAGGACGGTCGAACGAGGGCGGGAAGACCGATCGTGTCGATGACGTCGAGGGCTTCAGCCACTGAGGTTGCCGTGCCGTGGGGCGGCTGTCTGAGTCCGAGTGATTGACAGAGCGCCGAGAACCGCTCCCGGTCCTCTGCCAGGTCGATGGCGTCGGGGGATGTCCCTGCGACCGGCACTCCTGCAGCCTCGAGGCCGTGGGCAAGTCCGAGGGGCGTCTGCCCTCCCAACTGCACGATGACAGCCACGGGTTCCTCGACCTCGACGATGCCCATCACATCATCGATCGTGAGTGGCTCGAAGTAGAGGCGGGTCGAGGTGTCGTAGTCGGTCGAGACCGTCTCGGGGTTGCAGTTCACCATCACGGTTTCGTATCCGGCGTCCTCCAGGGCGAAGGCGGCGTGGACGCAGCAGTAGTCGAACTCGATCCCCTGGCCGATGCGGTTGGGTCCTGATCCGAGCACCATGACCGTCTTCTTTCCCGGTGGCGGCACTTCCGAGTCGTCCTCGAATGTCGAGTAGAAATAGGGCGTGCGGGCTTCGAATTCGGCGGCGCAGGTGTCAACGGTCTTGTACGTGGTTTCGATGCCCCACTCAGTACGACGTTCCCGGACCTCATCTGGAGGGACTCCCCAGAGATGGGCCAGCTGTCGGTCGGAGAAGCCAAAACGCTTGGCGGAACGGAGCGCCATCGGTGTCACACCATCGGCAGCAACCCTCTTGCGCACCTCAACGAGTTGGAGCAGCTGATCGAGGAACCAGGGGTCATATCGCGTGGCAGCCGCAACCTCATCGATCGGGAGTCCCCTTCGCAGGGCATAGGACACCTGGAACAGGCGATCCGGACTCGGCACGGCCGTCGCTTCGATGAGTTCGGCGTCGGACAGCTGGGCCCACGCATCCTCCGAGGGATCGGCATCGAGGCCGTATCGGCCGGTTTCGAGGCTACGCAGTGCCTTCTGGAGCGCCTCGGGGAAGGTCCGACCGATGGCCATCGCCTCCCCGACCGATTGCATCGACGTGCCGAGTATCGGCTCGACCGATGGGAACTTCGCAAAATCGAAGCGCGGGATCTTGACAACCACGTAATCGAGGGCAGGCTCGAAAGACGCAGGTGTTGCACCTGTGATGTCGTTGGCGATCTCGTCGAGGGTGAAGCCGACGGCGAGCATCGCTGCCATCTTCGCGATCGGAAATCCCGTCGCCTTCGAAGCGAGCGCCGAGGACCGGGAGACGCGCGGGTTCATCT
>JAQAZV010000021.1:0-7561 GCA_032127155.1 Acidimicrobiia bacterium
ACCCTCGCCGTCGGCAGGAAGTCGGACGAGGGAGAAGACCGTGAACCCGATCCACCAGAGACCGGACCCGAAGATCGCGATCCGTGCGGCGAGGGCCTCGCTGAGCAGTGCGTCGTCGCCATCACCGCTGAGCGATATCAGAACGAGAGCGAGCAAGAGGTACAGCCCTCCGCCGAGGTACCCGAGCGCAAAGCCCTTCGACGACACCTTGTCGATGGTCTCATCCGAGGCGATCTCTGGGAGATAACCGTCGTAGAAGACGTTGGCTGCGACGAAGCCGAACTGGCTGACGACCACGACGATCAGGAACAGGGGAACCTGGCCGTCGGGGATGAACGGAATGACGAGGGTCGAAAGCGCACCGATGATGGCCCAGGTGCGCAAGGACCGCGTCTTGGAGTCCGAGTAGTCCGCGATCGCACCGAGCACCGGCATGGCGAGCAGCAGAAGTATCGAGCCGAGGCCGACGAGGATCGAGAACAGGGCATCACCAGAGAACCCCCAATACTCATCGCCGGCCATGATCGTTCCTGTGAAGAACGCTCCGATGACGGCTCCGAAGATCGTGATGTAGGCAGAGTTCGCCCAGTCATACATCGCCCATCCGAAGATGGTCCGCTTGTCATTGCGCACGGTCATGGCTCATCCCCTGTCGTCGCAGCGACGCTAGCGGCTCGATGTTTTCCTCGCATCGATCGCACCGTCGTTCCGCACCAGTGGCCCGATGGGCGAGTATGGCGCCGACGACGGCATCATTCAGTGGTGAGGCGAATTCTGATATCCATTGGCTTGGCCGTGTGCGCCGTTGGTGTCGCCGCCCTACCAGCTGGGGCGCAGGCGACGACTCGATGTGCCGATCTGTTCCCAGGCGCAACCTGGGACTCGGTCGACGGACTCGCCGTCGATCTCGGCCTCACCGGAGTGCCCGAGGGTCAGGCGCGGCGGTTCGGTGAGGAAGTGGGTGCGTCCTCAGCCTCCATTGCACGGGACATCGGTGGACTGGAGGGTTCGACGGTCTGCATCGTCGGCAAAGGCGTTGAACTCGACATGACGTCCTACGTGGGTTCGACACGGCGGTTCCACGCTGTTGTCGATGGCCCCGCGAACCTTCTCGCGCTCTCGGCAGAGCAGATCGGCGACATCAAGCCTGCGGCAGCATTCGGCGTCGCCCAGCTCGCCCTGTGGAACAGCAGCAACGGCCAGGGTTGGCCGGAGCCGCTTGCTTCGACCATTGCCCATTGGTATCGAGCGGTCGCACTCGACCGGCTTGCGATCTACCACAAGCAAGCCCAGGGGGCGGATTTTCGCGTCAACGGGCTGACCGGTGAGGCGAACTTTGGTCTCGACTTCTCGATCGAACCGAGAATCGACTGGTTCGAATCGCGTCAGCCTGCGATTCGCGCTTGGGACCCATCGAAGAACGAGTTCCCGATCGGCGACTTCATCGAATACACCGTCGCCCAGGAGGGCACGGGTGTCCTGCTCGACACCGTCCCGGAGGACTGGGTGCAGCGCGAAGGCGCATGGAGGGTCGCACTCGTCCAGGACCTCACCGGTCGCACCACGCCGACAACGGCATGGCGGATCGGCGTTGGGTTCATCATTGGTGTCGTCATCATCGCGGCTGTCATCGCGACCGCCGGCTTCATCGCGAAACGTCGCAGGTCGTCGCACGAGACGCCGCCACCGGTACCCGGCTTCTTCACCACCACCACGAAGGAGTGAGTTCCATGAAGAGGACGCAGCGAACCATCGTCGCGATTGTCGCCTGTGCTCTCGCGCTGAGCGCGTGCGGGAACGCTGGGAGCGATGGTGTTGCCTCACTCACCGACGAGTCAGGTGGGGGCGATACCAACCAGAGTGATGCAGCTGTCGTCTCCGACGAGGAAGCCCCGCTGACATTCGGTGCCTGCATGAGGGACAACGGCATACCGGACTTCCCGGATCCCGTGCTCAAAGCCGATGGTTCCGTCGACTTCTCGATTGGGGACCGCTCAGGTCCTCTTGCGGAGGTTGACCGCGATGTCGCAGAGGGTGCCGTGACCGCCTGCATCGACACACTCGAGGGCGCTTCATTCGCACCGGGCGGTGCCAACTTCGACCTGACGGAGATCCAGGACACCTTCGTGGAGTTCGCGGCCTGCATGAGGGAGAACGGTGTCGAAGTGGACGACCCCGACTTCTCCGGTCTTCTGTTTGGTGATGGCTCGGGGGACGGGCAGCTGAGCCCATTCGGTGACGTGGATTTCACCGATCCGGATGTGCAGGCTGCCCTCGATGAATGCCGTGACGTCTTCGCGGGGCTCGGATTCGGAAGCTGACGATGAAAGGGCGCCGGAAGGCGTTCTCATGCGGTTCTCATGCCGGCCTCACCCGCGCCTCAACCAGGGGTGCTTATCTGACAACCAACGACTTCTGAGACGACAACAAGTGGGAGGGTGGACGCGTGAAACGACTCTTGGTGATGGCTGGAGCGTTTGCGCTCGTGGTAGCCGCATGCAGCAGTGCAGGTGGCAACGGTGTGGCGACCCTCGACGACCCTGGGAGTTCTGCGAGTGACACCATCGTCGATGGTTCTGGGACGCCGTCGAGCGACCTCACTGATGAGGAAGCCCTCATCGCATTCGCCGCGTGCATGCGTGCCAACGGCGTCGAAGACTTCGAAGATCCCACAATCGAATCCGATGGTTCCGTCGGATTCGGTTTCGGTCCCCAGGGTGGTGGCGACGAGCGTCCGTTTGGTGACGTCGACCGAGAGACTGTTCGCACGGCCTTCGAGGCCTGTTCGGACGAGCTCGGCGGTCTTGCGATCGGCCCCGGCGGCAGCGACTTTGATCAAGGATCCTTCGAAGACACCTTCGTCGAGTTCGCTGCCTGCATGAGGGAGAACGGCGTCCAGATGGATGACCCGGATTTTTCCAATTTCGGTCCTGGCCAGGGTGGCGGTCCCGGTGACGGGAACGGCGGAGGGGGGCCCTTTGGTGACATCGACCCCAACGATCCGAATGTCCAGGCTGCGCTCTCTGCGTGTCAGGACATCTTTGGAGGCGTGCTTCCCGGTGGGCCCGGACGTGGGCCCGGCGTTGGCGGGCAAGGCAGCGACGGTGGGGCATGACAGACGTCGACCAGAATGGAAAGGCAGGCACGGGCCACACCGAGGCCGAGTCGATCAATGAGGTATCTGCGATGCCATCCGACGAACCGATGAGTAACGGCGAGATGGATTCAGGCCGACGGCAGCGACGAAGGCGGACCTCGATGTGGATTCTCGGTCTTATCGCGGCGGTCGTCATCGCCGCCCTTGCGGTTGCCGTTGCAACGCGTGGTGGCGCAACGGACGAAACTCAAGCCGACGGCTCGATGAACACTGCAACGGTGATGCGGACGAACATCGTTGTCACCGAAGACCTGTCAGGCACCCTCGGCTACGGCGCCTCCGATCCGATCTCCTTTCGGTCGTCCTCTGAAGGTGTCGTCACCGTCGCGGGCCTCGCTTCCGGGTTCGTGACGGACGTCGTTGATGAGGGAACGTTCGTCACGTCGGGAGATGTCCTCTACGAGGTCAATGCCGTTCCGATCGTCGTGCTGGAGGGTGACCTACCCCAATATCGTGCATTCAACAGTCGGATGAGCGACGGTCCGGATGTACAACAGCTCGAGCAAGCTCTGTCGGACCTCGGATATGACCCCGACAACGCCTTGACCATCGACGAGGATTTCACGACCGCAACCGCTGACGCCATCGAAAACCTCCAGGAGGCAATCGGAGCCGAGATCACGGGAACCCTTGCCCTCGGCGATGTGATATTCGCGCCGACCCGTGTTTCGTATGTAGCCGAGGTGCTTGTCGACATTGCCGACCAGGTGTCTCCCGGGATGCCCATCGTTGCCACATCGGCACCGATCGGCGGAACGGTCACCTCCATCGTCACCGAGGGATCCATCGTCGGCAGGGGTGATGTCCTGCTCACGGTGGATGCCGAGCCGGTCGTGCTCCTCCTCGGTGAGATTCCCTCATATCGGGCGCTCACGGTCGGTGTGTCCGGTGACGATGTGGCCCAACTCGAGGAGAATCTCTCGCAGCTCGGCTTCGGGGAAACCAGCGGGTTCGTTGCGGATGGCGAGTTCGACACGGCGACATCGGTTGCCGTCGCCGCATGGCAGAACAGCGTCGGAGCCCAACCCGATGGGGTTGTGAACGTCGGTGATGTCATCTATGCGCCAGCGAACCTCCGAATCGGCGAGAACCTCGTAGCGGTGGGCGACGTCGTTGCCAACGGAACGCCCATCATGACGACCTCGTCGAGTGCAACCTTCGTCTCGGTCGAACTATCGACGGATGACCAGGACCTGGTTGCCGTGGGTGACTCCGTCGTGGTCGAGCTGCCGAGCGGCGAGCAGGAAGCGGCGACCGTCACCGAAATCGGATCGGTCGTGCTTGCCACCCAACAGGGAGAGACCTACTTCGAAATGACGGTGACCCTCGATGACCCTGAGGCTGCTCCCGATCTCGATGAAGCTCCTGTCGATGTCATCGTCGCGAGCGATCGAGCCGACGATGTGCTTGCGGTGCCCGTGTCGGCGCTCATTGCGCTGGCCGAGGGTGGATATGCGGTTGAGGTTGCGTCGTCGGATGGGTCAACGTACCTGGTGGCCGTTGACCCCGGTCTCTTCGCGGACGGATTCGTCCAGGTGACATCATCCGGGCTCGAAGAAGGTATGGAGGTCGTCGTCCCGTGACGGTGACCGATCGCCACGCGCCGTCACGGGCAGCCATGGCTCTCAGCGGAGTGACCAAGGCCTATGAGGGGACCCCTCCGGTGCGGGCACTTCGCGGTGTCGATCTCGAGGTCGATGACGGCGAGCTGGTTTCGATCGTCGGGCCATCCGGGAGCGGGAAGTCGACGCTGCTCCACATCATGGGCACCCTTGATCGAGCCACAGGTGGTGTCGTCAGGGTCGCCGGCTACGATGTCGCCGCGCTCGGTGACGCCGATCTGTCCGCCATCCGATCCCAGCACATCGGATTCGTCTTCCAGCAGTTCTTCCTCCTTGCAGGGGAGACAGCGCTCGACAACGTCGCCGATGGACTCCTGTACACAGGCATGAGGCTCGCGGTTCGACGGGACCTCGCCCGCGATGCGCTGGACAAGGTCGGTCTTGCGGCCCGAGCTGACCACATGGCGACCAAGTTGTCCGGAGGGGAGCGACAGCGGGTGGCGATTGCCAGGGCGCTGATCGGCAATCCCCGCATCGTTCTCGCGGATGAACCGACTGGCAACCTCGACAGTGCATCGGGCGCCTCGATCGTGCGGTTGCTCGAGGCCCTCAACGAGGAGGGGACGACCATCGTCGTCATCACCCACGACCGATTGATCGCCGACCAGTTCCCCCGCCAGGTTGCCATTCTCGATGGCCAGATCGAGAAGGACTCACTGTGGCAACGCTGACCTCGAATGCGGCCCCTCATGAGGTGATCGCGCCATCGAGGATGACGCCGGCAGACACCCTCCGAGCCGCAGGCATCGGCCTGCGAACGAGACGTTTGCGTTCGGTGCTGTCGGCGCTCGGCATCATGATCGGAATCGGAGCAATGGTCGCCGTCCTCGGCCTGTCGGAGAGTTCGAAGTCCGACCTTCTTGCACAACTCGATCGCCTTGGCACCAACATGTTGCAGGTGCAGGCAGGCTCCGGCATCGGATTGGGACCGGGAACCCTTCCTGACGATGCCCCAGCGATGGTGGCCCGCATCGGACCTGTGGATGAAGTGTCTGCCGTGTCTGATGTGTCTGACGCCCGCGTCTACAAGAACGACCTCGTGCCGTCGGGGCAGTCCGGTGGGCTGAGCGTCTTGGCGACCGACGACAACTTGTTGGCCACCCTCCAGGGTTCGATGACGGCTGGCGTCTTTCTGGACCTGGCTTCGCCTGACTATCCAGTTGTCGTCCTCGGGTCGGTCGCGGCCGAGCGCCTCGGAGTGCGCGACCTCGATCAACCAACCAGGGTGTGGATCGGGGGCGAGTGGTTCACCGTGGTTGGCATCATGAGCAGTCTCGAGCTCTCGCCCGATCTCGACCGTGCCGCCCTGGTCACGCCGACGGCAGCTGCGATGTACCTCGGCACTGATGACCTCGTGCCATCCACCATCTACGTGCGGACGGATCCGGCGTCGGTGGACGATGTTCGAGGCGTGATGGCAGCGACGGTCAATCCCGAGAACCCTGACCAGGTCGAGGTGACTCGACCGTCGGACGCACTCGAGGCTCGTGACGCTGCGGAGTCCGCCCTCACGAACCTGTTCCTTGGTCTCGGTGCGGTGGCGCTCCTCGTGGGCGGCGTGGGGATCGCAAACGTCATGGTGATCTCTGTGCTCGAACGCAGGGGAGAGATCGGTCTGCGCCGTGCCCTTGGTGCGACACGTCGCCATATCTCTGTTCAATTCCTCGGTGAATCCCTCCTCCTCGCGGGAATCGGTGGCGTCGGTGGTGTCCTGTTGGGCGCTGCGGTCACCGCTGGCTATGCATCGCTGCAGGGGTGGGGTGTCCTCATTCCGACCGTTGCCATCGTCGGTGGTCTCGCAGCGGCCCTGTTGATCGGGGCGATTGCCGGTCTCTACCCCGCGATGCGCGCAGCACGGGTGTCACCAACCGAGGCGCTCCGGACCCTCTGACCACCGTCGAGGGGTGTCGCAACGCTCAGCGGCCCCGCTGCTCAGTGTTTCACGTTGGTTCATGGGATCCACCACTAGCCTCCCGGCGATGCTGAAACCCCGGACCGTCGTTGTCGTCGCAATTGTCGCCGTTCTGGCCCTCGTAGCCACGGCGTGCGACAGCAGTGGCGCGGATGAGACGACGACCACGACCAGCGAACCTGCCGCGGGCGAGTCGTCGACGACGACCACCGCACCGCCTGTCACCTCGATCCCTTCGGACTCCATCCCCGGTTCGAGCTCCGCCTCGATCGCCCCCGAGGTGGCCGACCGAATGCGAGCAGATATCGGCGTCATCATCCTCGACGTCGAGGAATCCAGGGGGCTGCCGTTTCTCGCCGTGCCGACGGTCACCATCCTCGACGAGGCAGAGTTCACGGCACGGGTCAATGAACAGCTGGTGACCGAGCTCGACGCCGAGGAGATCGATTCCCAGGACGCGATGTTCACGCTGCTCGGCATGCTCGCCCCTGACGATGATCTCAGGCAATTGCTACTCGATCTCTACACGGAGCAGGTCGCAGGCTTCTACGACCCGGACGCGAAGGAGCTGGTAGTCCCTGTTTCCGTGGATGGCATCACGCCGCTCCAGGAGATCGTGATTGCCCATGAATTGACCCACGCTTTGACGGACCAGCACTTCGACTTCAACGTGGAGTTCGAGCGACGCGTCGATGAGGGAACGGTTGATGATGCGTCGGCGATTCTCGCCCTGGTCGAAGGGGATGCGACATATCAGCAGTTCCTCTATCTCGAATCACTCGACCCCGCAGAGGCAGCGGCCGCAGCCCTCGAGGCGATGACGATGCAATCACCGGTCCTCCAGGCATCACCGGAATGGCTGCAGAAGGA
>JAQAZV010000022.1:0-3729 GCA_032127155.1 Acidimicrobiia bacterium
CGACGCTCTTCAGGCGAAGCTCATCCCGTTGTGGTCGTCCATCGACCACCTCAACACGGACGAGCAGACCATCGTCGTCGTTCCCTCCGCTGACATCGATGTGGAAGTCTCAGCGAGCGAACTCCAGGCTTACGAGGAGCGATACCTGTTCCTCCTCTTCCTCCTCCGTCAGCCACGTGCCCGCATGGTGTATGTGACCGGACAACCGATCGAGCCAGGCATCGTCGACTACTACCTGGACCTCCTGCCGGGCGTGATCCACAGCAACGCCAGGAAGCGCCTGTCGTTCGTGTCACCGGGAGAGGCCCGGTTCCGGCCCTTGTCGCGGAAGTTGCTCGACCGGCCGAGGACGCTGCAGCGGATCCGTTCATTGATCGCCGACCCTGACCGGGCCCATCTCGTTCCCTTCATGACCACGTGGGACGACCGCGAGCTTGCGATGCGCCTCGGTATCCCGATGTACGGGGCCGACCCGGTCCACCGGGAGTACGGGACCAAGACGGAGGGACGACGCCTCTTCGCTGAGGCAGGCGTGAGGCATCCCGATGGGTCAGAGGACCTCCACAGCCGAGACGAAGTCGCCGAAGCCGTGGTGTCCCTCATGGGTAGGAGACCAGGGATCCGCAGGGTGGTCGTGAAACTCAACGAGGGTGTCTCTGGCTTCGGAAATGCCACCCTCGACCTGTCCGGCCTCGACGCCACCACAGCAGATGTGCTCGCCAATCTCGACTCGTTGCCGGTCGACGAGCATGTCGGGGGCATCGACGGCTACTTCACGGCTTTCGCACGAGAGGGCGGCATCGTCGAGGAGATGGTCGAGGGCGAGGACATCCAGAGCCCGTCGGTGCAGCTCCGGATCACCCCGCTCGGCGATGTGGAGGTGCTGTCGACCCACGATCAGATCCTCGGAGGCGACAGCGGCCAGGTCTTCATGGGATCACGGTTCCCTGCTGATCCCGCGTACGCCGTTCAGATCTCGCGAAGCGCCCGCAAGATTGGTGAGCGCCTCGCCGATCGGGGGGTCATCGGGCGTTTCGCCATCGACTATGTCGTCGCTAGGAACGCCGAAGGGACGTGGGATGAACACGCGATCGAGCTGAACCTGCGCAAGGGCGGGACAACGCATCCGTTCCTCACCCTCCAGTTCCTGACCGATGGCACATACGACGAAGAGACGGCCAGATTCATCGCGCCCAGCGGCATCGAAAAGCACTACGTCTCGTCCGATCACGTTCGCGTCGACCATCTGGCATCGCTGACACCCGAGGATCTTCTCGACATCGCACTCATGCGTGGCCTGCACTTCGACGGCGCACGGCAAGTCGGAAGCGTCTTCCACATGCTGTCGGCGATGCCGACCCATGGGTTTGTCGGAGTGACGAGCGTTGGTGATTCGGCCGAAGATGCCCAGTGCCGCTATGACGAGGTTCTCAGCGTGCTCGCCGAAGAGGCGTCGCCTGGCTCGCCTGCCTAGGCAGTCGACCGACGGAACCATACCCTGCTGCCATGCACCTGCTCAGCGTCGAAAGCGTGTCGAAGTCGTATCCCGAGGTTCCGGTTCTCGAGAACGTGTCCCTCGGCATCGCGAGCGGTGATCACATCGGTGTCATCGGACGGAACGGGTCAGGGAAATCGACCCTCCTCCGGATCATCGCAGGGCTCGAAGATGCAGACTCCGGATCGGTGATCCGTACCCGGGGTCTCAGGGTCGCATCCCTCGACCAGGACCCAACCTTCGCCAACGATGCAACCGTCGCCGAGGTCCTGGGCAGCGACCGCCCGTCGATCGCGCTTGCTGACCGGCTCGCCCTCACTGACCCGGACGTCGCATGTGGAGCCCTCTCGGGTGGACAACGCAAGCGACTCGCCCTCGCCCAGGCACTGGCCGCGGAGTGCGATCTTCTGATCCTCGACGAACCGACGAACCACCTCGACGTCGACACGATCGACTGGCTCGAGGATCACCTCGCCGCTCGAACGCAGGCCATCCTCCTCGTCACCCACGATCGCTACCTGCTCGATCAGGTGGCGACCCGGATCGTGGAGGTCCACGAGATGTCGCTCTACTCCCACCAGAGCGGGTACGAGGACTACCTCGAGGAGGTAGCAGCGAGGACCGAACGCGAGGCCGCCGCCGAGCACAAGCGGAAGCGCAGGATCGCGACCGAGCTCGAGTGGCTCCGACGGTCCCCGAAGGCACGGACATCCAAGTCCCGCCATCGCATCCAACAAGCTGAGGCGCTCATGTCGAGCGGACGTTCCTCGAAACGACGTGAGCTCGACATCGGCCTGCCATCCCGCAGGATCGGATCGAAGGTCGTGAACCTTCACAATGTCGGGAAGCGCTACGACGATCGCTGGGTCCTGCGTCATGTGGAGCACAAGATGCAGCCGGATGCCCGCATCGGATTGGTGGCACCGAACGGAGCAGGGAAGACGACGCTCCTCAGGTTGATCGCTGGCTCCATCGAACCGGACGAGGGCAAGGTGGTCACGGGCTCGACCATCCATCACGGGTGGTACGGGCAGGACCCGCGACCGATCCCTCCCGATACACGGGTGATCGATGCCATCCGGGAACACCTCGACGAGGTGCGACTCTCCAGCGGTGTGAAGGTTTCGGGTGCCCAGATGCTCGAACGGTTCCAGTTCACGAGGGACCAGCAACAATCGACGGTGGCCGATCTGTCCGGTGGCGAGCGGAGGAGACTGGAGTTGCTGCTCAGCCTGATGGAGGCACCGAACCTGCTTCTCCTCGATGAGCCGACGAACGACCTCGATATCGACACGCTCGCCGTTCTCGAGGAGTACCTCGATGGTTGGCAGGGCGCCCTTGTGGTGGCGAGCCATGACCGATACTTCCTTGATCGCGTGTGCGACGACATCTTCTCGATCGAACCCGATGGATCGGTCAGACATCATCCCGGTGGATGGGCCGCATACCGGGCCTCAACGCTGCGGAGGCCCCCAACCAAGGCGACGTCGAAGAAGTCACAACGAGCACGGCAACAGCAGGCCAAGCGGCGACTCACCTTTGCCGAACAGCGCGAACTCGACACCCTGACGGCAGCCATCCCACAACTCGAGCGGAGGAAGGCAGCCCTCGCAGTTTCGCTGGAGGATGCAGGGAGCGACTACGAGAGGACCGTTGCGGTGTCGAGCGAACTCGGCGAGGTGATCGAAGAGCTCGATACGTCCGAGACCCGGTGGCTCGAGCTCATGGCCGAAGCCGAGCGCCTCTCCGAAGCCGACGAGGGCCAATGATCACGTCGGGGCGCGTGCAACGAGGAAGACACGGCTGAAGGGCAGCAGCGTCATCCCGTTGGATCCTGGCGGATAGCTCTCCCGATATCGATCCTTGCAGAGGGTCTCGAAACGTTTGGCGTCCTCGTCTCCGAGAACCGCGAGGACCGGTCTCAGAACCGATCCGGTGACCCACGTCCACACCGGATCGTCACCGCTGAGTTGCTGGTAGTACGTGGTCCTCCACATATCGACGGCTGCGGGCTGCACCCACGACAGATACTCATCTGCAGCCGACAAGCGATCCCGGAGCAGTGCAGCGTTCGTCATGGCTGGCCAGGTTCCCCCGTCGAGGATCTCTGCCGGAATCGTGTGCGTCGGCTCATCCCAGTTGTCAGGCATCTGGATAGCGAGGACACCTCCGGGCGCAAGGAAGGATCGCAGCCTCGGGAACAGTGTCGAGTGATCATCGAGCCAGTGGAGGGC
>JAQAZV010000023.1:0-4405 GCA_032127155.1 Acidimicrobiia bacterium
CGAAGCTCGCGCTTGCCAGCCGTCGTCGGGTATTGGGACACCTCGGTGACGCCGTCCTTGAGTGCTTGGGCAATGAAGTCGGGCGTCGGTTCGCGCGGATCGCCAATCGAAAAGTCGATGACGGGAAGGCCCTGTTCCTCCCTCGCCGCAGCGCGTGCGCGAATGTCCGCTATCGGGTAGCTGCCGAGTTGCTCGAGGATCGGATTGAAGTGCACACCGGAACGGTACCTCACGTCGGGTCTCCGTTCGTCATCGTCCGCCGTAGCATCTCGACCGTGACCACGACCGGATACCGCATCACCTACCTGTTGCTCGCCGTCGCGCTCGTCGCCATCATCGGCGGAGCCATCCTCTTCATCCCATCCGGCGACCCGCTCGATCTTCCCGACGCGGTCGAGTCGTATTCGCCGGCCGACGGCGACCTTGTCACGCAGCCCATTCGTGTCGTCATCGACCTCTTGCCGAACTACGACGTCGCTTTCGTCATCGACGGCACGCCCATCCCCGCGGAGCAGGTGGACAGCATCCTCGCAACCGGGCGGCACCAATTCGAAGCCGGCGAAGGGAAGGCGATCGAACGATGGACCGCCGGAGACCACACGGTGGTCGCCACCTACACCAGCGGTGCGAACGGCATCGACGTTGGAACCGTCGTGTGGACATTCCGTATCCAATGACATCTGAAGCACACCGAAGGAGGACCGCGTGAGCTACAGCTACACCTACGACCCTGATGCGTGGCATCCGACGGTTGCAGGCCTCGTCGCAGGCGCGATCGCGGCGATCGTCGCAGCCCTCGTCTCGCTGCCACTTCGCAGCCCGGATGAGGTGGTCGCCAACAGCCTGACGGTCGTCGGGGTCTCACTTGCACTCGGTGTGGTGGCTGGACTGTTGTGGCGCCGGATACGTGTGTCGGACCGAGCGATCGCCATATTCGGCTGGACGATGGCTGGCGGATTCGTCGTTGCCATGGCAGCCGTGACGATTGCCGACCAGCTGGTCCTCGGCAATCTGATCTCCTATGCGGCACCCCTCGCGGCCATCATCTTCATCACGCTCGGATTCCTGGTTCCCCTCCTTGCAGGCGTCACTGCCCCTCTGTGGATCGCTGCAATCCCTGTCGTGATCGCCGTCGCCATGGGAATCGGGCTCTTCGGGAGGGGCAACGTCGCATCGGGTGAGCTCACACTCGACGACCTCGAGAGCACCTCCTCGACGACAACACGGGAATCGGATAGCGCCCCCCCGAGTTCGCCAACCACGCTCGTGCAAGGATCGATCCAGATCCCAGACGACCTGGCGACGAGCTACACGATCTCCCAAGGGATCGCGACCTACTCCGTCGACGAACGTCTCCAGGGCCTCCAGGCCGTCGCCGTAGGAACGACCGAAGGGATCGCGGGAGTGATCGAGCCTGGAGGCACATCGACCTTCACCATCGACCTCCAATCGTTCACATCCGATCAGTCACGCAGGGACGGCAAGGTCAGGGACTGGTTCGCAGAGTTCCCGGAGGGCTCATTCTCGACCATGGATTTCAGCCTGCCCGCTACCGCGCAGGTCGGTGAAGTGGTCACCTTCGATCTGACAGGCGACCTCACCGTCAATGCCATCACGGAACCTGCCACATGGGTGATCGAGGCGAGGATCGAACAGGACGGCTCCCTCTCCGTGACGGGGGAGACGGACATCGTGCTGTCGACGTTCGACGTGCCGGTGGTCACCGGTGGGTTCGTCGAGATGGAGGACGGGGCGACGATCGAGGTCGTCTTCTCAGCGACGCCGGTCGGGTAGCGCAGCGAGGACCACGCCTCAACCGTGGTCAGCCGATGGCATCGATGCCCCGTTCGAGGAAGTCGACGAAGGCATCCTCTCCGAGTACGGGAACGCCCAGTGATTCGGCCTTCGCGAGCTTCGATCCGGCGTTCTCTCCTGCCACCAACGCTGAGGTTCGAGACGATACGGACCCAGATACTTTGCCCCCTCGGTCGACGACGGCTGCCGTTGCCGAATCTCGGGTGAATCCCTCCAGCGTCCCTGTGATCACGACGGTCACCCCCACAAGGACCTGGGGAAGGACCGCACGAACCTCTACGGTGTCCTCGAGCGACACCCCGGCCGAACCGAGACGTTCAATCAGATGGCCGTTGTCTGCATCCGAGAACCAATCGTTGACCGAACCTGCGATCTCTGGCCCTATGCCGTCGATCGCAGCGATATCGTCCACCGACGCAGTGGAGATCGCAGCAATCGAACCGAAATGCCTCGCAAGGACAGCCGCAACGGTGCCCCCGACGTGATCGATCCCGAGGGCAAAGACCAGCTTTGCAAGCGGGCGGTGTTTTGAAGCCTCGATGGCGTTGATCAGGTTGGTCGCCGATGTCTCCTTCCAGCCCTCCAGCGGGAGCAGCTGATCGACACGGAGGTGATAGATGTCGGCAGGGTCTTGGATCAGACCGAGGTTCAACAGCATGTCCACCGTTCGGAACCCCAGACCCTCGATGTCCATCGCACCACGGGACGCGAAGTGATACAGGTACTCCCGCAACCTCGCTGGGCACTCGTATCCGCCCGTGCACTTCGCCTTGGCCTGACCGTCAGGGAGAACGATGAGGTTTCCGCAGAACGGACAGGTCTTTGGCATCGTCCACCTGCGGATACCCTTTGGGCGAAGCTCCAGAACGGGGCCGACCACCTCAGGGATAACATCTCCCGCCCTGCGCACGACGACCGTGTCGCCGGGGCGAACGTCTTTGCGGTGAACCTCGCCCTCGTTGTGGAGCGTCGCGTTGGTCACCGTGACACCGCCGACGAACACCGGCTCCATGACCGCGTACGGGGTCACCGCACCGGTTCTTCCCACATTGATCCTGATCTCCCTCAGGACCGTGTCCTTCTCCTCGGGAGGAAGCTTGTAGGCAATGGCCCACCTCGGTGATCGGGCCGTGAACCCGACCTCGTCCTGTTCGGCGAGCGAATCGACCTTGACGACGATCCCATCGGTCTCGTAGTCACGATCGTGTCGGTGCGCTGTCGCGTCATCGACGTACGAAAGGACCTCATCGAACGTCTGGACGGTCAGATTCGCTGGGTTGATACGGAGTCCAAGGTCCGAGAGCCATTCCATGCTCTCGGTGTGGGTGCGAAGGGTCGGTCCGCCATCGAGGTAGCCGAGTTGGTAGATCCACACGGCGAGATTCCGGGACGCGGTTGCGGCAGGATCCTTCTGGCGCACCGACCCTGCTGCAGTGTTGCGGGGGTTGATGTAGGGCGAAAGGCCCGCATCGGCCTGGCGTTGGTTGAGCGCCTCGAATTCCGACACCGGCATGTAGATCTCGCCACGGACCTCGAGCACTGCGGGGGCATCCCCGCGAAGCACCAGGGGGACGGAGCGAATCGTCCGCACGTTCCCTGTCACATCCTCACCGATCACACCGTCGCCGCGCGTCGCGGCCCGTGTGAGCACGCCATCCTCGTAGGTGAGCGAGACGGCCAATCCGTCGATCTTCAGTTCGCAGCTGTAGCCACCTGCTTCGCGCCCGAGCGCACCGGAAAGGCGAACATTCCAAGCCTCGAGTTCGTCGATGCTCATGGCGTTGTCGAGCGAGAACATCCTGAGTCGGTGCGCAACCTCCGCAAAGGCAGATGCGGGAGTCTCTCCGACCCTGCGCGTGGGCGACACCGACGACACGAGGTCCGGGCTGGCATCCTCGAGCGCAACGAGCTCGCGAAAGAGGATGTCGTAGGCGTTGTCGTCGATGATCGGGGCGTCGAGGACGTGATAGCGGTAGTTGTGTTCCGCTACCTGATCCAGCAGCTCCTGATATCGCTCAGCGGCGTCCACGAATCCTCCTTGGCGATCGACACGCTACCCGACCGTTGCGACGGGCGAACGCTCGTTGACGATCGTCCCACCACCGAGGACATACTCGCCGTCGTAGGCGACGAGTGCCTGCCCAGGGGCAGGTCGAGGCTGTGGGTCATCGAATCGGAAACGTAGCCGGTCACCCTCCTCGAGCGCGACCGCATCCACGGGCTCACCGCGATAGCGGACCTTCACACTCACCGCATCGCCGTGTTCGAGGGGAGCGTCGGTGTAGACCATGTCGGACACAAGGCAACTGTCGGTGAGCAGGTCAGACTTCCTGCCGATGGTAATCGTCTGCTCCTTCGGTTCGATGTCGACGACGTACCTCGGTCCGTCGGCCGAAACGCCGATCCCCTTCCGTTGGCCGATCGTGAACGCCGTCGTGCCTTCGTGCCGACCAACGACGTTTCCTTCGAGATCGAGGATGTCACCTTCGCTCACAACACCGGGGTGGCGCGCCCTGAGGAAGTCCCGATAGTCACCGGACGTCACGAAGCAGATGTCCTGCGAATCAGGCTTCGATGCTGTCCTGAGGCC
>JAQAZV010000024.1:0-3049 GCA_032127155.1 Acidimicrobiia bacterium
GGGGAATCCTCTTCTGCTGCGACCGCCCCACGCTAGCAGTCGAGTCTGGATGTCCATCGGCGCATAGAATCGCCGTGGAGGTGCCATGACGACGCGATTCCTCGACCATCTTTCGCATCAAGCCGCAGACCTGCGGGCAAGCGGCCTGTACAAGGACGAACGGGTGATCGCGTCCCCGCAGGACGCCGTGATAACCCTCGAGGACGGTTCGTCCGTCATCAACTTCTGCGCAAACAACTATCTCGGGCTCGCTGACGACCCGAGACTCATCTCAGCTGCGCAGGTCGCCATCGAGGAACATGGATACGGCATGGCGTCGGTGCGATTCATCTGCGGGACGCAGACGGTGCACACACAGCTCGAACGTGAGATCAGCGGGTTCCTGGGCTTGGCATCAACGATTCTCTACTCGTCGTGCTGGGATGCGAACGGCGGGCTCTTCGAGACCGTGCTCAGCGAGGACGACGCCGTCATCTCGGACGCGTTGAACCATGCATCGATCATCGATGGTGTTCGCCTCTGCAAGGCCCGCAGGTATCGCTATGCCAACAACGACATGGACGACCTCGAACGAAGGCTGGTCGAGGCATCAGACGCACGGTTCCGCATGATCGCAACCGATGGTGTCTTTTCGATGGACGGGATCATCGCCAACCTTCCTGCCATCTGCGACCTGGCAGAACGTCACGACGCCCTCGTCATGGTCGACGACTCCCACGCCGTTGGATTCATCGGACCGAACGGAGGGGGGACGCCGGACTATTGGGGCGTGCAGGATCGCGTCGACATCGTGACGGGAACGCTCGGCAAGGCTCTTGGAGGAGCATCGGGTGGGTACACGAGTGGGCCAGCCGAGGTGATCGGGCTGCTGAGGCAACGGTCTCGCCCGTACTTGTTCTCCAACAGCCTGGCTCCCGTCATTGCCGCAACGACTCTCCGTACCCTCGAGATCTTGCGTGAGTCCGATGAACCACGCATTCGCCTCCGACGCAACGCGGAGCGGTTCCGGGCAGGGATGGAAGGGTCCGGATTCACCCTTGCAGGTGCCGATCACCCGATCATTCCCGTCATGCTCGGCGACGCGACCGTCGCCGCCACGATGGCGGATCGCTTGCTCGAGCGAGGCATCTATGTGATCGGATTCTCGTTTCCCGTCGTACCGAGGGGTGAGGCGAGGATCCGCACCCAGATGTCAGCGGCCCACAGCACGGATCACATCGACCTCGCAATCGATGCGTTTGCTGAGGTCGGTCGCGAGATGGGCGTCATCTGAGAATGAGAGCCCTCGTCAAGACTCGGCCCGAACCGGGCATCTGGCTCGAGCACATCGATGAACCGGACATCGGACCGAACGATGTCCTCATCGCCGTTCAGAAGACCTCGATCTGTGGGACCGACCTCCACATCGTTGAGTGGGACGACTGGGCAGCCTCCACGATTCCCATCCCTATGGCGATCGGTCACGAGTACATGGGGACGGTGGCGGCGATCGGATCGGAGGTCGACGGTATCTCCATCGGTCAGCGTGTCTCGGGAGAGGGCCACATCGTGTGTGGACGGTGCAGGAACTGCCAAGCAGGTCGCCGACACCTGTGCATCAATACGGTCGGCGTCGGAGTCAACCGACCAGGAGCATTTGCTGAGTACGTCGCGATTCCGGGATCGAATGTCCAACCCATCCCTGACGACATCCCCGATGACATCGCGGCCATCCTCGATCCCCTCGGGAACGCTGTGCACACCGCACTCCATTTCGACCTTGTCGGCGAGGACGTCCTCATAACGGGAGCTGGGCCGATCGGAATGATGGCTACCGCCATCGCACGGCATGTTGGCGCTCGGTACATCGTCGTCACGGACATCAACACCTACCGCCTCGAACTCGCCGAGACCATGGGGGCCGACCGCGAGCTCGACACCCGCACCGATTCCATTGCGGGAGCAATGGCCGATCTGGGTATGCGAGAGGGGTTCGATGTGGGTCTCGAGATGTCGGGGAATCCGAGCGCCCTCCACGACATGATCACGCACATGGACAACGGTGGGGGAATAGCCCTGCTCGGCATTCCGCCGAAACAGGCGCCCATCGACTGGAACGACATCGTGTTCAAGGGCCTCACCCTCCAGGGCATCTACGGGCGCAGGATGTTCGAGACGTGGTACAAGATGCTGGCGATGCTCGAAACCGGCCTCGACATCTCGCCGGTGATCACGCATCATTTCGCCGCCGACGACTACGCCGAAGCCTTCGAGGTGATGCGATCCGGTTCCTGCGGGAAGGTGATCCTCGACTGGGTCTGAGCCGACTCCGCCCCGGTCGTCAGTCCTTCGGCATCAGGAAGATGGCAGCCAGGGGAGGAATCGTGAGGTTCAGGGACTGGTCGAACCCGTGGGTCGAAATCGCATCAGCCACGACCTCATCATTGACGACCCCTGACCCACCGAACTCGAGGGCGTCGGAATTCAAGCTCTCGGTCCACGTTCCTGCCGTCGGGACTCCGACCCGGTAGCCCTGCCGAACCACAGGTGTGAAGTTCGCCACGAACAACACCGGTGAACTGTCCCTTCCAAACCGCAGATACGCATACACGCTGTTGGCAGCATCGTCCCCTACGACCCAACGGAAACCCGATGGTTCGTTGTCGAGCTCGTAGAGGGCAGGGGTCCGCCTGAACAGGGCGTTCAGCTCGGACACCCAATGCTTCACGCCTTCATGTTCGGCGAGGCCGAGCAGCCCCCAATCGAGTTCCTGCTCGTGATTCCACTCGTCGTTGACGCCGAACTCGCTCCCCATGAACACCAGGCTCTTCCCCGGCTGGGACCATTGGTAGCCGAACAGGGCGCGAAGGCCAGCGAACTGCTGCCACCGATCGCCGCGCTGTTTCGCGAGCAGTGAGCCCTTCCCGTGCACGACCTCATCGTGCGAGAGGGGAAGGGTGAAGTTCTCGTTGTAGGCGTACACCATGCGGAACGTGAGCTCATGGTGGTGATGCTTGCGATACACGGGATCTCGTTCGATGTAGCGCAGGGTGTCATTCATCCAGCCCAT
>JAQAZV010000025.1:0-10308 GCA_032127155.1 Acidimicrobiia bacterium
AGATGCCGAACCTTCTTCGGCACGGGCTGGGGATCATCGGCATGGTCACCCAGTGGTCCCGACTGGAACAACCACACAGGTCCCGTGTAGTTCTCGTGCGCGAGGTGCTTGATCAGCCTGACGCACCCGCCTTTCCATCGACCCGCATACAGCGACGAACCGACCACGACCGCGTCGTAGCGCTCTGGATCCTGTGCATCCTTGGCGGAAGCGATGGTGACCGTGCATCCCATCGTGCTGAGCTTCGAAGCGACGGCGTACGCGATCTCCTTCGTTCCACCCATCTTCGATCCGTGCGCGACCAATACCTTCATCGATACCCACCCTCTCGTCGATCTGTCACATGACATCGTCGCGCCAATTCCTTAGTTTGTGAATGAGGAATCGTCAGCGCAAGGGCGAGGGGCCCGCAATCCGCTGGGCGAGGTCAGTAAGGAGCCACGGAATCACAGCCCCAGCAGCATCTCTGTAGCCATCGATGTGCGCAGCGAGGTCAGAGCGACCCCGCTCGCAGACGCCGTCGCCAGGTGCGCAAACGTCGATCGCGACCGTGCGAATGTGGTCGGGGAGCGCGACCGGACCAAAGGAGCCCTCGCGCTCGACGGAAGGGTCACCGAGCCTCAGGATCCCCCGCTGGCTCGGATCACGCGTGGGATCAGCCAGCAGGACCACCGACGCGATGCGGTGGTCAGGACGTGACGAGGAGAGCGCGAGCTTGATCACCTGCGCTCCTTGGGAGTACCCGACGAGAACGATGTCTGACATCGGGCACGAGGCAGTGATCGCCTCGAGCGAGTCACCCAGGGCTCCGACTCCGCTGAGGACGCTGCGCTCATAATCACCGTTCAACAGCACGAGACCGAAGGAATCCGTGATCGAAATCGCCGGATACGGGAGGGAGTCGGTGGTTACCGACCGGCCCTGTGCGCTGATCGCGTTGACTGTGGCGTCGACGACGTCGCCGACCTGCTCACCGTATCCGGACTGGCCGGATCCCCTGACACCAACGATGTGGACGTCGGCGCACGGGTTGGGTGCGTAAGCCACCGGCATGAGAAGGGACAGCACGAGGGCCGTGACAGCGAGAGCCATCACGCGATCGTATGACCGCCTGCCGGGTATCGGTGGGACGCGGCCTGCGAACGCTCACTGCAGGCTCACCTCAGGCGCCGCGCGTCCACCACTCCGTATGTCAACCGACCAAGCGCCGCACGAGCGCAGATGTCACACCTACGTGTGACAATCACTCCATGAACGCCAGCGGCCATGTCTCCAGGGAACCCCGCACCCGTCTCGGCGGGAACGACATCGGGCGTTGCCTCACACGGTTGCACCATGACCGATTCACCGCAGCCGAGCCGATCGACGATCCCGTTCGACAACGGACGTTCGACCGAGGCTTTGCCCATGAGGACGAGATCAACCGACAGTTGATGGCCCTCCAACCGCGGACCGTCGTCATCTCCCAAGACCTCTCATGGTCGGCGGCCATCGACACGACGATGTCCGAGATGGAGAGCGGGTCCCCGCTCATCATCGGAGGAAGGATCTCCAACGCCGATGGCTCGCTGGTCGGCGCGCCTGACGTCCTGGTCCGAAGGGCAGGCGGTTACGCCGCCGTCGAGATCAAGAGCCACAAGGTGGTCGGGAAGAGCGGTCCCGAGGCGACCCGATCCCCACTCTCGCACCTGCACGACCACTCGGGAGAACTGGTCAGGTTCCGCTCGGCGAGGCGCAGGGACCTCCTGCAGGTCGCCCACTACTGGCGAATCCTCGATGAGATCGGTCTGGGTACCCCGGAGACCCTCGGAGGTGTCATCGGAACTGACGATCCTGCCTCGTGCCTCTGGGTCGATCTCGCTGCAGGAAGCCCCCCAATCCTGGACGAGCATGAAACCTGGCTGATCGAAGGTAGGGCCGTGCTCGAACACGGAAGGCAGCATCCCGAGCGTCCGCTGGTCGATCCGTGGATGCGCGGCGAGTGCCAGACATGCAATTGGCACGATCTCTGTCTCGGTGACCTGATCCACCTCGACGATCCGACCCTTCTGCGCGGTGTCGATGCCGAGATGCGTAACGCGCTGATCGGCGATGGCATTCGCACGGTTGCCGACGTCGCAGGACTTTCCCTCGACGACGCACGGATGGCTGACAATGCAACGGTCGTCCAGGCCAGGGCCCGTACGTACGGCGGTCTCATGCGGCGGACTCCCGACGGGGTCCCGATCGACCTGCCGCGTCGCCGCATCGAGGTCGACTTCGACATCGAAACGAGCGGCGGCACCATCTACCTCGCCGGTCTCCTGATCAGCGAAGAGGATGGTGAACCTCGCTACGAGCCAATTGCGGACTGGACAGGCACGCCCGACGGAGAGCGACAGGTGCTCGAGCATCTGTTCGAACGGTTCGCCACGTGGTCCGACGACGACGTGGTCGTCTTCCACTGGACCGACTACGAACCTCGCACGTTGACCGAGGCCGCCCTTCGTCACGATCTCACGATCGACGGATCGTCAAGCATCGAGGAATGGTTCGCCAACCATGCGTTCGACCTGTGCGCATGGTCTCGAGCCCACCTTGCATCGCCGGACGGTCATGGCCTCAAGGTGATCGCACCCCTCTGCGGGTTCTCATGGCGCGATGACGACCCTGGTGGTCTGCAATCCGAGATGTGGTTCGAGGACCTCCTGGCAGGGGATGTCGACATGCGACAGCGACTCCTGGCCTACAACGAGGATGATGTGGTCGCCCAGGCCGAGATCAGACGATGGGTCAAGGGCCACGACGATGGTCGCGGACCGGGAACCGCCATCCCCTCGGTCACGATCTGGCCTCCTCCGGCAGTACCTCTGCGAAGCTGAACACCTCGTCGGCATCACACGATCTGCGGAGGCTCCGAAGGTCCAAGGAGCCCCGGTGACCTCGACGGGCCATCGCTTCGACATGGCGCTCTCAGTCGTGCGACACTTCGGGAACCATCCTGAGAGGATCCCGTGGAGTACGAAACGATCATCGAGCCCTTCCGAATCCATACGGTGCAGGCGATCGACCTCCCGGACGAGGCGCAACGCGTGGCAGCCCTCGAACGCAGCGGCTTCAACCTGTTCGGTCTCCATGCTGACGAAGTGATCATCGACCTGCTGACGGACTCCGGCACTGGCGCCATGTCATCTGAGCAGTGGGCAGGCATGATGCGGGGTGACGAGTCGTACGCGGGCAGCCGCTCGTTCTATCGGTTCGAGGCGACGGTGAAAGGGATCACGGGCTTCGAGCATGTGATCCCAACCCACCAAGGAAGAGCGGCCGAGAAGATCCTGTTCTCCGTGGCTGTGGCGGAAGGGGACGTCGTCCCGAACAACACGCACTTTGACACGACACGGGCAAACGTCGAATACCGTGGGGCGACGGCCGTCGACCTGGTCATCCCCGAAGGGAAGGACCCCGCCGCGATCGTGCCCTTCAAGGGAAACATGGACGTCGAAGCACTTCGTGCGACCATCGAAGAGGTGGGAGCGGATCGAGTACCGCTCGTCATGGTGACGGTCACCAACAACTCGGGCGGCGGTCAACCGGTGTCCATGGCGAACCTCCGCGCTGTTCGGGCGATCTGCGACGAGTTCGAGCTCCCCTTGTTCCTCGACGCATGTCGCTTCGGCGAGAACGCATGGTTCATCAAGATTCGAGAAGACGGATACGCGGATCGCACGCCGCGCGAAATCGCAAACGAAATGTTCTCCTACGCCGACGGTGCGACGATGTCCGCAAAGAAGGACGGGATGGCGAACATCGGTGGGTTCCTCGCCATGAACGACGGTGCGATGGCACAGAACGCCAGGAACCTCCTCATCCTCACGGAGGGGTTCCCGACCTATGGGGGCCTCGCGGGCTACGACCTGGAGGCTGTCGCCATCGGTCTCGAGGAGGTCCTCGACGAGAACTACCTCCGATACCGAATACGATCCACGGAGTACCTCGCCAATCGGGTCGCAGGGGCAGGGGTACCGATCGTCCAGCCCCCTGGCGGGCATGCCGTGTACATCGATGCTGCTGCCCTGCTCCCCCACATCCCCGCATACGAGTATCCCGCCCAGGCGCTTGCGGTGGAGCTCTATCGGAGGGGTGGCGTTCGTGGCGTTGAGATCGGAACGGTGATGTTCGGGCGTCCCGATCCCGATGGCGGGCCTGACGAACCGGGGGCGATGGAACTCGTACGGCTCGCAATCCCCCGCCGGACCTATACCCAGAGCCACATCGACTACGTCGGCGAGGTCGTGATCGATGCCGCAAACCACGCAGAAACCCTCCGTGGCTACCGAATCGTCGATCAGGCGCCGTGGCTGCGCCATTTCACGGCACGATTCGAGCCGCTGTGATGGCCTCGCTGCGCTCGGCGTAGCAGGTATCGGGTAGAAGGTAGCGGGTAGCGGGTAGCGGGATTCTGGCGATCCTCGTGCGCAAAGTGAGTCGGTGGGTATCGTTCCGAGTGGTTGATTGACCGCGCGGTCACCGTTGCGGTGTCGCATGAGGAGGGGGCAGATGCGGAAACATCCGCTCGTTGCAGCGTTGCTCTCCGCCCTGATCCCTGGGGCGGGACAACTGTATGCAGGCGACCCCTATCGGGCAGCGATCGTCCTCTCGCCCGTGGTTCTGGTGCTTGCAAGCGCGTATGGCTTCATCTCGCGTGGGCGCGTCGGTGTCGCAGAGCTCCTGGTCCAACCGGGATTCATCACGGGAGTGTTGGTTGCCAATGGCCTCATCCTCGTCTGGCGGGTTGCCGCATCGGTCGATGCCTATTTCGTCGCATCGCGAGGTGAGCGGCGATCGCCGATGGCCCTCACCGCTGTGGCAGCGATGCTCGCAGTCCTCGCGATCCCTCAGGTAGTCGGATGGGTGTATGGAGCGGCCACGATCTCCACACTCAACACCGTGTTCGTCGCAAGCGGCGAACGGATCGATGACCCCGGCCCGACGACACCAGCATCGATCGCGGCGAACAACTTCTCAGGAGTGATCGATCCCGCGTTCGTCGACATACCCGAGGTCGCCCCGAAGTCCGTGAGGAACCTCATCTTCCGATCCGGGCTGGGAGACCCAGAGGCGATCGAGGCGCTCCCCGACATCTGGTCCCCGGTGTCACCTGTCGCTCCGTTCGTTCCCTTCACCGAACGGGTGACGAAGGACCGACTCACCATCCTGCTTGTCGGCGGCGACGCAGGCCCCGGTCGGGAGGGACTCCGCACCGATTCGATGAACGTCGTCACCATCGACCTCAAGACGGGGGCTGTCGCCATGTTCGGACTCCCGAGGAACATGAAGCTCGTGCCACTCCCCCGCCACATGGAGACGGCATTCATCGAGTACGAGCAGGAGGTCATCGAGAAGGACCTCACCGACGCCGACCTCGACGGCTATCCGGACACGTGGGTCGACACCGACGGGGACGGCATCCCCGAGGAACCAGAGTTCGAGTCATGCAAGTGCTTCCCCGAGATGCTCAACGAGGTCCACGCCCAGACCCTGGAGTGGACCGGTACCTATCCGAACGAGGTCGATCCCGGACTCGCCGCCTTGCGTGACGTGATCAGCAACCTCCTGGATATCCCCATCGACTACTACTTCATGGTTGAAATGGCTGGCTTCGTTCGCACGATCGACGCCCTCGGCGGTGTCGACGTCCTCGTACAAGAGCCCTACCACGTCATGGTCTCGTCACCGGAGGAGGGCCAGCCGAAGGCCAAGGTCAACGTCGAACCAGGAATGAACCACCTGTCGGGACTCGAGGCCCTGGCGTATTCCCGATGGCGGATAGGATCGTCCGATTACGACCGGATGGGTCGGCAACGGTGCGTGATCCGGGCTGCAGCCACCCAGGCCGATACGTTCACGATCATCAAGGCCTTCCCTCGGCTTCTCGACCTCATGGAGCAGTACGTGACCACCGATATCCCGGTGACCTTCCTCCCCGACCTGGTTGGAATCGCCGGAACGATCGACTACCAGAATGTTGCCACGATCGGGTTCGTGCCACCGCGATACAACTCGGGTCGAACCCCGGGTCACTACCCGATCCCGAATGTGAGCAGGATCCGTGCCAAGGTCCAGGATGTCCTCGCAAACGGGATCGTCGCCCAGAGCAAGACCGGTGTCTCCGAGTGTGACGTCCTGCCGGAGGGCTGAGGGTCGAAGCCGACCCACGGGGGTCTCGTCTCGTCCGTTGGTGCTTCGTAGGGATTCCTGGGCGAGGACCTCAGAGCTCGAAGACCATGCTCCCCGCCACGAACGTTGCTTCGACAGAGATCGTCGAAAGGTCGTCGGCGCTGAACGGATCATCAGAGATGACGACGAGGTCGGCTGCCTTGCCAGGTCGGATCGAGCCTGCCCTGCGTTCGTCATGGTTGACGAAGGCGCTGCCCCGCGTGAATGCCGTGAGCGCCTCTTCGACAGTCAGGGCCTGCTCCGGAAGGAAGGGCTCGGTTCCCTCGTCGGATCGCCGCGTGACGGCTACCGCCATTTGCGCAAACGGATTCGCGCTGGATACGGACCAGTCCGAACCAGCAGCTAGACGAGCGCCTGCGTCCACGAGTGAGCGGAACGGATACTGCCATGGGATCCGCTCAGGACCGAGCCGTCCCACGGTGAGGTTGGTCATCGTGTCGTCGTTACATGCCCAGAGGGTCTGTGCGTTGGCAGTGACACCGAGAGTGGCGAAGCGGGGAACATCGAGCGGATCGACGACATGGATGTGGGCAATGTGAGGACGAACCCTCTCGACGTCCTCCGGATTGCCTGCCGCGACCGCATCGAGGGCACTTCGAATGGCGCAGTCCCCGATGGCGTGGAAATGCGGCTGGATTCCCGCTGCCATGATCCTCGGGACGATGTCGATGAGGAGCTCCCTCGGAAGGAACGTGAGACCGTTCTCGCCGGAGTCGGCATACGGCGAACACATTGCACCGGTGCCATTCTCGATCACACCGTCGACCATCAGCTTGATGCCGAGCGGTTGATAGCGATCACCCTTCTCACCGATCATGTCGATGAGATCGTCGAGTTGTTCGGGTCCGCGCTCTCGATCCCACCACAGCGATCCCGCCACCCGCGCGATGAGCTCGCGGGAACCGTCCAACCGGACGTAGGCGTCATGGTCAACCGGGCGTACCCAGGCGTCCTGCCACCCCGTGATGCCGAGGGAGAGGAGGTGCTGTTGGGCGGCGGCGATTCCCTCCATCACCTCGTCAACGGTGTCTGGAGGCGCAAACCTCTCGACAAGGTCGACCGCTCCTTCCTGAAGGGTCCCGTTTGGTCTCCCATCGGCATCCCGCTCGATGCGTCCGTATCGGGGATCTGGTGTTGCTGCATCGATGCCGGCAGCCGCAAGCGCGACTGAGTTGACCCAGGCGGCGTGGCCCTCGGAGGAGTGGAGGAGCACCGGACGGTCCGGTACGACCAAATCGAGGACCTCACGTCGGGCAATACCGCCTTCGAACACGTTCATCGGCCATCCCCCTCCGATGATCCACGACGCGTCGGGATGGGATTCGGCGTACTCGCCTATGACCCTTGCGTAGTCGGATGGGTCCACGTCATGGAGCTCACATCGGATCATCGCAAGTCCACCGATCGGGGGGTGGACATGAGCGTCTTGGAGGCCAGGGATCAGGGTGCGCCCTCCGAGGTCGAACACATCGCCTCGGGGTGGCGGCCCTTCGCCAACGGCCGATATTCGCTTGCCGTCGATTTCAACCCAGTCGGGAGAGGGGCTGACCGTGGGGTCGGTGGTTCCTGTCCAGATCGGACCATTCGTGAAGGTCAGAGGCATCGGGCGACGTTAGCCATGCCCGACAACCCAATCGCCACCGGTCACAACTCGGCAAACGCGTCGGCGGGTATCACTCGCTCTCCCTCGACAATGCCCTTGACGATTCGCCTCGCCACGAAGTCGGGGTCCAGACCCTGCGGGAGGTGTGGGGCATGTCCGATGAGGGCCCTGCTCGCCAAACCTGTTTCGGTGTGTGGCGGCTGCGCGTCGATGACGGTGACACCCGAGCGACGCACCTCCCTCGTGAGCGCGGCCACGCCTGCAGCGAGTCCAGCCTTGGCAGCCGAGTATGCAACCATCCCTGCGGTCGGCATGGTCGCAACGACACCGGTGATGGTGACGATGAACCCACCCTCCATGGTGCGAAGGGCCTCGCGGAAGACGCGAAGGGGCCCCGTGAGGTTGACCTCGATGATTTCGTCGATCACGGCGTTCGGTGTCTCTGCGAGCGGGCCGAAGGCGACACTCCCTGCGGCATTCACCACACCGTCAATGCGACCGTGGGCTGCGATGCTCGCCTCGATCGGCCATCCCGCCTGGTCGGCGGTGCGGAGATCGAAGACGCTCGTTGCGGACCCTGGCACAGTCTCGGCGGCGGCAGCGAGCATGGCGGGATCCCTGCCTGCGAGCGTGATGAGGGCCCCTCGGTCAGCGAGGTCGCTGGCGATCCTGAGTCCGAGCGAACCAGAGCCCCCGAGGACGAGTACCGAGGTCGATGAGAGGTCACGTGTTTCCATGCCATCAGTACGCACCCACCACCATGTTCGGATCAATCAATGAATTGGCCAGGAATGGGGAGCGCTTCAGCTGACGTCGATGTGATCGCGCCAACTGTGGCCAGGCACATACCCGAGCACGCGGGCGGCCTTGTCGATCGAAAGAAGGGTCGTGTATCCATCGACCCTCCCCG
The DNA here is from genome assembly GCA_032127155.1 of Acidimicrobiia bacterium. Taxonomy (GTDB): domain Bacteria; phylum Actinomycetota; class Acidimicrobiia; order Spongiisociales; family UBA5794; genus SZUA-442. The sequence goes on from JAQAZV010000025.1 coordinate 8,730, forward strand.
ACGGAACACTGGGGTACACGTCGATGAGGAGCTCAGCACTCGGACGGTTCATGCAGGTATCTGCTGCAGCGACGAGGAACGCCTGATGCCCCGAGAGACTGGTCGTCAGGGAAAGGCTCGCTGCCTGGGCGACATCGCGTGCATCGACATAGCCCCAGAGATTCCATGCTCTGATGCGAGCGTCGCCCCAGAAGGTGGGGAAACGGTCATAGTCGTGCTCCTCCATGATGTTCGAGATCCGGAGCGAGACGTGCGGCGTTCCCGTCCATCGGGCGAACTGCTCGGCAATGGCTTCGCCTGCCAACTTGGCGAGGGCGTAGTGGGATTCGGGACGGAGTGGGTGGTCCTCGTCGATCGGGGCATAGGCCGGTTCCTGGCGAGCGAAAGGGAGCCCGATCAGGGTCTCAGATGACGCCCACACGACCCGCTCCATCCCGAGCTGGGCTGCAGCTGAGAAGACGTTGTAGGTGGAGATCATGTTCGTATGGAATGTTTCGGCGTCAGGGAGGATGTTCGGGGCGGGGATCGCTGCGAGGTGCACGACGGCGTCGAATCCGCGCATCGCTTCGATCGTCTGGCCTATGTCGACGAGGTCAACGATGAGGGACGGCGCGTCAGGATCTCGCGTCTCTGCGATGTCGATCGAACGAACCGTGAACCCGTCCTCGATCAACCTGGCCACGACAGCCCGTCCGGCCTTGCCACGTCCACCCGTCACCGCGATCTTCTTGACCATTCGCTCACCTCCGGATCGCATCCATCGGCCACGGTATCAGGGCGAACGGAGGTCGTATTCGTTGAACGGACGATGGCGTGCGGTCACCCAGGCTCCCCGATGTCGACGACCATTGTCTGGAGGTCGGTGAAGTCGCCGATCGTTCCGCGTCCCCAGCCAGAATCGGTACCCGCCGCGCCGCCGAATGGCTGGAAGGTCTCCCAGAAATCGGTCGAATCGTTGATCACCACGGTCCCTGCCCTGATGCGGTCGGTGTACCAGAACGCCTTCGCGAGGGACGTCGTGAACACTGCGGCCTGGAGCCCGAGATTCGCCATCGACGCAATCGCCACGGCGTGTTCATCGTCCCTGGCCGACAGAACGGGAAGTACGGGGCCAAAGGACTCCTCGACCGCCACGAGGGCGTCTTGCGGGACACGATCGATCACGGTGAACTCGTAGTACAGATCGGTGGGGAACCCAGCTGCCCGCAGTCCGCCTGCGAGGACGTCGGCACCCCGATCGCGGGCGTCGGCGACGTGGCGATCCATCTTCGCTGCGGTTGCCTCATTGTTGAGCGGCCCCATCGTCGTTGCGGCATCGAAGGGGTCACCGAGGCGCACCTGCGCTGCCGCCTCGAGTGCGAGCTGAACGAACTCGTCGTGCACCTCGTCGACCACGATCACCTTCTCGGTGGCACAGCACACCTGCCCAGCGTTGTAGTACGCCCCGTACACGGCGAGGCCCGCAGCAGCCGCGACGTCGGCATCAGCAGTGACGATCGTCGGACCGTTACCGGACATCTCCATGATGGATCGCTTGATACCCATCGCGGACAGGATGCGCTTACCGGTCGCCGACGAC
>JAQAZV010000026.1:0-3226 GCA_032127155.1 Acidimicrobiia bacterium
ACGCTGCCGCGTGGATGCTCGAGACCGGATATCGCCATCTACCGGTTGTCGAGGACGGGGAACTCCTTGGCATCGTCGACATCAGGGACGTGCTCTGGGCGCTCGTGTCGCCTGACGCCTAGCCAGGACCACGTCGGGAAACTGGCTCGATCGCTGGGATGGGATCAGGTCGTCCGGCGGACCCACACGATTCGGATCTCGCTGATGTCGATGTCGTCTGATTCGAGGCCGACAGCGAACGGCTCGATGGAGCCCGTCCTGTCGTCCCACCGTTGCTGGATGGATACGAGTTCATCATCCAGATCACGTGCGAGGTCCTCGTAGGCCGCCCGCGTTCGTTCAACCTTGTCCTCGGCCCTGCGGACCTTGTTCGCAGCTGACCGGTTCGACGATGTCGATGCCCTCGGCCTCCTTCCCATCAAGAGGTCGAGACCCGCGCCGAGGATCGCGTCCGAGCTGGCAGCGTTCTGTGCATCAACCGCCGAGTCGGCTTCCCTCACCGCTGACTCGTAGTCGCGTCGTGCCGTTCTGATCCGCTTTTCGTAGCGGTCCCTGAGCGCTGCCATCTCATCGTCGGATCCCTCTTTGGCCGTCCGAGCGCAGCGGATTCTGAAGTCCTCGGCGGATTCACCTGGGCGCGACACGACGTCGAGGTCGTCGTTGCGGAGGAGTTCGAGGGTCTCGGACACATCGAGGCGCGCCTTGACCACCGACCCCAGCTTCGCGAACCACCGCGAATCACCGATCGGGGCCTCGGGCATCACGAAAGGGAGACCATCTTCGAGCGGGACGAAGTCCCTCGCATCGTGGTCCACCTCGACGAAGGACATGGATTCCGGATCGACGCTCAGCGTCGGCGCGACCGCCTCCCATTGTTCCGTGTGGTCGATGCCATCGCGGGACTCGTCGAATCGCATGGATACCGAGATCGCGATCGTTGCGTGGTACTTCTCACCTTCGGGCTCCCAACCCACGACGTCTGCCCATCCCGTTGCAGGGTGGAGGGCACTCACGGGAATTCCGTCTGCGATGGTTGGCGCTGAACCCGTCGTGGAGCCGTCCTCGGGAGATTCGGGCGGGCTGCTGGCTGGTCGAGGTGAGGGTGGCCGCGGCGGGTGTCCGTCATCGGCGACGGATGCGACCTCCTCCTTCGTCATCGGACCGCGGAGGTAGGACATCGCCCAACGGGTGGTGAAATGCACGGGCTGGTCCTCGCGCGTCGAGTGAAGGAGGAACTCCCGCTTATCGAGCGCTGAGATCCTGGCGTCGACCTTATCGACGTCGATGCCCCCCGACGCTGCCGTCATCGCTTCCAGGATTCGAGCCTTGTCCCGTTCGGTCTGCAGGCGCCCGACACACCAGGTTCCCGCGTTCGACATCGCCTTGTAGTCGAGGTCGACAGGATTCTGTGTCGATAGGAGGAGTCCCACACCGAATGCCCTTGCCTGTTTCAACAGGGTGAGGATCGGTCGTTTCGCTGGCGGTTCGGCCGTTGGGGGCACGAAGCCGAATACCTCGTCCATGTAGGTGAGGAGCCGCAGTTCGCTGCTTCCCTGTTGGGATCTCATCCACGTGATCAGTTTCCCGAGCACCGTTGTCACGATGAACTGTCGCTCGGCATCAGACAGGTGGGCGAGGTAGATGATCGCCGCCTGCGGCTGTCCGTCGTGCCACATCATCGAGTCGATGTCGAGCACGTCTCCGTCCATCCATGAGGCGAACGATGGGGAGGCAAGGAGGCTGTTGAGCCGCATCGCGAGTCGGGTTCTGGCCGCTTCGGGGAAGAAGCTGTCAACGTCGAATACTCCGAGGCGCCGTATGGGTGGCGTGATGATCTGGGAGATGAGGGTCTCGAGGCTGAGGTCCCTTCCCGCAGACCACGCGTGCTCGATCAGGTTTGCGAGCAGGATGTGCTCTCGGCTCGCGATCGGATCGGCGTCGACATCGATGAGTCCGAGCAGTCCTGAAACAAATCCCTGGATCTCGTCACGGATCGTCTCTGCGTCGGTTTCCCACGACAGCGTGGGTGCCCGAAGGTCGCCGACGACGTTGATCGGGACGCCGGCAGCCGAACCCGGCGTGTAGATCGTCATCCCGACTCGGTCGCGCAAGGCGCCGATGTCCGACGGACCGAGGTCCCACGACGCGAGGCCGTCTCTCCACTTCGTCGCTTCCTTGACAGCCTCCTCATCAGGCGTGGTGTCTGTTCGTGCCACTGCCGTCTGGTCGATCCACGGGAGGAAGTCTGTCGGTGCGAGGTCGGGGAACGTGAGCAGCAGGTTCGTCATGTCCCCTTTGGGGTCGATGACGAGGCATGGGATGCCCTGCCGAAGGGCCTCCTCGAGATAGATCACCCCGAGACCGGTCTTGCCTGATCCCGTCATCCCGACGATGACCCCATGCGTGGTCAGGTCACTCGGCCGGTACCCGACAGGGTCGTGGGTGCGTTCGCCATCATCCGTGATGGCCCCTCCAAGGAAGAACTCCATACCAGCCACGCTAATGGCTTTGCGCCTCGCGTTCGCTCGGCCGAAGCAGGTAGAAGGTGGCAGGTGGCAGGCGATCGGGCATGGGGACTCATGTCGTTCCCGGCCTCGGTGCTCGCGGGCTCGCGCGCCCCCCTGGCTCACTGCGTTCGCCGGTCCCCGCTGAAGGGAGGACACTCTCGGCCAGTTGGTTCCTGCTACCGCCGAGCTCACGGAGGCTTACTTGTTGAGGCCTCGGGCTTCGTCGACGTCGTACGGGACGGGGATCGTCTGATCGAGGGAGCCGAGCTCGACCCATGCGGCGCCGAGCGAATATGCACCCACCCATCGGTGCCCGATGGTCATCGTGTAGTGGTCGAGGGTGGGGTGGCACAACGGTCCCGAGGGGTGGTTGTGTCGGTAGAAGGCTGGGCAGGTCTTCAACCGATACGCGTGATGGGCCGAACCTCCGGGGTACCCGGTGGCCGACGAAGGGTCGTGGAACGTTGCGTGGCCGTCGCCCCAGTCGACCGTGAGCAGGGTGACGGTTGCCCGCACGCGGAGGATCCGTCCGTCGGGCAGCGTCTCGGTGTGCACGAGGGGATCGGGGGTTTCGGCTGCCACGTGGGTCGGCACCCCCGTGATGCCAGTCGCCGGAGGGCTGACCGATGGCAGTGGCGGAGCGAGATCCCAGGATCGGAACACTTCCCATGCCCGGATCTCGGGGTCGATCGGGGGCGGTGACGGGCACAGCGGCAGCC
>JAQAZV010000027.1:0-2657 GCA_032127155.1 Acidimicrobiia bacterium
CACCGCCGTGGTCATCGTCGTCGAAGACCGACTTCTCGGCATCGAAGACGTGGCGAACGCTGCCATCGTCCCGCTCACGATCATCGGAATCACCGGGGCCTTCTTCGTGCCGAGGCGCTTCGTCGTTCCGTATGTCGGCGCATTCTCCATCGCCGTGTTCTTCTCCCGACTCCACTTGTCCAAGGGTGAGGCCCACTACCTCCAAGCAATGATCGCCGCCGGTTCGGTTGTGTTCGGCGCGATTCTTCTGTCGTGGATCAGGCAGGAATTCGAGCGACGTGAAGAGCGACACCACAGCCTCTTCCAGCACGCTCCTGTTTCGCTCTGGAGCGAGGACTTCTCCGGCGTGGGCATCGAACTGAGGGCTCTAGTCGACAGCGGTATCAGCGACATCGAGGAGTACCTCACATCAAATCCGGAAGAAGTCCGTCGCCTGGCAGCGCTTGTTCGAATCACCGATGTCAACGAGGCCACGGTACTCCTGACCGAAGCACCGGACCGGGATCTCCTCCTCGGCAATTTCCGCATGGACACATTCTCACGCGGAGCTCTCGACTCCTTCATCGCTCAGTTCCTGGCCATAGCGAACGACATCGAAGAGGTGACCTCCGAACTCAAGGGCGGGCTCACGTTCACCGGGCACCCCATCGAGGCCCTCCTCGTGTGGAGTGCCCCACGAGTCGGCGGCGCACTCGACCTCTCCAATGTCACGGTTGCGATGGTCGACGTCACCCGCCAGAGGGACGCCGAACGCAAACTCCAAGATCTCGTCCGTTCAAAGGACCAGTTCGTTGCGACGATCTCGCACGAACTGCGAACGCCCCTCACCGCCGTCGTGGGAATCGCAGAGGAACTGCGTGACGCGAGCGGCTCCATCAGCGACGAGGAGAGGCACGAGCTTCTCGGACTTGTCGCCGAACAGGGTCTCGAAGCATCCCGCATCGTCGACGATCTCCTGATCGTCGCACGATCCGATGCGGGGAATCTCATCGTTGCCTCACTGCCCGTTGACCTCGGCGCCGAAGCCATGAAGGCCGCACAAGCCATTGATCCATCCATCACGGTCGAGACGAACGGATCGCCTGTGATCGTCAATGCTGATCCGCAGCGAGTACGGCAGATTGCCCGCAATCTGATCACCAACGCACAACGATATGGAGGTCCGACGATCCGCGTCGTCGTGGGAGATCAAGGCCGTCGTGGCATCCTCGAGGTGCGCGACAATGGCGAACCGCTCTCCCCCTCAAGCAGCTCAGAGATCTTCGAGCCGTACACGAGATCCCAACAGCGCACCGGGGTGACTGCTTCCGTCGGACTCGGGCTCACGGTCTCGCGCCGGCTCGCCCGTCACATGGGCGGTGATCTCGTCTATGACCACGACGGCGACGAGACCATCTTCTCCCTCACGCTCGCCAGTGTCGCCCAACCTGTGATCGTCGCGTAGGTTCGCCTCAGTCTCCTGCCGAGCGGTACGGCAAGTACTCCGGCTCCCACATCTCGGCGTCGATGGCTTCCTCGATATCGTCGACGGGCTCGGCCACCCCTTCTTCAATCGCTTCCCTGCCGACGGCAATCGCAACCGCACGCGACACCGCTCGCACGTTGTTGATATCCGGATACAACTGACCTTGAGCGATCAGATCATCACCCGTCTGGTCGGCCAGGGCGTACGCAGCCGCCAGGAACAACCGATCGGTGACTTCCTTCGCCTTCACCGTCACCACTCCGAGGCCCAGGCCCGGGAAGATGAACACGTTGTTGGCCTGCCCTATCCGACGGATGACTCCCTCATACTCGACGGGTGCAAATGGGCTCCCGGTCGCGACGATGGCCCGCCCGTCGCTCCAATTGAGGGCTGCCTTGGGCGTGATCTCAGAGTTGGCGGTCGGGTTCGACAATGGCAGGATGATTGGCTCGTCGGTATAGGCTGCCATCTCCCGGATGCACTCCTCGTCGAACAAGCCGGCCGTCCCGGAGACCCCGATGAGAACGGTTGGCTTGACTTGGCGAATTACCTCGGCGAGTGATGGGAGACCGGCCTCGGTGTCCCAGTCTGCGATCTCACCGACCGGAGTCGCGAGCCGTCGCTTCACCTCGGTCAGATTGCGGCGGTCGTCGACAACGAGTCCCCGACTGTCGAGAACGTAGTGGCGTCCCCTGGCCTCATCGAGATCGAGTCCCGCGTCTGCCATCGCATGTGCTAGCTGCTCGCGAATCCCGTATCCGGCCGAGCCTGCGCCGGCGATCACGACCCGATGATCGGCGAGAGAGCCTCCCGTCTTGCGAGTGGCCGAGATGAGTCCGCTGACCACCATCGCGGCCGTTCCCTGGATGTCGTCGTTGAATGACGGGAGAAAACGCCGATACATCTCGAGGTTGTGGAACGAAGTGACGTTCGCGAAGTCCTCCCACTGGAGCAGGGCATCGGGAAAGACCTCCTTCACCGCATGCACGAACTCTCTGATCAACTCGTCGTATGCCTCGCCGCGCAACCGGGTTTCTCGATATCCGAGGTAGAGGGGATCCTCGAGGAGTTCCGCGTTGTTGGTGCCGACGTCGATCGAGATCGGGATGCAGCGCGTCGGCTTGATCCCCGCTGCGGCTGTATACAAAGCAAGTTTCCCGATCGGAATGCCGAGACCGCCCGCCCCCTGGTC
>JAQAZV010000028.1:0-18678 GCA_032127155.1 Acidimicrobiia bacterium
CGATCGAAACCCCGGTTCCCAGCGCAAGGAGTACCTGGGTGATGGCGACGAGAATGGCTGCATCTCCTGTGGCACGGTCGTTGAAATCCATCCAGACGAACGCGTCACGTTGGAGCTTGACGGTCTGGAGGAGTCGGCTGAAGACGACGCCCAGGTGCGATCACCCCCTGATTGCGGTCTCAGCAGGATACCCGAACCACAGCGGTGACCCTCAGGGTGAGGGATCGTTTGCGAGGAGCCCCCCAAGTGCCGCTGCTGAGGCCAGGACGGCCTCGTCGACGCCGTGGGTGGAAAGATCCACGAAGGGAACCCAGCGAGCATCCAGAACCTCGTCGATCGGACCGATCACGTCCGTCGTCGAGCGAAAGCCGATACCGAGATCGATATGGATGTGACCGGGTTCGTCAGCGCGCTCCGGTATCGGGTGCGCATCGATCCGGAGCAGACCGTGGCCGAGACGCACGAGATCTGCGATCCCTGTCTCCTCAGCTACTTCACGACGAGCTGCAGCCTCGACCGTTGCGTCACCTGCCTCAATGTGACCACCCGGCTGGAGCCACCGATGCAACCTCCCATGATGGATCAGCAGCAATGAGGTGCCATCCGGTGACCCCACGAAGCCGGACGCCGTGAAATGACCAGGCGAGAACTCATTGCGGGGCCATCCCTGACACCCTGATTCGAGGACCTCGAGCGCCGCCGAGTGCGATGCTTCGTCACCGGAAGGGACGTACGCCCTCACGAGAATGTCGAGGTCCATTGGTCCCGTCATCGCAGGACCCTACCCGAGGAATGGCCGCGACTCCCAGCGTTGCAGGGTCACCGTGCTGAGCGAGCAGACAGCGCTTCCCGCGACTCAGCCCTTCTTCGCCCGCTTGGCCTCTCGCTTTTCCTTCAGGCTCATCGAGGCTGCCTTCTTCGTGCTCTTGCTTCCCTTGTCCTTGTTGGCCATGCGTAGCTCCCCTCAGTCGACCGAGGATCTCGCGGCCGCACATCCATCATGTCACATCTGAGTCTTGAGTCTTGGGTCTTGAGCAACGAGAAGCGGTCGGTCCCGTGAGGGGCCGACCGCTTACTCGAGACTCGAGGCTCGTTCTAGACCAGCTCGACCTTTGCCATCTCGGCACCGTCGCCTCGACGAGGACCAAGCTTCGTGATGCGAAGGTAGCCACCCGGTCGATCGACGTATCGAGGAGCAACGTCATCGAACAACTTCGTGACGACCTCATTGTTCTCGATCTTCTTCAGCACGGTTCGGCGAGCGTGAAGATCGCCTCGCCGTGCCTTCGTGATGACCTTCTCTGCGTATGGCCTGAGCATGCGCGCCTTCGCGTGCGTCGTCGTCACCTCTTCATGCTGGATCAACGATGCCGTGAGGTTTGCCAGGATCTTGCGCTGATGCGACGGAGATCCTCCGAGACGCGCACCCTTCTTCGGGGTTGGCATCAGACGACGCTCCCCTCGGCATCCGCATAGTTCTTGAGGCTGAAGCCGAGCTCATCGAGCTTGGCGACGACTTCCTCGAGTGACTTCTGACCGAAGTTCGTGATGTTGAGGAGGTCCTCCTCCGTCTTCTCGATCAACTCGCCGACCGTCTGGACCTGGGCACGCCGGAGGCAGTTGCGAGGACGCTCTGACAGGTCGAGTGCCTCGATCGGGAGATCGAGGTGCTCATGCGTGTCACTGGTCGTCGGTGCGAGATCGTCGAGGATCAACGCGTCGTAGCTGTCCATCTCGGCCAGCAACTCGAACAGGTTCCTGAGGGTTCCACCCGCCGAGGAGATGCCCTCGGACGGTGTGATCGAACCGTCGGTTTCGACATCGAGGATGAGCTTGTCGAAGTCGGTCCGCTGTCCAACCTGCGTGCTCTCGACGCGATACGCGACCTTGCGTACCGGGGAGAAGATCGAGTCGATCGGAATGACGCCGATCGTGTCCGACTTCTTGTTGCGATCTGCGCTGCGATAGCCGACCCCGCGCTCTGCAGTCAACTCGACCTCGAGCTTCCCCGAGGCTGACAGGGTCGCAAGGTGCAGGTCACCGTTGATGATCTCCACGCCTGCAGGTGCCTTGATGTCGGCAGCCGTCACCGTGCCACTTCCCTTTGCAGAGAGGTAGAGGGTCTGTTGCTCATCGGCGTCGATTCGCAGAACCACCTGCTTGAGGTTCAGGATGAAGTCCACGACGTCTTCGACGACGCCGTCGATGGTCGAGAACTCGTGCTGGACACCGTCGATTCGCACGGATGTGATGGCGGAACCCGGAATACGCGACAGCAGGGTGCGACGCATTGTGTTGCCGAGTGTGTAGCCGAATCCCGGTTCGAGTGGGTCGACGACGAACCTCGAACGATTGTCGGCGACCGGTTCCTCTTCGATTGTGGGGCGCTGAGTGATGAGCACGCTTGCTCCTGTGTTCGTTTCGGTTCGCCGCTCTACTTGGAGTAGAGCTCGACGATGAGTTGTTCCTTGATTTCCGTGTCGATCTGTTCGCGGGACGGCATAGCTTCGATCGTGATCGTGCGCTCGCCCTGATTGACCGAGAGCCATTCGGGGACCTGCCGTCCAACGGTGTCGATCGAGTGCTGGATGGGGAGGATGTCCTTGCTCTTCTCCCGCACCGACACCACATCGCCTGCACGAACCTCGTATGAGGGGATGTCCACCTTCTTGCCATTGACAAGGAAATGGGCATGGTTCACGAGCTGGCGAGCCTGGGGGCGTGTGCTCCCGAGGCCAGCGCGGTACACGACGTTGTCGAGACGGGTCTCGAGGATCACCAGCAGGTTGGTACCGGTGATGCCGTGCTTCTTCGCTGCGTTCTTGTAGTACTTGCGGAATTGCTTCTCGAGAACGCCATACATGAAACGGAGCTTCTGCTTCTCGCGGAGCTGGCTCTGGTATTGGGATTCCCTGATGCGACCGCGGCCGTGTTGGCCCGGTGGATAAGGGCGCCGGTCGAAGTACTTGGCCTTGTTCTCATCGAGGAGCTGACGAGCTCGACGGCTCCGCTTGGTCCTCGGTCCGGTGTATCGGGCCATCGTTAACGCCCCTTCCGCTTCTTGGGGCGACAACCATTGTGGGGCACTGGGGTCACGTCCTTGATACCGGTGATCTCGATCCCCATGTTCTGCAGGGTGCGGATCGCGGTCTCGCGCCCTGATCCCGAGCCACGGACGATCACATCGAGCTTGCGGATGCCCATCTCGCCTGCCTTGCGGGCTGCCTGCTCTGCAGCGACCTGCGCGGCATACGGCGTCGACTTGCGAGAGCCCTTGAACCCGACGGATCCGCCGGACGTCCATGCTGCAACTTTGCCGTCCTGATCGGTGATCGTCAGGATGGTGTTGTTGAACGTGGCCTTGATGTGGACCTGGCCATGCGAGATGATCTTCTTGGCACGACGCCGCCGCCCCGTGGGGACGACTTCCTCGGCAGGCGCTGGCGCGGCAGCTTCCGGGGCCTCGGCTTGGGGCGCATCGCCCTGAGGTGCCTCGACCTCCTGGATATCGGTGTCTGCTGTGGTCATTACTTCGTGACCTTCTTCTTGCCGGCAATCGCCACGCGCTTGCCCTTGCGGGTGCGGGCGTTCGTGTGTGTGCGCTGGCCTCGAACCGGGAGACCACGACGATGGCGGAGACCCTGATAGCAGCCAATCTCGATCTTGCGCTTGATGTTCTGAGCGACGTCCCTGCGCAGATCACCCTCGACGGTGTAGTTCGCGTCGATGAACTGGCGGATCCGAAGGACCTCGGCGTCCGTGAGATCGCGGACCTTCGTGTTGTAGTCGATATCGAGAGCTTCGAGCACGGTGAGTGCCCTCGTCCGCCCGATCCCGAAGACATAGGTCAGGCCAATCTCGACCCGCTTGTCCCTCGGGAGGTCAACTCCAGCGATTCGTGCCATACGTGTATTACCCCTGTCGCTGCTTGTGGCGAGGATTGCTGCAGATGACCCAAACGCGGCCATGCCTCCGGATGATCCGGCACTTCTCGCACATCTTCTTCGCGGAGGCTGAGACTTTCATTCGGTGATCCTGCCTCGGTACCTAGTAGGGACATCGCCGCCAAGCACCGGGGGATCCGTTTCCGAATTCCCGAGGTGATTGACGTCTACATCTTGGGAGGTGCGGCTTCGGGGCGGCACAGTCCGGTCGATATCAACGACGTCGAATTTCACAAGAAAACACAGCCCTGAGGGCTGTTCCCAGCAGTGTAGGAACGCCACGGAACTAACGGCAAGTCGCGCGGACAAGCCATCGGACTCTGTCCTGGAACTCTATCACCCCGGACGGCGGGCGCCATGGGATTCGTGGACCTTGGCGGAAGTGGAGGCGGCTATCGGGTGGAGACCGTACCGCCGGCCCTGCTGGATGTGAACGAGACCCTCGTCGATCCTGGACCATTCGCGTGGTGTCTACTCGCGGGTTGGGCGATGAGAGCCTCTTCGGCGTCTCGCGTCAACGACGCTGCGCGTCGGATCACGGCGTGCAATCTGGAGGCGTCTCGGCGACCGGCCTACTCCCCACATCCGCGACCGCCGTTGACCGACGTGACGATGCTGTCAGGATCGGTGCCGTCGGCGTACCCCCACAATCCGGTCCACCCGACGAGGTCGTAGCTCCAATAGCCGCCCATTGGATCGAATGGGTCCTCGTCAATGACCAGATCGACACCACCGTAGAAATCGTTGAGTGCTTGGAGGGTGTCCCCGATCTCCAGGCCCTCGGTGGTTGCCAGCACGGGCGGGGTACCGGTGTAGTACCACGCGAAGAAGTGCGGTACTCCGGCCGTCCAGAAGTCGGTCTCAGCCTGGGTGAACAGTGCCACGAAGCTATCCCAGTGAACCCCCCGGATCACGGGGCCAGGGCAGGTTCCGTAGATCGAGAATGAATCGACCCAACCCGAGTCATCGGTTGGGCTGCCGAGAACGGCTGTCAACGCCGTGATGGTCTCCTCGTCGAGGGTGCCGAAGGGAACCCACGTCGCCCCTGCTGCGATTCCTTCATCCGTCAGCTGCACCTGTCCAGCCGCAGCTGTCGTTGTGGTCGTCGCGGTCGTGGTGGTGGTCGCTGAGGTGGTCGTGGTTGTTTCCAGCGTCGCCGATGTCGTGGTCAGGGCGACCGTGGAGGTCGTATCGATGGTCGAGGTGGACGAGCTGGCCGATGGAACCGTTGTTGTGGTCGTTGAGGACGCGTCTGACGACGACTCACATCCCGCGACAGCCAGGGCAAGGACGCCGATGGCAGCGACGAACCGGAGTGTCACCCGACACGCCTCCAGCTCGAAGTGAAGTCGTTGACGGTTGCCGTGAGTGTGTCGCCCTGACACGCGATGCTCGCTCCTGAGAACTCGGCTTCGGGAGGAGCAACCGGGGACACGCCACCGGGCAGGCTCATCGGCAGGCCATCGACGAAGATCTCGACAACGGGTGGATCGCCTGCCGCGACGGTCGTCGACAGCTGATCGCCCTCGAGCGAATACGTACCTGACTGTGACGAGTTGATTCGGATCTCCATGTCGCCGAAGTCACCCCGGACACCAAGCGTCCAGTCCTCGCGTTCGTTCGAGAACGTCCCGTCGGCGTTCACCGTGAGCACATAGCGACCGTCCACGACCGAGAACTCCCCCAGCTGTTCCTCCGGTGGCATGCTCGCCATCAGTTGTTCGAAGAAGGACTCGGCATCAAGTTCCCACATCCCGATGACACAGGCACCGACCCCATCGTTCGCAGTCCCCACCGAGGTCGTGGTCGTACTGTCGACAGAGGTGGTCGTCGCGCCATCGTCACCCTGGGACGTGGTCGTGGAACCAGACGACGCTGATGAAGTCGTTGCGGTTGTCGTCGTTTCATCGGTTGCCGCCGTGGAGCATGCGGCCAGCACCATCGCAACAGCGATGAACAAGGAAGCATGGCGTTTCATCCGACCGACACTACACCCACCATCCCTCAGGAAAGGGCGAGATACGCAGGATCGTCGATGACGCCACCGATCAGACCGTCCGCCGACCAATCGCCGCGACCCTGGGCGCCCTGGGACGCCCGCCAACGCCGACTACTCGACCAACAACGGTTCGGGCAGGGTGCTCACCACGGTGCCTTCGTCGGTGAGCAGCACCGTGTGCTCGAAGTGGGCCGACCATGCGCCGTCGGCCGTCACGACGGTCCAGGTGTCGTCCAGAACGGTGGAGTCCTGGGTTCCGAGGTTGAACATCGGCTCGATCGCCAGCGCCATCCCTGTCTTGAGACGGAGTCCCTTTCCCGCTCGACCGTAATTCGGAACGGATGGCGCCTCATGCATCTGGCGACCGATGCCATGTCCGACGTAGTCTCGAACGACACCGTACCCGTGAGGACGTGCCTCGGCCTCGACTGCTGCACCGATGTCGCCAAGTCGATGCCCCGATCGTGCCTGTTCTATCCCCCGCCACAGCGCACGTTCCGTGACGTCGAGGAGCATCTGGATATCGGCTGGAACCTCGCCGACCGCCACCGTGAAGGCGGCGTCTCCGTGCCAACCCTCGTAGATGGCTCCTGCGTCGATCGAGATCACATCTCCTTCGCGAAGGGTGTAATCCCCAGGGATGCCGTGGACGATCACCGAGTTCGGGGATGTGCAAAGCACACCGGGGAACGGACTCGTAGGAGCGCCGTATCCGAGGAAGGATGATGTGCAACCATGGTCAGCGAGGACCGCTCTGGCAATCTGGTCCAGTTCCCTGGTCATGACTCCGGGAGCGATGGCCTCCCTGACCGCCTGATGCATTGCTGCGACACACCGGCCAGCGACCTTCATCTTCTCGAAGTCAGCGCGGGACTTCTTGGTGATGACTCTCGTGCCGCTCATGTCACACTCACCCAGCGAGTGCGAGGGCGATCCGGGAGAAGACTTCCTCGACGGACCCCATGCCGTCGATGGCGATCACAGCGTTCCCATAGTGCTCGACGAGTGGCTCCGTTTCCGAGAGATACACATCGAGACGTCGGCGGATCGTTTCCTCGTTGTCGTCGGCTCGTCCCTCCAGGGCAGCTCGGTTCACGAGCCTGGCGACGAGTTCATCGACATCCACATCGAGGAGGACCACCGTTCCGATGGCGTTGAGCACGGCATCGTTCAGGGCTTGGGCCTGGGCGACGTTGCGGGGAAAGCCGTCGAGGATGTACCCGCAACGGGCGTCCTCGCGGCTGAGCCTTTCATCCACGATCGCCACGACCAATTCGTCAGAAACGAGATCACCGGCTGCCATCACGCTCTCGACCTGCGTTCCGAGGGGTGTTCCTGCCGCTACGGCATCGCGCAGCATGGCACCGGTCGAGATGTGAGGGACCTTCAGCGCCCGAGCGATCATCGCAGCCTGGGTCCCTTTTCCGGCCCCTGGGGGCCCGAGGAACAGAATCCGTCTCGCCATTCCGCTCACCCCTTCTCGTGATGTCCGCTGAGCTCGATCAGCTCAGGAAGCCCTCATAGTTGCGCATCGTCAGCTGGCTCTCGATCTGCTTGGTCGTTTCGAGTGCTACGCCGGCGACGATGATGATCGACACACCGGAAAGCCCGACCGGAACGTTCCACCACCAGCCGAACAGGGACGGCAGAATCGTCACGAGGGCGAGATACAGCGCACCGGGCAACGTGATGCGGGACAACACGTGGCTCAGGTAGTTGACCGTCGCTCGTCCCGGGCGGATACCAGGGATGAAGCCACCCTGTCGCTGAATCATGTCAGCCTGGCGCTCCGGATCGAACTGGATCGCGGTGTAGAAGTAGGTGAAGAAGACGACGAGGCCGGCGAGTAGGAAGATGTACCACAGGCTCGGCGAGAATCCTGCGCCCGATGACGAGAGCATGTTCTGGTCGATCCAGTTCCTGACCGATGCGCCCCACCCTGTGCTCGGCAGAGCAGACGCGAGCAACGCAGGGAAGTACATGATCGACGTTGCGAAGATGACGGGGATGACGCCGGCCATGTTGACCTTGAGGGGAATGTAGGTCGACTGCCCTCCGAGGACCTTCCGGCCGCGCACGCGACGTGAGAACTGGACCGGTATTCGCCGTTGGCCCTGCTCGATGAAGATGATGCCAATGGTCAGTGCGATCATCACACCCACGATGATGACGAATTGGTAGGTGTCCGAGTTCGTGTTCAGGATCACGAGCTGCGACGGGATCTGGCTGATGATCGAAACGAAGATGAGCAACGACATGCCGTTGCCGATGCCTCGCTGGGTGATCAGTTCACCCATCCACATCAGAAGGGCCGTGCCAGCGGTCATGGTGATCACGACGATCGTGACGTTGCGTGGCGTGAAGTCGGGGATCAGGTCGACGCCATTGGTGAACTGGCCGCTGTGGAACAGGTAGGCGAATCCGGTCGACTGGAGCAGGGCGAGGATGACCGTCACGTAACGCGTCCACTGCGTGATCACCTTTCGACCGCTCTCCCCTTCCTCCTGGAGGGCCTGGAGCTTGGGGATCACGACCGCGAGGAGCTGCATGATGATCGACGAGGTGATGTACGGCATGATGCCGAGCGCAAAGATGGACAGCTGCGTCAGCGCACCACCTGAGAACAGGTTGAGCAGGCCGACGAACCCAGACTGCTCTGCCTGGTCAGCGAAGGAACGCACCGCATCGAGGTCGACGCCCGGCACCGGGATGGTGGCACCGAGTCGGTAGATCGCGAAGATGAACAGTGTGAACAGGATCTTGTTCCGAAGATCATGGATCCTGAAGGCGTTCCTGAAGGCGGTGAGCATGTGGTTCCTGGGTTGGCTCTACGTGTCGATTGTGGTCTGGCGGGGCCGAGCGACGGTGACAGGGTAAGCGTCAACGCCCGTGAACGGGTGCCGAAGGGTCACCGCCCCGACCGCAATCACTTTTCGAGAACCTCGATCGAGCCACCAGCGGCAGCGATCTTGTCTGCGGCGCCGAGCGAGAAGGCGTGTGCCTTCACCGTCAGAGCAACGTCGAGGTCGCCCTGACCGAGGATCTTGATCTTGCCTCGCTTCTTCGCCAGCCCTGCAGCGCGGAGTTCGTCTGGCGTGACGGTGGAACCCTTCTCGAAGGAGCCGAGGCGGTCGACGTTGACCACCGTGAATTCCTCACGATTCGGGTTGCGGAAGCCCTTCGCTTTCGGGATCTGACGGACGAGCGGTGTCTGTCCGCCCTCGAACCCGAGACGCACCTTGCTGCGCGCCTTGAGGCCCTTCGTCCCACGGCCGGCGGTCTTGCCGCGACGGCCCGCCTCACCGCGTCCTACACGGATTCGTCTCTTCTTCGAGCCCTCAGCGGGTCGGAGATGGTGCAGCTTCATCAGGTTTCCTCCACTTCGAGGAGATGCTTGACCTTGTGCACCATGCCGCGAACGTCCGGGGTGTCCGGTCGCTCCACGGAGGAGTTGATCCTGCGCAGGCCGAGGCTCTCGACGGTTGCGCGCGCCTTCGGCTTCTCACCGATGAGGCTGCGACGCAAGGTGATCTTCAATGTCTTGGCCATGTTCAGACCTTCGTCCTCATGAGTTCGGTGGAGTTGTAGGCGGCGAGAAGACCTGGAGGGCAGATCTCTTCGGCCTTCTTGCCACGCGCCTTCGCCACAAGATCGGGACGTTGCTGCGACTTCAGGGCGTCGATCGTTGCCTTCGCGACGTTGATGTGCGTCGGCGAGCCGAGCGACTTCGCGAGGACGTTGTGGATGCCTGCAGCCTCGAGGATTTGTCGGACAGCGCCACCGGCGATGACACCGGTACCGGGGGCGGCTGGTTTGAGCAGCACGCGACTGGCACCCTGTTCGCCGATCACCTCGTGGATGATCGTCTCTCCGGCCATCGGGACGGCGAACATCTCCTTGCGAGCCAGTTCGAAGGCTTTCTGAATGGCTGCTGGAACTTCCTTGGCCTTGCCGTAGCCGACACCGACCCGCCCCTTCCCGTCGCCAACAGCGACGAGCGCAGTGAACGAGAAGCGTCGACCACCCTTGACGACCTTCGCCACGCGATTGATCGCGATGACGCGCTCGTCGAACTCGGGAACGTCCCGTTCCCTGCCCCGACCGCGGTCTCCCCGGTCGTTTCTATTCCGATTCTGCGATGTCATGGCGTGCTCCTAGAACTCGAGGCCGGCGTTGCGGGCTGCATCGGCAAGGGCCTGGATGCGCCCGTGGTACTGGAAGCCGCCGCGGTCGAAGACGACCGAAGTGATCCCTGCATCATGGGCACGAGCACCGACGAGTTCGCCGACCTTGGTCGCAGCCTCGACCGTGAGGGTGCCGGAGGCGAAGGCCGACTCCTTCGACGATGCGGACGCGATCGTGTGGCCCTTGTCATCGTCGATGACCTGTGCATAGATGTGCTTGTTGCTGCGGAAGACGGCCAGGCGAGGCCTGGTCGCGGTGCCATGCACCGACTTGCGGACCCGATAGTGCCGGCGACGCCGTGCTGTTGCGCGGGTGGTTGCCATCGTCAGCCTCCTGCCTTGCCGGCCTTGCGCCGCACGTACTCATTCGTGTAGCGGATGCCCTTGCCCTTGTAGGGCTCCGGGGGTCGCACCGAGCGGATGTCCGCTGCGACCTGACCGACCTTCTGCTTGTCGATTCCGGTGATGATGATCTTGGTTGGTTCCGGTACCTCGAACGTGATGCCATCGCGGGCATCGATGTTGACGGGGTGCGAGTACCCGACCTGGAGTTCCAGCTGCTGGCCCTTCAGTGCGGCACGGTATCCGACACCGATCAGCGTCAGCTCCTTGCTGTACCCGTCCGACACGCCGAGAACCATGTTGTTGACCAGTGCTCGTGAGAGGCCGTGCCGAGCCTTCGTTTCACGATCGTCGTTGACACGCGTGAGCCTGACGACACCGTCGTCGACGGTGACCGAGATGAGCGGGTCGATGCTCTGGGTGAGGGTGCCTTTCGGTCCCTTGACCTCGACCTCGCCTCCCTTCACCGAAAGCTCGACGCCGTTCGGCAATGAGATGGGAGCGTTTCCGATACGACTCATGTCACCACACCTTGCACAGGACTTCGCCACCCACATTGCGGCGGCGAGCATCCCGATCCGTCATGACGCCGACCGATGTCGACACGATGGAAACACCAAGACCGCCGCGAACGCGACCGATGTCGGTGGCACCTGAATACACGCGGTGCCCTGGCTTGGAAACCCGCTGGATGCCCTGGAGCACCCGCTTGCGGTCACTGCCGTACCGAAGCTTTACGGTCAGCTCCGTGTAGACGTCGCCCGGCTGGGTCTTCCAGCCATCGATGTACCCCTCCTCGGAGAGGATCCTGGCGATCTCTTCCTTGATCTTCGACGATGGCATGGTCGTCTCGGGATGGAGCGCGGTGTTGGCGTTCCGGATCCTCGTGAGCATGTCTGCGATTGGATCGGTGTACACGATTACCACGACGCCTTTCTGATCCCGGGGAGCTCCCCGCGGTGCGCCATGTCACGGACGGCGATACGCGACAACCCGAACTTGCGGAAGTACGCACGAGGACGACCGCTGACATTGCAGCGATTCCGGTAGCGCGTTGCACTTGCGTCACGGGGCATCTTTGCGATGGCCGCATAGGCCTCACGCTTGTCCTCGTACGACGCCTCAGGGTCCTTGAGGACCTTGACGAGCTCAGCGCGTCGCTCTGCATAGCGCTCCACGAGCACCTTGCGTCTGTTGTTCTTTGCAATCTTTGATGTCTTCGCCATCACGCACCTACTTGCTGCCGGCGGAACGGGAACCCAAACGCCTCGAGGAGTGCTTTCCCCTGGTCGTCCGTCTCCGCGGATGTCACCAATGTGATGTCCATCCCGCGGACCTTCATCACCTTGTCGTAATCGATTTCGGGGAAGATCAGCTGCTCGGTTACACCGAAGCTGTAGTTCCCCCGGCCGTCGAAGCCCTTCGGGTTGAGACCGCGGAAGTCACGAATACGCGGAATCGCGAGCGACACCAGCCTATCGAAGAACTCCCACATACGATCCCCGCGCAGCGTCACCGATGCACCGATCGCCTGACCCTCACGCAGTTTGAAGTTCGACACGGACTTGCGGGCCCGATTGACCTTCGGCTGCTGGCCGGTGATGGTGCGCAGATCGGCGACAACGCCATCGATGAGTTTCGCATCGGCGGCAGCGTCCCCAGCACCCATGTTGACGACGATCTTGGTCAATCTGGGTACCTGCATGACGTTCTCGAGTCCCAGATCCTTCTGGAGCTGATCCTTGATCTCGTCGTTGTACGTGTCCTTGAATCGTGGAGCCATCAGAGATCGCCCCCGCACTTGCGGCACACGCGGTGCTTCCGACCGTCATCGTCGAAGCGCGCACCAATCCGAGTCGGACCGCACTCCTTGCAGACGATCATCACATTCGAAGCATCGATCGGCATGTCCTTGTCGATGATGCCCCCGGTGTTCAACTCGCCGGTCGGCTTCTGATGGCGCTTTGCAGTGGCGACGCCCTCGACGATGATCCGGCCCGTCTTCGGGAAGACCTTTGCGATCCGCGATTCCTTGCCGGCATCCTTGCCAGCAACGACCATCACGGTGTCTCCACTCCGCAGCTTCATCACAACACCTCCGGTGCGAGCGAGACGATGCGCATGAACTTCTTCTCCCTGAGCTCGCGGCCGACGGGTCCGAAGATTCGGGTGCCCCGCGGCTGCTGCTGGTCGTTGATGATCACGCATGCGTTGTCGTCGAACCTGATGTACGAACCGTCGGTGCGACGGATCTCCTTCTTCGTTCGGACGACGACCGCCTTGACGACCTCGCCCTTCTTGACCGCTCCACCAGGCGTGGCGTCCTTGACGGTCGCCACGATGATGTCCCCCACGCTTGCGTATCGGCGGCTGGAGCCACCGAGAACACGGATCGTGAGCACCTCCCTGGCGCCGGAGTTGTCGGCGACCTTGAGGCGGGATTCCTGTTGAATCATCTGGCACGCTCCAGGACCTCTTCAACACGCCAGCGCTTCGACTTCGAGAGCGGGCGCGTCTCGACGATGCGCACGGTGTCGCCGACATGGGCGTCGTTCGCCTCGTCATGGGCGTGGAACTTTGTACGCACGGGCACGGTCTTCCCGTACTTCGGGTGCCGCTTCGCGTCCCTGACCTCGACCGTCACGGTCTTGTCACGGCTGTCGGAAGTGACGATCCCGACGCGTACCTTGCGGGTTGCGCGATCCATCTACGCTTCCTCCTGCTGTGATTGCCAGGCAGCGATCTCCTGCTCGCGCATCACCGTGGAGATGCGAGCGATGTCTGCCTTGACATGCTTGATTCGTGCGGTGTTGTCGAGCTGGTTCGTGACCAATTGGAAACGAAGGTTGAAGAGTTCTTCCTTCGACTCATCCAGCTTGTCGCTCAGCTGCTTGTAGTTCATCTTGCGAAGTTCGAGCGCGTTCATAGCTCATCCCTCTTCACGAACTTTGTCTTGACGGGGAGCTTGTGGGCGGCGAGGCGCATGGCCTCCCGTGCGAGCTCTTCATCCACACCGGACATTTCGAACAGCACGCGCCCTGGCTTGATGACGGCGACCCAGTACTCGGGGTTGCCCTTCCCGGATCCCATACGCGTCTCGGCTGGCTTCTCGGTGATCGGCTTGTCCGGGAAGATCGTTATCCAGACCTTGCCACCACGCTTGATGGCTCGGGTCATGGCGATACGAGAGGCCTCGATCTGGCGAGAGGTGATCCACCCACGTTCCTGGGCCTGGAGTCCGAACTCGCCGAACGACACCTTGGTGCCGCCCTTGGCGTTGCCCTGCATGCGCCCCTTCTGGACCTTGCGATACTTGGTTCGCTTCGGCATCAACATGGTCAGGCCTCCTCGTCGGCTTCTTCGGCTGCTTCTTCAGCAACCTCGGCGACGACGTCTGCCACGACAGCCTCAGCAACCGCTTCCTCAGCGGCCTCTTCTGCGACCTCTGCGGTGACCTCGGCGGCGACAGCCTCAGCGATGGCCTCCTCAGCAACAGCCTCGGTAATCACGGCCTCGGCAGCCGCTTCTTCGGCAGCCTCCACGGCTACGACAGCCGCCGCGTCTGCGACGGCAGCCTCCGCCTCGGCAACCTCTGCAACGACGGCGTCTACAACCGATGCCACAGCCACTTCGTCGGCAACGGCGGTCGCGACCTCGGCATTCGCCGCGGCAGCATCTGCTTGTTCGACGGCTTCGGTTGCCACGTCGTCGGCTACTTCGACAGCCTCTCGCGCTTCCTGGAGTTCGGCTTTGGCATCTGCTGTGGTGACGACGCGCTTGCCGCCACCAGCCTCGATGAGACGCTTGCCGGGCTTGCCGCCACCAGCCTCGACGACGCGCTTGCCGCCACCAGCCTCGATGATGCGACGCTCGGACCCTCCAGCTGCTGCCTCGGCACGAGACTTCACAGGCTTGCGCCGGGTCCGGTCAGCCGTACCACCGGTTGCGAGGCGGGCCTCCGCCGCTGCCTTTCCTGCCGCGGCGGCAGAACGGAGCATCACATCACCCTTGTAGACCCAAACCTTGATACCGATCGCACCAACGGTCGTCTCGGCCGTCGCTTGTCCGAAGTCGATGTCCGCTCGGATGGTGTGGAGGGGAACGCGACCCTCGAGGTACCACTCGCGGCGGCCCATGTCTGCGCCACCAAGGCGACCTGATGCCTGGACACGAACGCCCTCGGCACCAGCCTTGAGAGCGGTCGACACCGTGCGCTTGAGGGCGCGACGGAACGAAACGCGACCCTCGAGCTGATCGGCGACGCTGCGCGCGAGCAGCGTTGCGTCGAGCTCTGGATTGTGTACTTCGATGACATTGAACTTGACGATGCGACCCGACAGCTTCTCGAGGCCGGAGCGAAGCCGCTCGGCCTCGGATCCGCCTCGGCCGATGACCACGCCGGGGCGCCCGGTGTGGATGTCGACCTGAACCTTCTTGTCACCAATCCGCTCGATGTCGATTCGTGAGATCGCGCCGCGCTTGAGTTCACCCGTGAGGTAGGCGCGGATCTTGTAATCCTCGGCTACCTGTGACGCGTAATCCTTTTCGCTGTACCAGCGCGACTTCCAATCGGTGACGATCCCGAGTCGCAGGCCATAGGGATGGACTTTCTGCCCCATCAGGCAACCTCCTCCTGGTCTGCTACGACGATCGTGATATGACTCGTGCGCTTGCGAATGCGCGTGGCGCGCCCACGAGCGCGCGGGCGCCACCGCTTGAGGGTCGGACCCTCGTCGGCATATGCCTCCGCGACAACCAGCTCATCGGCATCGAGTGCGAAATTGTGCTCGGCGTTGGCGATGGCCGAGTCGAGCACCTTCTTGACGGTTCCGGCAGCCTTGCGGTTCGTGAAATCGAGCACGACCCTGGCCTCGTCGACCGGGAGTCCGCGAACGAGATCCAGCACACGCCGTACCTTGTACGGCGACTGGCGCACATGCTTCGCCTGTGCCCTGACCTTCATCGTTTCCTCGCAGACTTGTCGGCTACGTGCCCGCGGAACGTACGCGTTGGGGCGAACTCCCCCAGTTTGTGACCGACCATCGACTCATTGACGAACACCGGCACGTGCTTGCGGCCATCGTGCACGGCAATCGTCAGACCGACCATCTCGGGGATGATCGTGGAACGGCGGCTCCAGGTACGGATGACACGCTTGTCTCCACCGGAATTCGCCTTTTCGATCTTTCTCAAGAGGTGCTCGTCGACGAACGGCCCCTTCTTCAGGCTCCTCGCCATGGGTTACCTCTTCCCCTTCTTGGAACGACGCCGCACGATGTACTTGTCGCTCGCCTTGTTCTTCTTGCGTGTACGTCCCTCTGGCTTGCCCCACGGGCTCACAGGGTGACGGCCACCGGAGCTTCGACCCTCGCCACCGCCAAGGGGGTGATCGACGGGGTTCATGGCGACGCCACGCGACTGAGGGCGCTTGCCCTTCCAGCGGCTGCGACCGGCCTTGCCGATCTTCACCAGCTCGGCCTCCTTGTTGCCGACCTGACCGATCGTGGCACGACAATCGAGGCTGACCTGACGCATCTCACCCGACGGAAGGCGGAGCAGGGCGACGGCATTCTCCTTCGACATCAGCTGGATCGCTGTGCCTGCCGACCGACCCATCTTGGCTCCACCTCCGGGGCGGAGCTCAACACCGTGGATGACCGTACCGGTCGGGATATTCCGCAGCGGGAGGGCATTTCCTGGGCGGATCTCGGCGCCTGAACCAGACTCGAGCATGTCGCCGACCTTGATACCGATGGGTGCGAGGATGTAGCGCTTCTCGCCATCGACGTAGTGCAGCAGGGCGATACGGGCGTTGCGGTTCGGGTCGTACTCGACCGCTGCGACCCTGGCAGGAACGCTGTCCTTCGTACGACGGAAATCGATGATGCGATAGCGACGCTTGTGTCCTCCGCCACGGTGACGCGAAGTGATCCGTCCATAGGAGTTGCGTCCCGATGAGCGCGTCTTCGGGGCCAGGAGGCTCTTCTCCGGGGTCGACTTGGTGATCGCCTCGAAGTCCGAGACCGTCTGGAATCGACGTCCTGGTGAAGTTGGCTTGAGTTTCTTGACACCCATGAGCTATACCTCGAAGACGTCGATCGTGTCACCGGTGGCGAGGGTCACGAGGGCACGCTTGGTGTCCTTACGCTTCCCGATCGTGTACCCGGTGCGCTTGCGCTTACCTTTACGATTCATCGTGTTGACCGAGGTGACCTTGACGCTGAAGATCGTCTCGATCGCCTGCTTGATCTCGGTCTTGTTCGACCGACGATCCACGAGGAACGTGTATGTGTTGTGGTCCGAAACGAGGTCGTAGGACTTCTCGGATACAACCGGCTCGAAGATGATGTCGCGTGGATTCTTCATGCAGCATCACCAGCCGTGGCTTCTTTGACGACCGCAGCATGCTCGTCGGTTCCCCTGGGGGCCGACTGCCCGAGATCGAGCGTTCCCTTGCTCATCACGATCGTGTCTGCCCAGAGCACGTCGTATGTGTTCGCCTGACCGAGGTTGGAGGCGATGACGTGGTCCAGGTTCCGGAATGAGGTGATGGCGACGCGCTCGTGATCCTCTGCGAGGAGCAACACCTTGCCGGTGATGCCCATGGCTGCGAGGAGGCTGACGGCGTTCTTGGTCTTTGGGGTGTCCCACACATCGAAGGTCTCGACGACCTTGATCTGGCCATCTGCGGCACGGGCCGAAAGGGCACTCCGAAGAGCGAGTCGCCTCATCTTCTTCGGTGTGCGCTGGCTGTAGTCGCGCGGCTTTGGCCCATGGGCCACACCACCGCCCACCCACTGCGGGGAACGGATCGAACCGTGACGGGCCCGTCCGAGGCCTTTCTGGCGCCACGGCTTGGCGCCACCGCCGCGCACCTCAGCACGCGTCTTGGTGGAGTGGGTACCTGCCCGCTTTGCGGCGAGCTGAGCGGTGACGACCTGGTGCATGACGTCCGTGTTCGGCTCGATCCCGAAGATGTCGGGATTGAGGTCCACGGATCCACGCTCGGCGCCGTCGGCGCTGTACAACGGTGCGGTCAGTTTGTCAGCCATGTGTCTTCACCGCCTCACGGATGATCACGATGGAGCCCTTGGGTCCCGGCACCGACCCTGCAAGAAGGATCAGATTCCGTTCAGCATCCACCTGGATGACCTCGATGTTCATGAGCGTCGTCTTCTCCCCGCCCATGCGACCGGGAAGGCGCTTGCCCTTGAACACGCGCGCAGGCGTTGCGCAGGCTCCGATGGAGCCTGGTGCACGGTGGACCTTGTGGGCCCCGTGTGAGGCACCCTGACCCTTGAAATTGTGCCTCTTCATGACACCCGCAAATCCCTTGCCCTTCGAGATGCCGGTGACATCGGCCTTCTGGCCCACCTCGAGGATGTCGGCAATGGTGATCGTCTGACCGATCTCGTAGGCATCCGGATCCTCGACACGGACCTCGATGACATGGCGATGCGGAGCGACACCTGCCTTGGCGAAGTGCCCTGTCGCAGGACGACCGGCCTTCGATGTCGACATCTCCTTGAATGCGATCTGCACCGCGGCGTAGCCGTCTGTCTCCGGACGCTTGATCTGTGTCACGACGACAGGACCGGCCTTGACGGCGGTCACCGGGATGGCCCGGTTCGCATCGTCGAAGATCTGGGTCATGCCCAGTTTCTCTCCGATGATCGCATTCATGTCTTGATCTCCACCTCTACGCCAGCAGGCAGGTCGAGCCGCATCAGCGAGTCGACGGTCTTTGGGGTTGGTTCCAGGATGTCGATGAGCCGCTTGTGGATCCGCATCTCGAAGTGCTCCCGCGACGTCTTGTCGACGTGTGGGCCCCTGATGACGGTGTAGCGATGGATCTTTGTCGGGAGCGGAACCGGTCCCTTGATCTTCGCCTGCGTACGGATCACCGTTTCCGCGATCTTGCGCGCCGACTCATCGACGACCGAGTGGTCGTACGCCTTGAGTCGGATGCGGATCCGATGCTCGTTTGCCATGATCTTCAACTCACTTCGTTCGTGTACTTGGTACTTGGTATCTGGTACGTGGTGTCTTGTGGACTCGGGACTCGAGGCTCGAGGCTCGAGGCTCTCTCCTACTCGAGGATCTTCGTGACACGACCAGCACCCACCGTGCGGCCACCCTCACGAATAGCGAAACGCAAACCCTCATCCATCGCGATCGGCTTCCCCAACTTCACCGTCATCTCCGTGTT
>JAQAZV010000029.1:0-4004 GCA_032127155.1 Acidimicrobiia bacterium
CGACGCTCGCGTTCCTCGCTGGCCTCGGACTCCTACTCGCGGTCACTCAGATCAACTCCTGACGTTCGCATCGTGGCAGGGTTGACCGCGCTCTAAACCCGCGCCGGACACAACCGTCCTCGAAGCCGATCTCGGCTCCAAGGCAGGACGTACCGTCGGGGCGTCCTCTCCGACAGCGAGGAAACGAACAGGTCGAAGGCATACGTCGACGCCCCGCCCGGCACTTGGAATACGGCCGGCTTCGCAACGGTTGGCCAGTACATACCCAACGGGGTATTACCTGAACGGAGCAACATCATGGGACTTCATCTGGGCGACACCGCCCCCGACTTCACCGCAATGACCACCGACGGCGAGATCTCCTTCCACGACTGGAAGCAGGACTCCTGGGCGGTGTTCTTCAGCCACCCCGCCGACTTCACCCCCGTATGCACCACCGAGCTGGGACGCACTGCCGCGCTCAAGGACGAGTTCGCCAAGCGCAACACCAAGGCCATGGCACTGTCGATCGACCCCATCGAGGACCACCACAAGTGGGCACCCGACATCGGCGAGGTCACCGGAACCGAACTCAACTTCCCGATCGTGGCGGACCCCGACCATCGCATCGCCGAGCTCTACGACATGATCCACCCCGGCGAAGGCGATACCTCCACGGTGCGCTCGGTCTTCATCGTCGACCCGGCGAACAAGCTGCGCTTGATGCTCACCTACCCCAAGTCGGTGGGCCGCAACTTTGACGAGATCGTGCGAGTCATCGACGCCCTGCAGGCCACTGATGCCCATCCGATCGCCACTCCGGCTGACTGGAAGCCCGGCCAGCGGGTCATCGTCGGCCTGGCCGTCTCCACCGAGGATGCCAAGAAGCAGTTCGACAACGTCGAGGAGTTCAAGCCGTACCTTCGGTACGCAGACGCTCCCCGCTGAGCAGACGAAATTCTCAACCGCGAGGCAGTAAAGGACGCCGCTTCGCGGTCGAGGACCCAGTCATCGACGACCACCAGGAAGACACGGGCGATGACGGACCCGACAGTCGATCTCCTCGGGCTGCACCCTTCGCAATCCCTCACCGATTGATCGACAAGCGCGAAAGGCTTGCAGTACCACCTTGAAAGCTGACTCGCCGTCGTACCCGACTACCACCAAGCTTCCTAGGCGCAAACTTCGCTCAACCCGATCCGGAGTGACGACCACTCGCGTACCGGCGCAGTCGGTCAGGCCCACGGCGTCGAGAGGCCGCTCATAGCGCGACCACCGAGGGTCATCGTCCTGGTCTCGCCTGCCGCGATTATCTCGTGTCACGGTTGGGCCGATACCGAGTGGCGCTGCTGCGCGATGACCCGAGATTCTGCGTGGCGAAGTGTGGGGCGGTCAGCTGATCGCTCGTTCGATCTCGGATCGGTGGTCAAGCATCCACGCTGCAGCACGGGCGCGCCAGGCCACGGCCCAGAGGATCGGGAATCCGTCGGGCGCTGGGCTCGTCGTGTCGCTGGTGATCGCGTAGATCTGTGCTTCCTCTCGGGTGCTGCGAAGGGCGAACTCGATCATCCTGTCCACAAAGCCGACTCGTTGATCTGAGGACAGTTCGTAGCCGTCGAGGATCGCGGCGCACTGCGCAAGTCGCGTCGCGGTGTCGGGCAGCGCATTGAGTTCTGCGACGTCGTCGTCGTGGAGCTGAGCGTTGAGCCACGCGACCTGCGCGAGTTCCCACACCGCATCCACTGGTCCAGCGTTGTCCCAGTCGATGAACGCCACGGGCAGCGACTCACGAGCGAGGATGTTCCACGGTCCAAGATCGCCGTGTCCGATCACCGGACTGCTGCCGGGCAAGGAGCGTGCAAACCAGGGGCGCCACGCCGGCAAGGACCCGCAGTCGAAGTCTGTAGTGGCGTTGTGAAGTTCGCGGACGAGACGACCGATGTGCCATGCGGCCTCGTCGTTCCACGCCAGCGGTTGAGGGCTGCTGCCTTCGATGTAGGTCAACTGCTCGTCGCCGTCGATGGTGAAGCCGTCATCGACCGGGCGCGGCGCAGCCTCGAAGCCGCGATCTCCGAGATGACCAAGCAAGCGGATGACAGTCTCGCTTTGCGGTCCACGCTGCCTGATGACCACATCTCCGAGCCGCCTGACCTCAGTCTGCGAGCCGCCCTCGAGTCGCTCGCCATCCGCGTCCTGCGTCATCACCGGAGTCTCGCGCCGCTCTTGCTCGACTGAAGACGAGGTATTCCCAACGTGAATATCGGGTGCTCGGCTTGGGCCGAAGTGCGGCGCGCTCGCGACGGCGTAGACGGGATTACGGGGCGGCCGATTTGCGTGGGGCGGCGGCGAGCATCTTGCCGGCTATGGGCTCCTTCCTACACGGTCTCCCGCGTAATCAGGTGTCCAAGAAACCGAGGCAAGTTCACTGTACGCAGACGGACGGATTGAGTATCTTTCTGGGCAGAGGCGAGTGCCGACGAGGGCTCCTTCGCCGACCTCAGGCAATAGCGGCTCCGTGCCTCGCGACCGCCAAGTCCAACGCAGTTGACTGCGGACTCTTCAGGGGGTAGGCACCGTGAGTATTCACTCGTCGTCGCTATTGGCCGGCATCGTCCTCCTGGTGGCGGCGTGCAGTGCTGGTGGAACCGAAACAACAACGACAGCCAACGGGGACGCTGTCACGACAACAGTCGGGGAGGCCGCAGCGGCGACATCGCCTCCAGGCAGTCCGGAAACCGTATCCGGCATGTTTGATGTCGGCAGCGGAATCAACCTCTACATGGAATGCCAAGGAAGCGGAACCCCGACCATCATCTACCTCCACGGTTCCATCGATCAGCCTGGGTTCTCAGCTACGGAAAGCTCCAGTGCGATTCGATCGACCTTGGGGGGCGAATACCGGTTCTGCTCCTATGAACGACGAAACGTAGGGAGGAGCGACGATGTCCAGGGATACTTCACCGGCGTGACCGCAGCGGAGGACCTCCATGCGCTGATGGAGGGAGCCGGGATCGAGCCTCCGTACGTGCTCCTTGGAGCCAGTTTTGGAGGTTTGCTTGCTCACATCTACTCCGCTAGCTACCCCGACGACGTGCTGGGCATGGTCTCTTTGGACGGGCTGTTCCCCGGGGACATCACCCTCGACCCGGTGATTCCCGAGGACAAGCGTTACGACCCCGACGAGGACCGGGACAGCTTGGAGAAGCTCAGCCACTATGCGGCTCTGCACGAAGCACTTGAGATGAACCCGCCCGATGTGCCGTTCCACTACCTGCTCGCCATGCCGTCCGGATGGCCAACCATGGGAGTAGCAGCCTATGACGACGCGATTCTCGACGTCCTCGCCGAATACGTAGCCAGCTTCCCACAAGGATCGATGACCGAGGTGGAGTCACCTCACTACATGGAGGTGGCCGTTCCCGTCGTCATCGCCGAACATCTGACGCAGGTGATCGAGGAAGCGGGGCTCTAGGGACCCCAACATGTCGTTCGACGGTCGAGAGAGCGCGCAACGGCACGTATCGCTCAACCGCGCAGAGTCCGAACCCGAGCGATAGTCGCGGACTGATGCGGGCACTCAAGCGAGCGGTATACGGCGAAGTGTGGGAGGTCGGACACCGTCTCGGGGTAGCACATCTTCACGCCTCGGGAAGCGGCCGCGACCCGGCCCGGATCCGCACCGATGCGCTCGGTCAGGTGCGCGGGATTGTTCGCTTTGCTGCGGCGTCGGTGACCCGAGGCCGTCTTGTTCGGGTGAAGGCGTTGACTCCATTGTCAGCCCGCGTGTTGAGTAGAGCGATGACGCCCGCGCCACGCCGACCGTCCACCGAGGTTGCCGACGTCATTCTCGACTCGATGGATCGCATGTTCGACCAGCTGGTCAAGCGCCTCGCGGGTCTCACCGATGACGAGTATCTGTGGGAGCCGGTCGACGAAGCATGGTCCGCTCGTCAGCTCCCCGATGGCAGTGTCGTCGTCGACGGAGCCGGCGACCGCGAGGCCGATCCAGCGCCGGTCACGACGAT
>JAQAZV010000030.1:0-2834 GCA_032127155.1 Acidimicrobiia bacterium
GCGCTCGACAAACCCCGGGAGGCTGAGGCCGATGGCCGTCAGCTCGGCGTTGTAGGCCCTGACTCCTGACATGGCCACCAGAGCGATGTGCACGGCGCTGCCTTTCGGCCTCTCCCCCCAACCTACTCCCGATTTCCGCCCCCGGACGAGCCAATTCGTGGGACGGACTCCTGCCTGCACCGAGCGTCCGCTTCGATCCGTGTGCTCAAGGAGCGGGCGGCAGCCGCACCCAGTTGAGTGGGTATGCCGCTGAGCGCGTCTGCTCCCCGCGTCTGATGTGGTGGGGCGATGGTTCGTCGTGGGGCGGTTCGGCCGCTGTCCGGACCTCAGCCATCGCCATCCGAACCTCTCGGTGCGGGCATGTGGTGCATTGACGGGTCGGCGACGTCCGATCGAAGCGGTACCTGGGAGCCGGCGAAACCACTCGCCAGGCGTGCCGTCATCGGGATCACGGAGGATCCGTCGCACGGTTCCTCTTCTGGACTTTGGTTTCTATTGAGCCGGGTGCGGGATGCTGATCGTGGGAAAGGAGGAGCACATGAGATGGAAGATCATTGCTGCAGCAGGACTCGTGATCGCGTTGGCGCTCTCGGCGTGTGGGAGCGATTCCGCGTCGTCCGATGACGAGGCGACGGAGGTTCCCGCAGATGTGGCGGACTTGATCGACGAATGGTGGGCGGCCAACGACCGAGCTGACGGTTCCGTGGTCGACCTCTATCGGCCGACCGGGTACCACATGTACGGTGAGCAGAAGGTCACGCTTCAGGAGCTCCCGTCGCACTTCAGCACACCTGGCTACACGGCGGAGTCGATTGCTGGGCCATTCCTGATCGCTGCCGAACCAGAGGGTCGGTACGTGGTCACGCAGGGCATCCGAACGTCGTCCGGGAGCCAGTCGTTCGCCTCGGCGCTCACGTTCGAGATCCACGAGACGACGGACGGTGAGCTGAAGATCACGCAGACGGACTTCGTGTTCGTGCACAACTAGCAGCCGCCGAAGCTGATGATTGTGGGGCCCCTCGTGGGCCCCACAATCGCGATCACGAACCTCGTGAACCTCGCTGTGACCTTGGGACAGGCCGGCGAGGCGTCGTGCATTCAGGGGAGTGGTGCGAAGAGGTCGACCGGGTTGCCGTCCGGGTCGAGGACTCGGCAGTGTCGCGCACCCCAGGGCGCGTCCATCGGGGCGACGACGGACGCATGGCCTGCCTCGACGATCGTCCGGAACAGGTCGTCGACGGCTGCTGGCTGACCACACCGGACGCTGAGAGCGACGGACCCACCAGCCGAAGAGAGGCATGCACTGTCAGGTTCAGCCAGTCCTTCGAAGGCCTTCGTGCTCCAGGCAATCCGCCTGACACCTTCTTGGTCGAAGGTCACGTAGCCGCTGGCGTCAGCAGAAGCTGGGATGTCGAATCCGAGCAACCGATAGAAGTTGAGCGAAACGGCCATGTCGTCGACCACATAGGTGATGGCATCGACCGTTGGCATGTCCGTCCTTCCTCTGCCGGTGATGGTCCGGGGCCTTCGCGACCATCGTCCTCTCGCGCCCTCAAGACAATCCAAACGAGGCATGGAGGTCAGGAGGTAGCCTCGGGGTGTCATGCGGTTCGGCATCCTGGGACCGGTCGAGGTAGTCGATGAAGGGCACCAGCTGCCCTTGGGTGGTCGACGGCACTTGGAGGTTCTCGCCATGCTGCTTGTGGACCCCGGCCACTCGGTATCGATCGACCGGATGGTGACAGAGGTGTGGGGTGATGCACCGAGCACGCGAGCCGTGGCGTCCCTCTACACACACATCTCGAACCTCAGGCGAGTCCTCGGTAAGGATCGCATTCAGCGCGACACGGCGGGCTACCGCCTCGTGCTGGGAGTCGGCGACGAGGTGGATGGCCAGATGTTCGAGGTCCGTGCCGAAGATGCCCGCCGACGAGCCTTCGTGGATCCAACTGCCGCCATTGACCAGTTCGACATCGCGTTGGGTCTGTGGAGGGGCCGACCCTTCGAGGGACTCGAAGACCTCCGTGTCGTCGAACCGGAGATCGTCAGGCTCACCGAGCTGCAAGCAAGTGTTGAATTCGAACGTCTCGAGGCCAGGTTTGCAGCCGGGGGAACGCCATCGGTCAGCGAGGCTGAGGACCTGTGCCACCGTCGGCCGTTGGATGAGCATGCATGGGCACTGTTGATGCGGACGTTGTATTCCTCGGGTCGCCAAGCCGACGCGTTGCGAACGTATCAGGAGGTTCGCACCCTCTTCGGGCAGGAGATGGGCATCGAGCCGTCGCCTCGCCTGATGCGCCTCGAGGAACAGATCCTGCTGCACGACCCTGCCCTCGATCTGCCGGATCGCCGACGCATCGTGAACCTGCCGACGTATCTCACGAGCTTTGTCGGTCGGGAGGACGACAGGGCGCGACTGATCGATGCCGTGAAGGGTCACCGACTCGTGACCGTGACAGGACCGGGCGGTATCGGGAAGACGCGGCTGGTGGTCGAGGTTGCCGCTTCGCTGCGGGACCGCTTCCCGGACGGCATCTGGTTCGTTGATCTGGCGAGGATCAACGAGGGCCGCGGCGTGCTCCCTGCGATCGGCGCAGCCGTGGGAGCGGTGGGAGGCGCCGACGTCGCTGCTTCTGCTGTTCTCGCTGGGAGGCGCGGCCTCCTGATCCTCGACAACTGCGAGCACGTCGTCGGCGCGGCGCGAGATGTCACGACGACCTTGCTCGAGGCGACCGATGAACTGGTCGTTCTCACGACCAGCCGTGTCGCACTGCAGATCGCTGGCGAGTTCCGTATCGGGCTCGAGGGACTGGCGATCACGGACGAGGACGACC
>JAQAZV010000031.1:0-2676 GCA_032127155.1 Acidimicrobiia bacterium
TGGAAGTACCAGAGCGAGTACTTCCGCGACCAGTTGAGCAGCCACGAGACGGGCTTGATCCCGCCGAACTTCTCGACTACTCCCATCGCAGCACACCCTTGCGGATCGCGTAGACGAGGCCGAGGACGAGGATCAGCACGAAGGCGAACATCTCGAAGAAGACGAGGCCCCCATTTCCAATGCTCTTGAAGTGGTCGGTCGAGACGGCCCACGGGAAGATAAAGATGGCCTCGACGTCGAAGACGAGGAACAGCAGGGCAAAGACGTAGTAGCGGATGTGGCTCTGGTTCCACCCGCCGCCGATTGGTTCGATGCCCGACTCGTACGCGGTGCCCTTGAGGAGACTGGGACGGCGAGGAGCGACGAGCCTGGCCGTGAAGATGGCGGCCGCAACGAGGAGTAGCCCGGCGAGGAGAAAGATGGCGACGGTCACGTAGTCGCCGAAGTATTCGTTGCGCACGTGTCGACGCCCTCTCGGTGTTTCCGCCTGGCCCCGTCCTCGGGCCTCTCGACCACTGAAGTCTATCCACTTGGTGGGACGGACCAAATCACGACACCAAGGTCATCGCGCGGGTGTCGGTCGACAGGTCCTCGTCGCAGTGTCCGGGACCGATCTCCCCTTGGGACGCGGTGGAAACGCGCCGTACACGGCGTACCGTGACGGGTCGATCCTGGCGGTCGCGGTTGCAGGCACGATCTACCTCGATCAGTCGCCAAGGGAGATAGTGTCGAATACACGTATCACTTCTGTGGCTCCATCACCCAGGCACCGATCTGCTCGAACGAGGTGAACGTGCAGTTTTGACGCCACAAATCGCCTGGATCGTGCGGGGACGTGAGCGAGTATTGAGCACCGGCTGATGCGTGACACTCCGGTCTCTCTACCGTTGTCGCTCTCCTACTACGCACCCAGGTGCGTGATGGGGAGAACAGCGACACCGTCTTCTCGCTCGTATGCGTAGCCCGATCCCACGATGACGGCGAGTGTGGCCGGATCGCCGACCTTCGACGTATCGACCCGGTCCCGGAAGCGCAAAAGACTCGCTGCGGCATCATCGATGCGGACGTCGCCACCGAGTTTGATCTCGAAAGCGGCCCACTTCCCATCATCGGTCTCGACGACAGCGTCGACCTCGAGGCCGGTGTTGTCGCGGTAGTGAGACACGGTGGCGTCGTTCGCCGAGGCGTAGATGCGCAGATCCCGGATCACAAGCGACTCGAAGAGCAACCCAAGGAGGTTCAGATCCTCAAGTAGCCTCACACGATCGGCTCTCAGCGCCGCCACGGCGAGTGAGGGATCGACGAAGTGTCGCTTCGGTGCCCTCCTAAGGATCGACTTGGACCGGAGATTCGGTGACCACGCAGGCTGGTTCTCGACGATGAACAGACCCTCCAACGCCGAGAGGTAGTCTCGAGTTGTGTCGATCCCCAATGGAGCGTCCGACCCGCCGACATCGGTAGCAAGCGTCTGAAGCGTGGCCTCGGTTGACGTGTTCCGCGCGAGGGATCTCAGCAGCTTCCGCACGAGCGCTGGATCGCGTCTGACGTTGTCGACGCGAACGATGTCGGCTCGAGAGATCTCCTCGAGGTAGTCGACGACATACCGAGCGGCCGATGTGATCTCACGATCAATCGTTGCCGGCCATCCGCCACGGATGATGAGATCGGCCACGTCGGGCAGTGTGAGATGTGCCGCCGGTGTAGATACCGCCTGGGATTGCAGAATGCCGGACAGAGTTACTGCACCCGACGAGGCCCCAGATTCGCGCAACGAGAGCGTCCTCATACGAAGTCGGGAAATGCGACCCGCCCCGGTGTGGCGAGTCGTATCGTCCGCGGCGACTGCAGATCCGGTGAGAATGAATTGACCCGGCGCACCGCGTTCGTCGGCTTCGCGTCGTATGTGATTCCAGATGGCGGGGACCGTCTGCCACTCGTCGATCAGCCGCGGCGTCGCCCCTTGGAGAACGAGGGAAGGATCAAGTTCGGCTGCCGTGCGAGCATTCAGATCCGTGTCGAGGAAGACCACACTCCCGGCTTGCCTCTGGGCCGTGGCCGTCTTCCCAACTGCCTTGGCTCCTTCGATGACTACAGCGCCTGCCGACGAGAGCCTCGCCTGTAATTCAACATCCGCTAGTCGGGGGATGTAATCCACTCAGATCCTCATTGTCGGAGGTCAGACTCACAAACTGTCCCTCGAAATACAACACATGTGACCCATGCAACGCAACGCTTGCGACCCACGAATCGTAACGCTTGTGACCCACGCATTGCAAGACAGTTGAGTCGTTCTCCTACGCCCGAAGGGATGTTCCTCCGACACCGAGCCACCCTCGAGTCCAGCTCGCCTTCCGAAGCGGCAGTCTCGAACACTCGCGCCCTGCCTGTTGTCACCCTCACCTGGAACGACATCGACGCCTTGTCGCGTGTCATGAGGCGCCAAGATCCGACAGAACTGTTTTCGGGTGTCGAAGAAACAACATGCCGGGACGAGTCGTTCATCAAGGAAGACAGCGGCAACCACATCTACCAGGTGTGCAGCACCAGTGAATCGACCTGCCCGCAATGGCTGGCCGGCGACTTCTCACGGGCCCCGGCCTGGCAGGGATGATTACGGCCGACGTCAACCGGCGGAGTTCGGCTCGTCGCTTGCAGCGAGAGCCTCTTCTTCTCCGA
>JAQAZV010000032.1:0-2694 GCA_032127155.1 Acidimicrobiia bacterium
AAGACCACCCTGATCAGAACGCTGTCGGGTGCCCACCCCGCAGACTCCGGCGAGATCTTCATTGAGGGAAAGCCCGTGAAAATCGAAACTCCGAGGGACGCGCGAGCCCTGGGTGTGGAGACGATCTACCAAACGCTCGCCCTCGCGGAGAACATCGATGCTCCTGGGAACATGTTCCTGGGTCGGGAGCTGACGACTGGATGGGGCACGCTCGACGACATCGCCATGGAGGACGCGACCCGAAAAGTCATGGGCCGTCTCAACCCTCGGTTCCTGAACTTCAAGGTTCCGGTCAGCTCACTGTCAGGCGGTCAGCGCCAGTCGGTGGCGATCGCCAAAGCGGTCCACTTCAACGCCCGCATCCTCATCATGGACGAGCCGACGGCCGCGCTCGGTCCCGCTGAGACCGCTCAGGTGGGAGAGCTGATCAAGCAACTCAAGGAGGAGGGGATCGGCATCTTCCTCATCAGCCATGACATCCACGACGTCTTCGACCTCGCGGACCGCATCAGTGTCATGCTCCAGGGAAAGCTGGTCGGGACCGTGAACAAGCGCGACGTCACCAAGGACGAAGTCCTCGGCATGATCATCATTGGCAAGCTGCCGACGGAAGTCAGCGAGACCGAGCTCGAGGAGCTTCACTGACCGATCCCGGTCAGTCGGCCTCTTCGCTGCTCCTCATGCTCCAGACCAGGGTTCGCATCGACCGAGGCTGGCAAAGGACGGTCACGACCGCGGCCGCCACGTCCTCGGGGCGAAGCATGTCGTCGAGGCCTGGCATGTCCGGTGTACGACCCGCACCCATCGCGAATTCGGTTGCGGTACCACCGGGGCACAGCGTGCTCACCCTGATCCCATTGGCACGGAGCTCGCGATCGAGGCCACCTGCAAGGCCGACCTGGGCGAACTTCGTTGCTGCATAGACGGCTTCGTCCCCTGCACCACGGAGACCAGCGACGGACGCGATGATCACGATGTCCCCGAAGCCCTGCTCGAGGAACGTCGGGACCGCGGCACGGATCGGCCAAACCGTTCCCGCGACGTTGGTATCCATCATCGCGGCAAGCTGATCATCCGTCAGATCCATGATTCCGCCATATGCGCCGATGCCTGCATTGGCGACAAGGGCGTCGAGTCGTCCGAAACGGTCGATCGATCGGGAGACGAGCCTGCGGGAGGCCTCGGGATCGCGCACATCCATCTCGACCACCTCGACCCGGTCGCCGAAGTCGACAGCCAGCTGTTCGAGTCGGTCGCGACGTCGAGCGCCAAGGACAACGAAGGCTCCCTCAGCGGCGAGTGCTCGTGCGCTCGCAGCACCGATGCCCGAGCTCGCCCCGGTGATGGCGACGGTCTTGCCCTGAAGTCTTTCGGTCATGTCTCAACCTCTTCTTCCTTCGGTCAGGAGGCGAGGACCGCCTCGATGACCTTCATGTTCGCGACGGCATCTGCCGGTGGAACGGGTACCGGGCCGCCCGAGAGGACGGCTTCGGCAAACAGTTCTGCCTGCACGGTGTACTGATCCTTTGGTGGGAAGACGATCCTCTCGGTGTCCGGGTCCGTCGGTGGTTGCCCACCCGACGTGACGAGGATCCGGGTCTCCCTGTCCGGCGGGATGTTGAAGGGGATCTCGATCTCGATACGACCGTCGGTGCCGAGGATGTGGACACGCTGGTAGTCCTCGGCCCGCGTCGAGCAGGTGAAGCTCGCCTGACCACCGCCGGGGAAACCGAGGACGGCCGACGTGACGATGTCGATCCCCATCCGTGGATCCCTGCGCACCACGGAGGCCACGCCGTCAGGTTCGGATTCGAAGATCAACCGCGCCACGTTGATCGGGTAGCACCCGATGTCCATCACGGCACCTCCGCCGTTCTCAACGCGATTGCGGATGTTCGACGAGTCGTCGTTGTAATAGCTGAAGGCCGCTGAAACAGCCTGGACCGTCCCGATCGCGCCACTGCGGACGAGGCGTACGGCCTCCACCCACGAGGGGTGGTGGCGATACATGAAGGCCTCCTGGAGGAGGACACCGGCGTCGGCGCAGGCATCGACCATCTCCGTGGCCTGGGTCGAGCTCATGGCGAGCGGCTTCTCGCACAAGACGTGCTTGCCCACCTCAGCCGCCCTGATCGTCCACTCTGCATGCAAATCGTTCGGGAGTGGGATGTAGACGGCGTCGATCGTTTCGTCGGCGAGCAGTGCCTCATATGAGTCGTACGCTGTCGGGATCCCAAGCTCCGCAGCCGCTTCCATCGCACTCTCGGCGTTCCGCGAGGCGATAGCCGCAACGAATGAGTTCGATGCCCGTTGGATGGCGGGCGTCACCTTCTTCATGCCGATGTCGGCAGTCGAAATGATGCCCCAACGGACGGTGGGCCGCCCGGTCTCAGACTTCGCAGTGGTCACGTTCTGCGTCAGGACCCCGATGCCTCGCCCTCCGAGAAGATGAGGCTCGCCGATCCGCCGCTGCTCAACGTGAGCTTGTCGCCATCGACCTCATAGGTGGTGGAGGATTGGAGCAGCGTCAGGTACAGCTGTTCCTGATCCATGATGCCGTCGCAGAAGGCGAGGGTCGATGCGAGCGGACCGATCGTGATCGAGTCGCCGTCGAGCGTGTAGCCACCTGTGAAGTTGTTACAGCCAGCGAGCCCACTGACGGTGCCGTCCTCGAAGACGGCCGTCAGGGCGGTC
>JAQAZV010000033.1:0-5517 GCA_032127155.1 Acidimicrobiia bacterium
TTCTTCGACAAGGCAGACTTCGCAAAGGGCGCGCTCGTCGAGAAGCTCCGTGAGCTCATCGACAAGGAGCCACACTCGACCAAGGCTGGCATGGCTTCCTGACGGTGTCCCCGTCGACCCGATTCCATTCGCACCTTCGCGTTGGGGTCCGCCTCCGGTGAGCTACACGCCTGTGATTCTGACTGGGCCGCCCGGTACACTCGCCGCGAATGTCCGAATCGGTGCTGTTCGCCTCGCTCAACCCGACCCAACGTGAAGCCGTAGCCGCCACTGACGGGCCGGTCCTTGTCATGGCTGGCGCCGGTTCAGGGAAGACCCGCGTATTGACGTATCGGATCGCACATCTCGTTCGGGACCTCGGGGTATCCCCGTACGAGGTTCTCGCGATCACGTTCACGAACAAGGCCGCTGGCGAGATGAAGGAACGCGTCCAGTCCCTCATCGGTCGTGTCGCGTGGGACATGTGGGTGTCAACGTTCCATGCTGCGTGTGTGCGCATCCTCCGCCAGGAGATCCACAGGTTCGGGTACCGGTCGTCGTTCACGATCTATGACGAAGCCGATGCGAACCGCCTCATCACGATGTGCATCAAGGACCTCGACCTCGACCCGAAGCGATTCCCTCCTCGCCAGATCAAGGGAGCCATCTCGAAGGCGAAGAACGAGCTCGTGGATCACGAGACGTATGCGTCGAGCGATTCGGGGTTCTACCACGAGAAGGTTGCCGACATCTATCGCCTCTACCAGCAGAGGCTCGTCGAGGCATCGGCCGTGGACTTCGACGACATCCTGAAGCTCGCCGTCGAGGTGTTCCAGGCGTTCCCTGCCGTGCTCGAGCACTGGCAGAACCGCTTCCGATACATCCTCGTGGACGAGTATCAGGACACGAACCACGCGCAGTACATGTTGGTCAAGTTGCTTGCCGCCAAGCACAGGAATCTCTGCGTGGTGGGGGACT
Organism: Acidimicrobiia bacterium; assembly: GCA_032127155.1. Classification (GTDB taxonomy): domain Bacteria; phylum Actinomycetota; class Acidimicrobiia; order Spongiisociales; family UBA5794; genus SZUA-442. The sequence continues at coordinate 958 of JAQAZV010000033.1, forward strand.
CCGATCAGTCGATCTATGCCTTCAGGGGCGCCGACATGCGAAACATCCTCGAGTTCGAGAAGGACTATCCCGACGCTCGGATCATCCTGCTCGAGCAGAACTACCGCTCGACACAGACCATCCTCGATGCAGCGAATGCCGTCATCACGAACAACGTGTCCCGCAAGCCAAAACGGCTTTGGACGGATGAGGGTGCTGGTGAACCGATCGTCATGTTCGAGGCGGAGGACGAGCACGAGGAGGCCGCATTCATCGCGGAAGAGGTCGCCAGGCTTCAGGATCTCGGCGTTCACCTCGATGAGGTCGCGGTCTTCTATCGAACCAACGCCCAGTCACGAGTCATTGAAGAACTCTTCGTCCGCTTCGGGGTGACCTATCAGGTCGTCGGCGGGCTCAAGTACTACGACCGTCGCGAGGTGAAGGATGCGATTGCCTACCTCAAGGCGATGGTCAACCCGGACGACCAGGTTTCGTTGAAGCGGGTCATCAACACCCCGAAGCGAGCAATCGGTGACACATCAGTCGCACACGTTGATCGGTACGCCGACGCCAACGGTCTCTCCTTCCTCGAAGCGCTGCGAGAGGCACGGGATATCGACGCGCTCACACCACGGGCCCAGAACGCGATCCTCGATTTCGTGGCGTTGCTCGACGTCATCACGATCAAGGCCAGCGCAGGTCTCGAGGCAGCGGTCGATGCGGTGCTCAACGACACGGGCTATCTCGACATGATCAGGGCCGAACGATCCATCGAGGCCATGGGCAGGGAAGAGAACCTCAGGGAACTCCTCAGTGCCGCAGCGGATTTCGAGGAGATGGGCCCGGCATCGATGGGTCCCGATGACTGGAATGCCCTCGATGGGATCGGGAAGCTGCAGCTCTTCCTCGAGTCGATCAGTCTCGTCACCGATGTCGACAGCCTCGAAGCGACGTCCGCCGTGACCCTGATGACCCTCCACAATGCCAAAGGCCTCGAGTACCGCGCCGTGTTCCTCACCGGGCTCGAGGATGGTGTCTTCCCCCATATGAGGGCCCTGGGGGACCCAGCCGAACTCGAGGAGGAACGACGCCTGTGTTACGTCGGGCTCACCCGTGCCGAGGAGCGTCTCTACCTCACGAGGGCCTGGAGTCGAACCCTGTTCGGACAGAACAACTACAACGGCCCGAGCCGCTTCCTCTCGGAAATCCCTGACCACCTGACCTCGAAGGCGAAGCGGATGCGAAGAAGCCGCACCCTCGAGGCCAGATCACAGGTCTCGACGGTATCGGATGCTGACATCGAGACCGGTGACAGGGTGCGCCATTCCCACTGGGGTGAGGGCGTCGTGCGCGAGATCGTCGGTGCAGGTGATCGTGCCGAAGCTGTCGTGGTTTTCAATGGTCACGGCGCCAAGCGACTTCTGCTTGCTTGGGCACCGCTCGAGAAGGTGTGATCAGGCTTCCACGAGCCGCTGGTCGGGTGTGAACGCCGATCGTGCCGTGACGAAGGCCACCACGGACGCAGAAACCGCGACGGATCCGAGAACCAGATACATGACCACCAGTTGGACGATGGCGGCTTCGAGCGGCGGCACACCTGCGATGAGGAGACCGGTGAACGCACCGGGAAGGGCAATGAGACCGACCACCTTCGTGCGTTCTATCTGCGGCATGAGCGCCACGCGCGTCGATTCCGCGACGATGTAGCGCGTCGACCGTTTGGCGTCGATTCCGAGTGCGAGGAGACCTTCGATGGCTGGTCTGCCGTCCGTAAGTTGCTTCCGGACCTGATCGTTGGCGACCACCGTCGCCGGTAGCGTGTTTCCGATCGTGATGCCCGCAATCACGATCATCTCGATCGGTTCCGGTGGAAGGATCCCGAGGCCGAACACGACGGCGAGAGCCAGGGCGACCGATGCGGTGATCGCTACTGCTGCTGGCACCCTGACCGCCGAGCGCTTCGCCCTGCGCTCCACCACGTTCGTTGCGATCACGATCATGGCCACGATCCAGACCGGCGCGAGCAGCCACTCCCAGGTCGAGTCGATCATGACGGCCAGCAGGATGCCCACGGCGATCAGCTGGACGGCTGCCCTGGCTGATGCCCATGCGATCGACCGTCCGACCCCGAGACCGAGCCACCACGACACCGCCATTGCGGCAACGACAAGGGTGAGGGATGCGACCAGGACGATGAATGGGTTGAGGTTGAGGATGTCGGCTTCCATGCGAGATCGATTGTTGCACGTGCCGTACGTGGTCGGACCAGAGGTTCACATGTATGGTCCTCGGGCCATGGAGATTCCTGCCACCCACATCGTTCTGATCGGCCCCATGGGCGTCGGCAAGTCCGCGATCGGCGGCTCGGTCGCTGCCGCCATCGGTCGGGTGTTCCTGGACTCGGATGAGATGATCGAATCGGATCTCGGCATCACGGGATCCGAGCTCGCCACCACCCGAGGGGTGGAGGACCTGCACGCGATCGAACTCGCCGTCTTCGAACGGATGGTCATGACGATTCCCCCTGCAGTGATCGCCCCTGCGGAGAGCGTGGTCGACAACCCCGCTGGCCGAGCCCTCCTCGAGGCACATCTGGGTGTCTGGCTCGACGCCCCCGACGACGTCCTGTCCGCAAGGAGGACGACGGGCGTCCACCGTCGGGTCATCTCGGAGGAGGAGGCTCGGAGACTTCGCAGCACCAGGCGGCGCCACCTCGAGGTCTGCACCCTTGGCCGAGTCGATGCGACCGCCTCGGTCGAAACGTGTGTTGATGCTGTCATCCGCCTTGTGACCGTGGGCCAGGATGATTGATCGAAACACCCATTTCGACGGGCTTCTTCCGGGTGGTCGCCTAGGCTGACGCACGATTTCTGGGGGAAGCGGCCCAGCCATCGAATGATCGGCGAATCTGTCCGACAGGCACCCGATGACGTCGGCTGGAACCTTCGCCGAATCCCCATCCGGCAACGAACGGAGACAACGTGGAGCTGACCGCACGCGACTTTCCCCGCGACTTCCTGTGGGGAGTCGCAACTGCTGCCTATCAGATAGAGGGTGCTGTCGACGAAGGCGGCCGTGGACCATCGATCTGGGACACCTTTTCGCACACCCCTGGGATGACGCGGAATGGTGACACGGGTGACATGGCGGATGATCACTATCACCGGTTCCTCGAGGACGTCGATCTCATGTCTGATATCGGGGTCAACGCGTACCGCTTTTCCATCTCATGGTCCCGGCTCATACCCGACGGGACCGGTGCCGTGAACCAGGAGGGCGTTGCGTTCTACCGGAGCCTCTGCAGCGCCCTGCTCGAGAGGGGTATCACGCCTGCCGTCACGCTCTACCACTGGGATCTCCCACAGGCCCTCCAGGACAGGGGAGGGTGGGCAAACCCCGAGTCCGTCGTTTGGTTCGCCGACTACGCCGCCACGGCGAAGGATGTGCTCGGAGATCTCGTCACGATCTGGACAACCCTCAACGAGCCATGGTGCTCAGCTTTCCTCGGTCACTCCTCGGGGGATCACGCCCCTGGGATGACGGATCCCGGAATTTCCTTCATTGTCGCCCATCACCTCATGCTCGCCCACCACGCAGCGATCGCAGCGATGCGAGCGACCGCGCCACGCTCCGAGGATCGACTCGGGATCGTTCTCAACCTGATCCCTGCGTGGCCTGACAACGGTTCGGCTGAGGTCAAGGCCGCAGCTGCGGGTATCGACGCCATTCACAACCGCCTTTTCGCGGCAGCGGTCCTCGACGGCAAGTACCCCGACACCGTGCGCCGCATCCACGAAGCCCTCGGCGTTGCAGATCGAATCGACGTCGCCACGCTCGCGGCAGCTGCGGAGCCGATCGATTTCCTCGGCGTCAACTACTACAACATCAATCACATCGAGCTCGACCCGGGCGCTGAACCGATGCGTGAGTGGCCAGGCGTCCCGAATGCCACGTTGGCGACACCCCCTGGGCACCTGACCGACATGGGTTGGGGCGTGGAACCCTCCGGGCTCATCTGGATGTTGAACCGCGTGAGCGAATGGGCTCCCGGTTTACCGCTGATGATCATGGAGAACGGTGCCGCATACCCGGACGAGATCGACCCGGACGGCCGGGTGGTTGACCCGCTTCGCCAGCAATACCTCGAATCACACATCGCGGCCGTACACGAAGCGATGGGCGAGGGTGCAAACGTGAAGGGCTACTTCGTCTGGTCGTTGCTCGACAACTTCGAGTGGGCGAGGGGGTACTCCATGCGATTTGGCATCGTCCACGTCGATTATCAGACCTTCGAGCGCACGATCAAGGAGAGCGGGTACTGGTACCGGGAGTTCCTGGGGGCATAGTCGGGCGCTGCGGTTTCGCTCCACTCCCTCTCCGGCAGGTCCGCATCGGCAACTACCATCGACGGCGATGCCGATCCGGATCCTCATCGCCAAGCCTGGCCTCGACGGGCACGACCGCGGGGCGAAGGTCGTTGCGCGTGCACTCAGGGACGCCGGGTGTGAGGTCATCTACACCGGGCTGCATCAGACCCCAGAGCACATCGCCGAGATTGCCATCCAGGAGGATGTCGATGGG
>JAQAZV010000034.1:0-3067 GCA_032127155.1 Acidimicrobiia bacterium
CACATGGTGGTCCTCCCTGACGCCGATATGGATCTCGCAGCCGACTCCGCTGTCAACGCTGGGTACGGCTCTGCGGGCGAGCGCTGCATGGCGATCTCCGTCATCGTCACGGTCGGCGACGCTGCTGACAAGCTCATCCCGAAGATCGTCGAGCGCGCCGGAAGGCTCACGGTAGGTCCTGGCAATCGCATCGGATCCGAGATGGGGCCGCTGGTCACGGGTGAACACCGGGACCGAGTCTCCGGGTACATCGACACCGGCGAAAGCGAGGGAGCGACCCTCGTACTGGACGGGAGGGGCCTGACCGTGGACGGCTTCGAGGACGGCTTCTTCCTCGGCGCCACCCTGTTCGACGATGTTCGGCCCGAGATGGTCGTGTACCGGGACGAGATCTTCGGACCGGTGCTGTCTGTCGTGCGCGTCGACCACTACGAGGAGGCGATCCGGCTCGTCAACGAGAATCAGTGGGGCAACGGCACTGCCGTTTTTACCAACGATGGCGGGGCCGCGCGGAAGTTCCAGAATGAGATCCAGGTTGGCATGGTCGGGATCAATGTTCCGATACCCGTTCCGCTCTCGTTCTACAGCTTCGGAGGCTGGAAGGACTCCATCTTCGGGGACCACGACATCTACGGCCCCGATGGGATCCGGTTCTACACGAAGGCGAAGACGATCATCAGCCGGTGGCCGGACCCGATCCACCGAGGTGTCGACCTCGGCTTTCCTGTTTCCGAATAGGCAAGGTGCCTTTCGCGGCACCGCTGGGAAGACGGATCCACGAGTCGCTGCGTCGCAAGTGGCAGACAGCCCCGCCTCGACCATTCGGCCCTCGATCGAGTTCAGTCGGTTCGCTCCGACCAGTACTCGTCGTATGCGGCTTCGAGGATGTCCTCACGCCGGTAATAGTCGGGGAACTCGAACAGATTCTTCACGACCGCCTTGGCCGTCTGCCCCGGAGTCGGTGTCGGCATCTCTGCGTCTTCCAACGCACACTGGAACTCGATGCACATGGCACGCTGGAAATCCTCCTTCGAGAAGTCGGCCTCCTGCCAATCGATGCCGATCGCCGTCCCTTGAGACGCAGCCTCCTGTAATGAGAAGTGGGGGACGAAGTCGATGGTCATCGTCATCCTTTCCGGAAGGTGATATTTCGACACGAAACTACTCGTTCACATGACGCTTGGCATTACGAACCGCCAAATCGTCAGACCCGGGCCCGACCTCACGGAGATCGCCGCGGTCACGGCTGCCACAATCGGCAATAGGTGCTGTCCGAAGGCACGCACTGATCGGAATGAGAAAGCTTGCCTACGACCTGTGGGAAGCCACTGTCAACACAGGCCAGCCGAATGGAATCAAGCGGCATTCCTGGCAATATTCAAGTCACGCCCCAGACCTACGACCTACTGAGCGACAGCTACATCTTCACGCAACGAGAACCCGTTGACGTCAAAGGACTCGGGACGATGAGTACGTACATCCTGGTCGGCAAACGCCCAGAGGAAGGGCGGTCATAACCGGAGATGTGCATCGCCGATGGGGCACGGCATGCGCCGGTATGGGTGGCGGCGTTCCGTTGATGGAAGGCCGTGCAAGCGCGACAATGTCCAAGAGGCAACAGAGGGTTGACCCGTGCGCTGGTTCATTGTGTTGACGTGCGCCGTATCGCTGGTTGCCGGCGGGTGTGCCGATCCCGGACCTGGTGCGTCCGACGCGACGCTGGCCCCCGCCACGACTGTTACGCCGGTTCAACCTTCGTCGACGACGACCCTGCCTTCGTCGAGCACACCAGAATCCACGACGGCGAGTCGCGTACCCTCTACAACCACGATGCTTCCGTCGGTGCACCAACTGGAGGAAGGACTGTTCTGTCGGGACCTACTTGGTCGCGGCTACAGCTATCCAGAAGCTGTTCAGTACTGGTTGCTGGAGGGCGCTGCGGACCGGATGGACGCCGGACGCAATGGAATCCCTTGTGAGACCGTGTACCCGCATGCCGCTGTGGTCAGCTACTGGGGTGATCCGCTCCCGGTCTCTGTCAGCAACCAGTTCGCGTTCGTTGTTGGGATTGATCCCGGCCCTCCGGTGAGGATTGTCGCCGATTATGCGGATTGGCTGTGGGGCGAGGAAGCCGAGCAGGCCTGCCGAGAGGATGGCCAGGACGCCGAGTGCCCCTACGAAGGGCTGTACTACATCAGGAACGTGAACCCGAGGCTCCGGATGTTTCGTGTCGCAAACGACGCCAAGGTGTTCCTGGCCCACCCTGTCGCTGCTGACATGGCCAGTGTTCCGTGCGTTCCCGTGTCAGAGGCTGTCATGGAGGATGCTGGATTCGACCCTCACCCAACGCACGGATGCGAGATTCCGAGCGAAGCTCTCCCGCTGGTGTGGCCAGAGCTGGTTCCCGAAGCCGAGCACGGCCATCTGGTGTGGCTGATCATTGATGGGAACCTCGTCCTGGCGATCCAAGAGCAATACACCCCCTGATCAACGATCACCTGAGGACTGCACCGCCCAAAGCTGGCAACACGCATGGCTGCCGTGGAGCGCAGATGTGCCGATGTGTGCGGTACACGGAGATTGGACCGCAACGATGCCCGACCCCATATCCATGGGTTCAGCCTCGGTAGGTTCAGCTCCCGCTGCCGCCATGAAGATGCACGAACCCCTGCGAGCGGACACCTGCCGTATATGTGGCTCGGTATCGTGATGGGATGGATGCCGGAACCCTTGCCATGTGGGAGAAGCAGGACGCTCACCGGGGCGACCGAAAGCGACTCTTCACAGCGGTCAAGGACGCAATTGGTGATGGGACCGTCCTCTATCCAGGGTCGTATGTCGACATAGCGGCGTCAATCGTGTTCTCATCGGTCACCTACGTCGATGTCGACAAGAGAGCCGCCACGTTCTTCGAAGACTCCGACGGAGTCTCGGCAGTCGTCGTTTCCGAGGGCGGGTCACGCGCAGCGGCCATCAGCTTCATCCACGGCGACTACACAACCGACCTTGGCCTCGAACCGGAGTCCTTCGACCTGTTGGTGTCCCTGTATGCCGGATTCGTTTCAGA
>JAQAZV010000035.1:0-6079 GCA_032127155.1 Acidimicrobiia bacterium
ACGCGTGTCTCCCTCCGGCGTCTCTTCGGATTTCCCGAGAGGTCGAAGGTTGGCTGTGACCGTGTCGTCATGTCCGATTCCAGGGTAGGTGGGGTGGCGCCTCCCGGCACCACCCCGATCGATTCGGCCTAGTACTCCCGAGCTCCGGTTGTCAGGTTCGTCCAGATCTCGCGTACCGGTCCGTAGTCGGCGAGGCGCACATAGCCGGCCTGGTCGACATTCGCCAGCCCCTCATCGGACAGGTAGTAATCGACGTAGGCGGACAGTGCGGGCTTCTCTTCGGCCTTCGCCTTGTTGACGTAGATGAACAGCGGACGAGCGATCGGATATGACCCGTCAGCGATCGTCTCGGGAGTCGGGCCGACACACCCACTTCCGCCATCGACCTCGAGCGCCGAAACCTTGTCCTCATTTGCGAGGTAGAACGCATACCCAACCCATCCGAGTGACGTGGGACTGCCAGAGATACCCTCGATGATCACGTTGTCGTTCGCCGATGCCGTGTAGTCGGGTCGGCTGACATCATCCTGGCCACGTTCCTCGGCTGTGTCTGCAAGGACGATCTCGACGAAGGAGTCGTATGTCCCTGACTCCTCACCGGGGCCGGTTACCACGAGGTCGGCGTCCGGATATGGTGCGTTTGTGCCCTCGATCTGGGCTGCGAGGTCGTTGGCGTCAGCCCACGTCCTGAATCCAAGCGACTCCGGGCCGACCAGGGCGTAGAGATCGGCGAAGCTCACGCAGGAGACGGCCGTGTTCTCCACAGAGGTCAGGACCGAAAGGCCGTCGATCGCAAATCGGAGTTCGATGAACTCGATACCAGCTGCAGTGCAGGCCTCGACCTCTGAGTCCTTGATCTGGCGGGAGGCGTCAGAGATGTCTGTTTCGCCGGCACAGAACTTCTTGAATCCATCTCCTGTGCCTGGTCCGTCGACAGTCACTCCGACCTCGGGATTCAGGGCGCGGAAGGACTCTGCGTTCAGCGCAGATACAGGCTCGACGGTGGACGACCCTGAGATGAGGACTGTGCCCCCCATGTCCGAACCGGTCCCGTCACCGCCGGAGGTCGTCGCGGTTTCGTCTGAGGAACTGCTGCACGCCGCTGCGATCAGCGCGACCGCCACAACCAGCAATCCGAGCCTGGAGAGCTTCTTCATTGGATTCCCTTCTTGGTGAACTGTTGGGTGTCGCACCGACCGCTGGGAGGCGGTGCGGTGCACCGTGACGTCGGGAAACCTATGGCGGGCACATGATCCCAACACCACTCCGCGGTGAACTGAAAGTGAACTCTTCGCAGGTCCTCGTGAGCCCAGGTGCGGGCGCTGTGGGCGTCCCTATAGTCGCGGCCATGGATGTCCCAACCGCTGCGGTACTCCTCGCTCTCGTGGTCTGCGCAGTTGCCCTCACCATCGTGTGGCGAAGGTATGGAGCAGCCCGAGCCTTCGAGCAATCCATAGCTCACCTCATCGATTCGCAGGCAGGCGGAGACGACCTCGTGCGAGATCTCCGGGGCACGCTGCTCGACGCGGCAGAGGAACGAGCAATGTCCGAGATCCGTCTCGCAGCGCTGGAGTCTGATTCCACGGGGATCATCCTCATCACGGACGTTGGGGAGGTCGTCTATTCCAATCCCGTGGCCGTGAGCCAGATCTCGGGTTTGGGTGAAAGGGCTGTCCTTCGCACCCGCGTTGTTGCGCTCGCACATCGTGTCGCTTCGACGCGCCAGACCGAGGTGATGGAGGTCTACGCGCACGACCCTGAGCGCCGAGTCCTCTCCCTCCGTGGAGTGCCCTTTTCCGATGGCGATGTGAGGGGGGTGGTCATCGTGTTCGTCGAGGATCTCTCCGAGCAACGAAGGATCGACACGATGAGGACGGACTTCGTCGCGAACGCCAGCCACGAGCTCAAGACGCCTCTCGGAGCGCTCGCCCTGTTGGCCGAGACGCTTGCGAGCGCTGACGATGAAGAGCAGCGAATTCGACTGGCCCAGCGGCTCCAGTCCGAGGCTGCTCGGATGGCGAGCGTCGTCAATGACATTCTCCAACTCGCTGAGACGGAGTCTCTCGGTGTCGAGCACGTCGAGATGTCCATCGGGGAGGTCCTCCGCGAGGCTGTCACGTCCGTGGAGCGACGTGCGATGAAGGAGGGTGTCACGCTGACGATTGGCGACGTCGACGATGCCAGGGTGGCGGCTGATCGAAAGCAGCTCGTGTCCGCATTGCGGAACCTGCTTGACAACGCCGTGACGTATACGGCAGTCAAAGGCGAAGCGGGGGAGGTGCAATCTCGGATCTACCACGAGGGCGCCAATGTGTGCATTGAGGTCGAGGACACCGGTATCGGAATCCCCGATCGATATGTCGATCGGGTCTTCGAGCGATTCTTCAGGGTCGATCGAGCGCGAAGTCGCGATTCCGGCGGAACGGGACTCGGGCTCTCCATCGTTCGCAATGTGGCCAAGGCCCACGGTGGAACGGTCACCGTTCGGTCGAAGGTTGGCGTCGGGTCGACGTTCACGATCAGCCTGCCGATCCAAGGGAAGGGTGCGTCATCGTGAACATCCTCATCGTCGAGGACGAACCGGCCTACGTCGAGGCATTGCGCATCACGATGGAGGTAGAGGGATTCGACGCCACGGCGGTCATGGACGGGCGCGACGCTATTCGCCAGTTCAGGGCAGCGCCGTACGATGTTGTCCTGCTCGATCTCATGCTGCCATCGGTATCCGGACTCGACGTCCTGCGCTCGATCCGCAAGGAGTCCCAAACACCTGTCATCGTTGTGTCTGCAAAAGATGCGGAGTCCGACGTCGTTGCTGCCCTCGAACTCGGAGCGGACGACTACCTCACCAAGCCGTACTCAGTTCGCGAGCTCTTGGCGAGGATCCGTGCCGTTGCCAGGCGGGCAGCATCACTCGAGTTGGCCGAGTCGATCACCTTCGGAAGTGTCTCACTCGACGCTGATCGGTATCAGCTCACCGTCGGTGCATCTGTGTTCGACCTTCCCAGGAAGGAGTTCGAGGTCATGCGGATGCTGATGGAGCGATCCGGGCGCATCGTCACGCGTGATCGGATCCTCGACGAGGTGTGGGGTCTCCACTGGGGCGAAACGAAGAGTCTCGACCAGCACATCCGGCGCCTCCGTCGAAAGTTGGAACAGGACACCGAAGCGCCGCGGATCGTCACGATCCGCGGCGTCGGCTATCGGTTGGAATCTGTATAGCGGGAACGTTCAGACGGCTGCGAGTGCCGCCATCTGGACGTCGTGCTCGCGTGCTACCCCGAGGCTGTCTGTCGCGATGATGTCCCTGACGATGCCGTCCGCGTCGAGGATGTAGGACGAACGTGTCGCCACGCCTCGCTCCTCGCTGAACGTTCCATATGCTGTGGCGACCTCGCCATGTGGCCAATAGTCCGAAAGGACGGGGAAGGTGAATCCGAACTCGTCCACCCATTTGATGATCGTCGGGAGCGCATGAGCGGTGATGATCACCACATTCGCATCGAGCGACTCGACATACCCGAGGCCGTCGCGACGCGCGCATCCTTCCGCGTCGCAGTTCCCTGTGAACGGGAAGGGAATGAACATGATCATCGTGCGTCGACCCTTGAGGTCGTCGAGTGTGACGTGATTGCGATTCTGGTCGACGAGGTCGAACGAGGGGGCAGGTTGGCCGATGACGGCAGGCATGGTGCTCCTTTGGTGGATCGATCGGGCATCGGCTGGCGCCGTTGATCGGGAAGGCTACCGATGATCGCGGGACGATCAGGCGTCGTCGGGTTCCGTTGGTTCACCGAGCTCGCGACCGAATTCGGCATCGTCGAGGACGACTCGTGCTGCCCAACCGATGGGGTCGTGGATCTCTGACAGTGAGGGAAGGTTCGTCGGCTCGTGCCACACCTTGGCGAGGGTGTCCTCTCCCCATCGATCGACGACATCATCGCAGAATGAGGCTGCGTCCTTCGCCACGGAACGATCGAGCGACAGCCCGGCGAATTGCTGAAGGAACTGCTCGGCTTGATCGGGCTCCGTTCGCCTGAGGCCGAAGGCAGTCTCGATGCGATCGATGCTTGGGAGGAGCTCTGCGCCAGCAATGCGCACCAGGCGGTCCCCGTACCCCTCGATGAAGGCTGCAAAAGCCTGGACGGCTGCGAGCTTCTCGGGATCTGAAGACCCCTTGATGAGCCCTTGTTGTTCGCCGTCCGATGCACCGAGCAATCGCTGCATCTCTTCGGGATCATTCATCGACGTGAGCGTCCCCATGAGGTCGGACGTGTCTATCTCCACTGAGTCGTAGAAGTCCGAAATGAGTGTCACGAACCGGCCGCGGAGCCACTCGATCGCCATGATGCGGTGGAAGGCCACCTCGTGGAGGGCTGCCCAGAGTCGAACTTGTCGGTGGTCGATGTCGTGGTCGATGGCGAACGCGTCCAGATTCGGCACGATCACGTACGGGCGGTCGTGATCCATGGCAGGGATTCCCGTGTCGAACTGGCCGAGCGCCCGATGGGACATGAATCCCACCATTGTCCCGGCTTGGATGCCGAGCAGGGCGGGTCCGAGAGGTGCAAGCATCGCACCCATGCCTCCGAGGTCCGGCATGCCTGGCATCGCCGACGGATCTGCGAGGCCCGAAAGCTTGTCGGCCAGTGGCTCGATCAGGATGCGGAACGCCTGCTGGTTCTCGGCAGCCCAGGTGACCCGATCCGTTGGGTTCAACTCATCTGACGATGGGGATGGCAGGTCGGACACAGCCGAAATGCGCATGTCAGCGACGTGCGCTAGCTCCTGGTACTCCTCGGCGACGGTCGGGTCGACAGGAGTCGGCGCACCCGCGAGGCTCTTCGTGACCTCGCGGGCGAGCTTCCAGTTCACAGGGCCGGAGGATTGCAGCAGCTTGAACAGCTGCTCGAAGATGCCCTCATCCTCCATGCCGTACATCGATCAGCCTCCGAAGGTCTCGGGACGCTGTCCCATCACCACCGTGTAGTCGTCGGTCGCACCGTCGCGGATGGCAGTGAAGGTGACAGAGTCACCAACTCGGTACAAGCGTACTGCGAGGATCAGATCGGTCTGCGACGAGATCTCCCTGTCACCGATGCCGACGATGATGTCGCCTGCCTGGAGTCCGGCTGAGCCGGCTGCCGAGTCGGTGCCCTCGATGCTGACGATTCGTGCACCGCGTGGGGCGGTGGCGCCGTCGGCCAGTTCCTCCACGTAGGTCTCGATCGTCACGCCGAGGAATGGGTGACGGACATCTCCTGTTTCGATGATCTCGTCCGTGATCCGCTGCACGAGGTTGACGGGGATCGCGTAGCCGATTCCCTCGGGCCCGGCGTTGGAGACGCCGATCGCGGAGGTGATGCCGATCAGGTCACCATCGGCATTGAGCAGCGAACCGCCCGATGATCCCGAGTTGATGGCGGCATCCGTCTGGATCATGCCGAACAGACTGCTGCCGTCACCGAAGTCCACCCTGCGATCGAACGCAGAGATGATGCCGACCGAGATCGATGAGCCACCGTCCTGGCCGAGCGGGTTTCCGACAGCGATGGCCGGATCGCCAAGCTCGAGGCCATCCACGGACCCGAAGTCGATCGGTACGAGACCAGTCGCTTCGATCTTGATGACGGCGAGGTCGGTGAGGGGGTCGGTGCCGATGAGCTCGGCGTCATACACCCTGCCATCCTCGAACGTGACCTGGTAGGTCGATGCGCCATCAACGACATGGTCGTTCGTTGCGATGTAGCCGTCGGCAGTGATCACCACGCCGGATCCCGATCCTTGGGCAACCAGACCTCCCTGGTCATCCTCATTGAGGGTGGTCACCGTCACGATCGAGGGGAAGGCCTTGATGGCTACGGCGGTGGGGTTCACGGCCGATCCGACCTCGTTTCGGATGATCGTGTTGGGGAGGACCTGGGTCGTCGACGGATCCAACTCAGCGGTTTGGGCCGCGGCGTTGGTCGTGGAGGGAGTCCCTGCATCATCGGTCGACAGGGACCCGGTCGCGGCGAGGACCCCGACGGTCAGCGCAGCACCGAGGACTCCTGCGGCGAGTGCGCCGACGAAGAAGAGT
>JAQAZV010000036.1:0-6030 GCA_032127155.1 Acidimicrobiia bacterium
CGCATGGAGTCCTTTCGTCAGCCGACAACCTACGCCGCGGACGACTCGGTTTCCAGAGGTGCGGACTCATCGTTCGCCAGCTTCGGACTCACAGCCCCCTCGCATCGCCGAATCATCGGAGCCTGCCTAGCCTCAGAAATGCCATGGAATATGCACTACAGGTCTCCGGTACCTATGAGCACGTGCTCGACGCTGCTCGGTTCGCTGTCGAACGAAGGATGGTGGCACTGGCCCTCCCCGATCACTACCTCCTCGCCATGTCGGAAGAGGAGGCGGCAACGACCCCTGCACCTGATGCGTTCATCCAATTCGGCGGCCTCGCTCGCGACACCACGGACATCGAGCTGGTGATGCTCGTCTCACCGATCACCTTCCGCCACCCCGCAGTTCTCGCAAAGATGGCCGTGACCATCGATCAGATGTCGGGCGGACGGTTCACCCTCGGAGTCGGGACCGGTTGGCTCGATCGGGAGCACGAGGTCTTCGGGATCGCCTATCCGAGTATGGCTGAACGGTTCTCGATGCTCGAGGAAGCACTCGGATACCTCGCTGCGGCCTTCGACCCCGGTCATCCGGGTTTCACCGGCAGCCGCTACCAACTCGAGAGCTTCCCGATCGCCCCCTCACCGACCCGCCCCATCCCCCTCGTTGTCGGCGGAAGGGGCAAGACCAAGACACCCGATCTTGCCGGTCGATTCGCCGACGAATTCAATGTATACCCCGGTGCTGACATTCGGGAAAGGATCGCGAGATTCCGGGCCGCAGCAACTGCGGCCGGTCGGGACCCGGACGTCATCCGTCTCTCGTCGAGTGGACAGGTCCACGCGACAGCTTCTGAACAGGAGTTCGAGGACCTGATGCATGAACGGGCTGCGGAGATGGGCATATCCCGCGAGGACATCGAGGACTTCTTCGAGCAACGGCAGACCCCGCGGGGCACCTACGAGCAGGTCAGATCACAGCTCGACGACCTCGCAGATGCCGGGGTTGAACGTTTCTACTTCCAGGGACTGTTCGGAAGGGATGTCACAAGCGAGCTTCTCGATGGTCTGGAGATCGACTGATCATGGAACGCGTAACGATCCAGGCTCGTGGCCCTGTCAGTGTGCTCGATCACGGCGGCAGCGGGCCGCTGATCGTCTTCGTTCACGGGCTCGAGGGCTCTGCGTACAACTGGAACCTCGTGGCACCGCACCTCACACCATCCCACCGAGTCGTCGCCCCCGACCTGTCTGGCTTCGGCTACACGGCGCCCCTCGATCGGGGCTCGTCGGTCGAGGCGAACGCCGAGCTGATCGCCGAGACGATCAGGCACTTCGGCCGAGATGCCCTGCTGATCGGCAATTCGATGGGGGGCCTGATCTCGTTGATCGTCGCAGAGCGACACCCGGATCTCGTCCGCGGCCTGGTGCTGATCGGACCCGCAGCGCCGGTCTCGAACTGGCTCAGCATCAAGCCCGGAGCTGCGGCCCGTCTCTCGACACCACTGATCCCCGGTCTCGGCGGCGCACTCATCAAACGCTATCGCGCGGTCCAAACGCCTGAGCAGACCGTCCACGAGGTTCTCAACTTCGTGTCGGTCGACGCCTCGGCGATGGACCCGTCGGTTTGGTCCGATGCCCTCGAGATTGCACGGCTTCGGCGCACGCAGCCATGGGCAGTCAAGGCTCTCGTCAGCGGCACGGCCTCGACGGCGCCCTACGTGATCATGAAGACCACATTTGCCAGGATGCTTCACCGAATTTCGCAGCCGACCCTGCTGATTCATGGCACCGAGGACGCTCTCATCCAGTTCGCCACCGCCAAATGGATCATCAAGGAGCGGCCGGACTGGACGCACGCCTTCCTCGAGGACATCGGTCACGTCCCGATGCTCGAGGCACCGCACACGGTGGTCAGGGTCATCGAAACCTGGGAGTCCTCCGTCTTCGCGTCCTGACGTCGATGTGGGCACACACCAGCACCCCGCTCACCAAGCCATCACGTACGACACCGTGTCCCCTGGTTCCCTGGCTCCAACCTTCCACGCCTCCCATCGAGGGATGGGCCGACGCTGTACCGGGTGCGCCGTGACCCGAAGGGGCGCCCGGTGTCAACCTTCGGCCCATGCGCGGTACGGTTCCGTCGTGGCAATACGGAATCTGGGATTCATCGTCGTGCTGGCTGCACTCGCCGTCAGCTGCACGCCGTCCGCCGCGACAACCTCACCGGATCCCTCCACGCTCTCACCGATCACCACGCTCGCCACCGTCCCGACAACAGCGACCACGACCAGTACGTCGCCGATCACTCCGGACACCTCCACCACGATTACTGCAGCACCCCCGGCGGATCCCGTGGCGCCATCGTCGCCACAGCGGACTCGCCTCGTGATCTCGGGTACGGGTGATGTCAACCTCGATCCCGCGTTCGTTCGGTCATTTCGGTCAACGGGTTACGAGGATGCATGGACCGGTCTCGACAACGCGTTCCTCACCGACGACCTCACGATCGTGAACCTCGAGTGTTCGCCATCGAACCTCGGAGAGCCATGGGACAAGCCCTGGACCTTCCGATGCGATACCGACGCACTCCCGTCCATGGCTGCGGCGGGCGTCGATGTCGCGAACCTGGCGAACAACCACGGGACCGACTTCGGGTTCGAGGCGATGCTCGATGGCATGACGAATCTCGAAGCCGTCGGCATCGCTCCGGTTGGGACGGGTCGCACCATCACCGATGCCTATCAACCATTCGTCGCAGAGATCAACGGTTGGACGATTGCCGTCATCGGGAGTGGAGGCGTCAACCCCGAGACAGGGTCATGGCTCGCCCTCGACGACCGACCGGGGATGACTCACGGCGACGACACCGCGTCGATCGCTGCGGCCGTCTCCGCTGCGAAGGAAACGGCTGACATCGTCCTCGTTACGGCACATTGGGGCGAGCAAGGCACATCGACGCCGAGACCGTTCGAACGCAGGCAGGCCGAGGCATGGATCGATGCCGGTGCCGATGGGATCCTGGGCCATCACCAGCATGTCCTCCAGCCACTCGAGTTCTATCGCGGACGCCCCATCGCTTGGGGGCTCGGGAACTTCGTGTGGCAGGCATACCCTCCCGAATCGCGACGAACCGCCATTGCACGGTTCGTCTTCGAACCGGACGGTCGGGTTGGCGCATGCCTCATCCCTGTCACGATCGAGCGCTCAGGGCATCCGGTGGTACAGGCACCGACCACTGACGTGTGCATTCCAGCGGGCGGGCGCTGATCGGGAGAGCCGTCCTCGATTCCGAACGTCGCACGGTGCGTAGTATCGGCGCCATGGCCATCGTCATCGCTGTAGCGAATCAGAAGGGCGGCGTCGCCAAGACCACCACGGTCCACACCCTCGCCGAAGCACTCGCTGAGCGAGGTCACGCCGTCCTCATGGTCGATCTCGATCCCCAGGCCTGCTTGACGTACGCCACCGACAGCGACCCCGACGGCCTCGATGTCACCATCCATGATGTCTTCCTCGGGCGCGTCACTGTCGATGACATCCTGATCGAGCGGGATGGGCCGGATCTGCTCCCGTCATCGATCGACCTCGCCGGTTCGGAAATCCACCTGCTGACCAAGACCGGCAGGGAGTTCGTACTCAAACAAGCCCTCGCGCCGCTCAGGGACCGCTACGACATCATCCTCCTCGACTGCGGCCCATCCCTCGGAATCCTCACCGTCAACGCCCTGACGGCAGCAGACACCGTCCTGATCCCCTTCCAGGCGGAAACGCTGAGCGATCGCGGCGTGGGTCAGCTCCTCGAAACGATCGACGATGTCCGCCACTACACGAACGAGGGACTCCGGGTGATGGGGGGGATTGCGACGATGTACGACGCTCGCACGAATCTCGGCAAACGAGTCCTCACGACGGTTCAGGAAGTCCACGGGCTCACCCTGATCGAACCTCCCATTCCGCGATCGGTACGAGTCGCCGAAGCCCCCGGTGAGGGCATTTCGGTCCTCCGCCACGCAGGCAGGTCCCGTTCAGCTGCCGCCTACCGTGAACTCGCCATCAACATCGAGGACCTGCTGTGACAGATCGGCGCGATCGGGCAGGCAAACGGGCTCTCTTCGAGGCCCCACCGATCGAGGTGGATGACACGCTGAGGGACGATCCCCTCGTCGAACGACACCACACGGACGGTCAGGAGGCCCTGTATTCGGCAGGGCACAGGGAACCGGGAACCGCCGTCATCGTGTGCTCATCGTGCGGTGTCCGATCACGCATCCCGATCATCGAGACATTGGTGCGAATCCTCGCGATTTCCCTCTGGATCCCCATGCGACCCTCATACAACCGGTTGATCCCCTGCCCCAGTTGCCAGCAGAGGACCTGGTGCCGGGTGGAGTGGACCGCCTAGACGGCTGGCACGCCCGCTGAGGCCATGAATCGATCACGGTCGACGATCACCCTCGCGTGCGTGCCTCGCGCCACGACCTTGGCATCGTCCCGAACAACGACATCGAACCCGATGCGACGCTGGTCGACCCAGCTGACGGTGGCCATCGCCGTGACGGATCCCCCCAAGGGAGTCGGAGCGAGGTGCTCGATGTCGACGGTGGTTCCGACGGAGGTTTCCCCCTGCCCGAGGACAGGGGCCAGCGCAGCAACAGCCGCCTCCTCGACGAGGGCTACCACCTTGGGTGTTGCAAGCACGGCGACATCCCCCGAACCCATAGCTATCGCGGTGGAGAAGTCATCCGTGGTGTGGGCAACCTGCGCTGTGAGGCCGACGTCGATCATGGAGGCATCGTAACCCCGCCCCAAGACCCCGTTCTTGCCACCGTCTCGAGGAAGGCTGCGACGCCGGCCACCATGTTCTGGGTTCGGAGGGAATCGACGGCATCGAAGGCATGCGTCGCTCCCCCGATCCTGGCGAAGGCAACCGGCTGCTCGGAGACCGAACGGAGGGCCGTGACGAAATGTTCCGACTCGACGATCGGGACAAGGGAGTCGTTCACACCATGAATCACCAGGAATGGGGGCGCACCGGGCCCGACATGGTCGATCGGGGATCCAAGGCGGAACTTCTCGGGCTCGACCAAGGGATCGCCCCTGATCAACAGGTCGGTGACGATCGGCCAGAAGTCTCGAATGTCCTTGCGATCCAAGAGGTCAAAGACGCCGTACGCGACGACGGCTCCCGCAACGGGCTCCTCTTCGGGCCTCCGCGTCGACCAGTCCGAGTCGCGATCAGTCAGCGCAAGGAGGGCAGCCAGATGCCCACCTGCCGAACCTCCTGTCACGAAGATCGACGACGAATCGATGCCGAGTTCGTCTGCCGAATCTCGGAACCAGCGAAGGGCACGGTGGAGGGCAATCATCTGATCGGGAAACGTTGCGTCGGGTACGAGCGGGTAGTCGACGCTTGCGACGATCCAACCCCGGTGGGCCATCTCCTGGATGAGGGGCTGTGACATCTGGCGGCGGTTCCCTCCACCCCAGGAACCTCCGTGGATGTGGACCAGAAGGGGCGACCGCTGTGCCCGGTCCTGTGTGGATCGGTACACATCGAGGGAGAGGTCGGCGGCGTACGACAGATCGTCGACACGTTCGATCCCTTCCCTGAGTCGGTAGGGGTAGGGGTAGAGCACCGATCGGTATCGCAGTGTCGGCGGAGGCACCTCAGCGGTTCCTGCGAGCGCCGTCCTGATCTCATTGAACGATCGGATCGATCGGCCAATCATGAGCCCGAAGAGGATGAGTGCACCGAGTGCCAGACCCAAACCCACGCGACCGATCGCTGAAGATGCCGCTCCGAACGCGACAGCGACCAGCGTGACGGCACCCAACAAGGCTGCCCACATGGGGGCGAACTCGTTGGTCAGCATCACAGGCATCCACGGGGGTCTGAGCACCGCTGAACGCTCGTACATCGGGGGTCGGATGCCATTCATGGCGAAGACGAGCGTTACGGCAGCAAAGATGAGAAGCAGGATCGACACGGCCGGGAGGCTACGCCGAAGCGCCCGTCTGCGGAACGATTGGTAGCGTTGCCGGATGA
>JAQAZV010000037.1:0-21428 GCA_032127155.1 Acidimicrobiia bacterium
AACACGGAGATGACGGTGAAGTTGGGGAAGCCGATCGCGATGGATGAGGGTTTGCGTTTCGCTATTCGTGAGGGTGGCCGCACGGTGGGTGCTGGTCGTGTCACGAAGATCCTCGAGTAGGAGAGAGCCTCGAGCCTCGAGTCTCGAGTCCCGAGTCCACAAGACACCACGTACCAGATACCAAGTACCAAGTACCAAGTACACGAACGAAGTGAGTTCCCATGAGTGACAAGCGACCGCCGATAACGCTCGCATGCGAGACGTGCAAGAGGCGCAACTACGTCACCACGAAGAGCAAGACGAACACGAGGGAACGCCTCGAGCTCAAGAAGTTCTGCAAGTGGTGTCGAGAGGCCAAGCCGCACCGAGAAACCCGGTAGTTCGCTGCCGCTGTTCCCAGGGAGGGAGTTCATCCATTGGGTGGGCTCCCTTCCGCTGTATTCGTCGTCCCGAGGCCGACCGCGGCCAGCCCGGCCCGGCAAACACGGGTAGGGTTCCGCCCCATGCTTGATGATCTGCAAACGCCACTCGAGCTCGAGGGTCAGGTGCTCGGACCGATCGACGTATCCGTGACCGCAGACCGTATCGCGTTCTACGTCGACACGACGGGTGACGACCCGGACCGCTGGGCCACCCAGGCACCACCGGGGTTCGCCTCCGTACTGCTCTTTGCGGTGGCCGACCTGTTCCTGTACCACCCGAAGGTCGTCCCGTTCACCGCCACCCTGCTCCACCTCGACCAGGGGTTCACGTATGTCGCCCCGATGCGTGCGGGAACCTCCATCCGGATGGAAGGCACCATCACGAGGGTTCGCGAACGTGGGGGCTCGTTCTTTGTGACGTTCGAAGCCGTGGGCACCGACGACCTCGGCCCCGTCGTCGAATCTACATCGACGTTCGTGCTCTCCGACCAGCGGGCTGCCCCGCCCGAAGTGACGATCGACGAACCATCCCCACGCCAGCGCGCGAACGATGATGGTCTGCAACGGTCTGCGAGCCGCCACGATCTCGTTCGATATGCTGCGGCCACTCGCGACTTCAATCCGCTCCACTGGGACCACATCACCGCAGTCGAGGCTGGGCTCCCAGGGACGGTCGTACACGGCCTCCTCATGTATGCATGGATCGTGCAGGAGGCAGGAAGGGCGACGGGGTCCGATGTGCACGCCGCCAAGGTCAGGTTCCGTTCCGCTCTGCATCCCGGCGAACAGGCAACGCTGTCGTCAACGGTCGAAGGCAGCACGGTCAAGCTCGAACTCGCCAGAGACGGACTGGTCCTCGTTGGCGGAACCGCTACCGTGACCGGGACGACGGAGTAACGGCATGGAACGAGAACGGGTCGAATCCCAGCAACCGCGCGACCTCGTCGATCGCGCCCGCACCGGTGACAGGGACGCGTTCGGCGAACTCGTGAGGATCCATCAGCACGAGGTGTTTACGTTGGCCGTCAGACTCGTCAGGGACAGGGATCTCGCATCAGATGTGACCCAGGACGCCTTCGTTCGCGCATGGAGGGCGATGCCGCAGTTCCGCGGTGATGCGAAATTCTCGACCTGGTTGCATCGGATCACCGTCAACACGGCGTGGACGCACCGCACCAAGCGCAATCGGGTTCGGCTCGATCCTCTCGAGTCCCTCCCTTCGGAACCGGAGTCCGCTGCGATCGATCCGGTCAGGGCCGGGGAATCCGCCTCGGCTGCACCCTCGATCGAGCATGCACTCAAAGGGCTGTCGACGTCGGTGCGTTCAGTCGTCGTCCTCAAGGACATCTATGACTGGAGCCACGCGGAGATCGCTGACCATCTCGATATCTCCGTCACTGCGGCCAAGGTCAGGCTGCACCGAGGCAGGAAGGAACTTCGCCAGATCCTGCGGGGTTGGAAGGACGGCGCCGAATGAATGTCCGGTGCGTATCGATCTCGGCGACCCTGTCTTCCAGAGGCGAGGACGGCCTCACTGACGGTATGGAGCGTCACGTCGAATCGTGCCTTCAGTGCCGAAGGGAAGTCGTTGAGCATCGCGAGCTCCAGAGGGCGCTCGTCGAGCTCAAGCAGGTCACATACCGGGCACCGGCGGAGATTCCGTTCCGCGTCATGGACTCCATCGGGCCCTGGAGCGTTCCGACGCACGCAGAGAAGAGAGACCACCGCACCGTCGTCGCAGCAGCGGCCGCGGTCGCGACTGCCGCCGCAACAGCGGCCGCCGGCACCGCCGTTCTCCTCCTGCGACACCGCCAACGTGCCGCTTGAGCACCGACAATTCGGACGGTGTCACCCGCCGAGGCTGGTTTACACTTCGGATGAGGGGCACATATACTCCGGCGCCGAGCCCATCGCGGGTCCGGAGGGGTGTAGCTCCAATTGGCAGAGCGCCGGTCTCCAAAACCGGATGTTGTGGGTTCGAGTCCCGCCACCCCTGCGATCTACTGAGGAGTAGGCACGTTGAACCGTGAGATGAGACGCCTGGCGGCAAAGGAAGAGGAGCGATCGAAGAAGCGTCGCTCCGATGGCTCGCGCTCGTCCAAGAAGAAGGACGACAGCCTCAATCTCTTCGAGCGAGCGAAGAAGTACTTCAAGGAAGTCCGTTCGGAACTCAAGAAGGTCAACTGGCCGTCTCGTGAGGAACTGATGACCTACACAGTTGTCGTGTTCGGCATGACCACCGTTCTCACACTTATCGTGTTCGGCATGGACTGGGTGTTCAACAAGCTCGTGATTTCACTTCTGGATGTGATGACCTCATGACCGACGCGATCGAAGACGTGGTAGCTGACATCGACGTTGTCGACGAGATCGTCGAGCCGAAACCCCTCAGCCCGTACGACCTCCCCGGCGCCTGGTATGTCGTGCACTCCTATTCGGGCTACGAGAACAAGGTCAAGGCGAATCTCGAGACGCGTGTCCGATCGATGCACCTCGAGGACAAGGTCTTCGACGTCGTGATTCCAATGGAGGACGTCGTCGAGTACAAGAACGGGAAGAAGGTCACGGTCGAGCGGAAGAAGTTCCCCGGCTATGTCCTCGTTCGCATGTACATGGATGATGATTCCTGGTACGCCGTTCGCAACACCCCGAACGTGACGGGCTTCGTCGGTTCCGGGACGAAGCCGAGCCCGCTCTCCCGCCGCGAGGTGGAACGCATCCTCGGTGTGGAGAAGGAAGAGGGCACCAAGAAGGACAAGCCAACGTTCAAGCCTGCCTGGGAGGTCGGCGAGACAGTGCGTGTCGTCGAGGGGCCATTCGCAGATTTCAATGGAGTCATCGAGGACATCAACATCGACCAATCCAAGGTCCGAGTCCTCGTCGACATCTTTGGCCGAGAGACGCCGGTCGAGCTCAACTTCGACCAGATCGTCAAGTACTGATACAGCGAGGAATGGGAACATGGGTCGCAAGAGACTGATGACCGTGCTCAAGCTGCAGATCCCTGCAGGCCAGGCCAGCCCGGCACCCCCCGTGGGTCCGGCGCTCGGGCAGCACGGCGTGAACATCATGGATTTCGTCCAGGCATACAACGCCGCGACGCAGGCGCAGGCTGGGACGATCATTCCCGTCGAAATCTCCGTTTATGAGGATCGCTCCTTCACCTTCGTCACGAAGACGCCACCAGCGGCAGTCCTGCTCCGTCAGGCAGCCAAGGTCGAAAAGGGTTCGGCGATTCCCCACAAGGAGAAGGTCGGCTCCGTCACGAAGAACCAGGTTCGCGAGATCGCCGAGACCAAGATGGTTGATCTGAACGCGAACGACATCGACAATGCCATGCGCATCATCGAGGGCACAGCCCGCTCGATGGGCCTCGACGTCGTCGACGCATAGGCAGGTCACCAGGCAGCAGAGCCGTCTGCAGTCATGCAACGGTCACTGCTGAACCGAACATGTGGAAGGGCTTCGGTCCGCGAAACCACGAAAGGAAACACCATGGCCATCACCAAGAACCGTGCGGAGGTGGAGCGTCGATACGATCGGGAGACGCTCTACACACCAGCCGACGCTCTCGACCTCGTCAAGGACCTGTCGTTCACGAAGTTCGATGAGTCCATCGACATCGCCCTTCAGCTCGGCATCGACGCCCGCCAGGCCGATCAAATGGTCCGCGGCACCGTCTCGTTGCCCCACGGCTCAGGCAAGGACGTGACCGTCCTGGTCTTCGCCAACGACCAGCTGAAGGAAGCCGAGGAGGCTGGCGCGGACATCTTCGGCGGCAAGGACCTCGCCGATGAGATCGCAGCTGGACGAGCCCTCGACTGGGACGTCACCATCGCCACACCCGACATGATGCCCATCGTCGGCAAGCTGGGTCAGGTCCTCGGCCCACGAGGCCTCATGCCGAACCCCAAGACGGGCACCGTGACCACCGATGTCGGCAAGACGGTCCAGGCCTTCAAGGCAGGCAGGGTCGAGTACCGCAATGACCGCTACGGCAACGTCCACATCCCCCTCGGACGCGTCTCCTTCGACTCGGCCGATGTCCTCGACAACCTCGTCGAAGTGGTACTCGAGCTCAGGCGCGTGAAGCCAGCATCGGCGAAGGGTCGGTACATGAAGAAGATTTCGGTGTCCTCGTCGATGGGACCCGGCGTCAAGATCGACCCTTCCGCCCTCGACGATCTGCTGAAAGAACGTCGCTAGACGGACCTCGGAAGGCACATTGACCGAAAGGGCGGCCTCGAATTAGGCCGTTCTTTCGCGTTCTCGACCCCACGAGCACCGGAGGTTCGCCCCATTCGGTGATGCCTGCCGCTCCTTCCTGATTTTGGGTTGACATCACGTGCGCGCGGAGCAAGCATGAGGGCACATAGCAGGGGATCGTTGGAGGAAGGACAAAGAGGCGATCCACCACCGTCTCGAGGTGGCCCCGACACTTCGGGCCACGCTGGCCGGCCCTACCCCGGCCCTCCGAAGTGACCATGAGAGCAGATGGCTTCCTGGCCCGCTGTCTACTCGAACCTCGATCGGCACACCAGCCACCTCCAACATCCCCTTGCTATTCCCTCGGCCACCTCGCTCCGCTCGTTGGGCCCGCGGTAGCAGGTCAGGATCACTTCTCGTTCCCGGCCTCGGTGCTCGCAGACTCGCACGCCCCCTGGCTCACTTCGTTCGCCCGTCCCCCTGAAGGCAGGACAATCCTGCTTCCCGCCACTTGCTACGGATGGGAGCGCTAGCCGAAAGGCTGGCGCTACCATCCCTCACAACCTCATAACCGACCCGAGACCGTTGGTGCCCGAGAGGGCATAAATCCAACGCAGGCCGACTTCCTGGAAGCCCCTGTCGTCTTGCGTCGGGGGCTTTGACCATGTCAGGGCCCGGTGGGGACGAACAAGCGGAAGTCCAATTGAGGAGACGACCCATGCCATGACCAGAGAAGGTCCAGGCAGTCGCCGAAATCAAAGAGCGTATCGAAGGGGCACAAGCCGTGTTCCTTGCCGAGTACGCAGGTCTTTCGGTCAAGGATCAGCAGGTACTGCGACGCTCGCTCCGCGAAAACGGAGCCGAGTTCAAGGTCGTCAAGATGACCCTGGCCCGCCGGGCCGCAGATGCTCTCGATATCGACTCACTCGACGAACTGTTGTTGGGCCCAACAGGGCTCACGTTCGCCGATGGCGATCCTGTAGGGGTCGCAAAGGTGTTGAAGGACTTCTCCAAGGACCACGCCGTGTTCCAGGTGAAGGGGGGCCTCCTCGGCTCAGATTTCCTCACCCCGGAGAAGATCGCAGAGCTCGCCGAGATCGAGCCACGCGAAGTACTGCTCGCCAAGCTCGCCGGTGCCATGAAGGCACCCCTGGCGAACATGGCCGGCCTGCTCGCGGCACTTCCTCGCAACACAGCCTCTGTCCTCCAGCAGCTTCTGGAGAAGAAGGAAGCAGCCGCCCCAGCGGCAGCTGCAACCGAGGCACCCGTTGAGGATGCGTCCGTCGATGAGGCACCAGTGGTCGACGCTGGTGCGCCAGCTGACGATGCTGCCGCCGACGAGGTCCCTGCCGTCGACGACGGTGCCGAGGCGGCACCGGAAGCCGAGGCAGCGACTGATGGCGAGGCTGACAAGACCGAATCGACCGAAGAAGATTCCGAGCCGACCGTCGAAGCATCGGACGATGCGGACGATGAAACCAAAACACCGGCCGACGAGGCGTCAGACGACGCCGAGGAGGAGTAGATCATGGCCAAGATGACAACCGACAAGTTGCTCGGCGCCTTCGAGGAGATGACGGTCCTCGAGCTGTCTGAGTTCCTCAAGGCGTTCGAAGAGAAGTTCGAGGTGACCGCTGCCGCACCGATGGCGATCGCCGCAGTCGCAGGCGGCGGTGCCGATGCAGGCGCAGCCGCTGAGGAGGAGCAGGATGAGTTCGATGTCGTCCTCACCTCTGCCGGCGAAAAGAAGATCCAGGTGATCAAGGAGGTTCGTAGTCTCACGAGCCTCGGCCTCAAGGAAGCGAAGGAGCTCGTTGACGGCGCTCCGAAGGCGATCCTCGAAGCTGTCGACAAGGAGACCGCCGAGAAGGCGAAGGAGACGCTCGAAGGCGCTGGCGCCTCGGTCGAACTCAAGTAGCAAAAGGACGGCTTTGCCGTCCGTACTTGGTACTTGGAAACGGGTCCCGGCTTCGGCCGGGGCCCGTTTCTCGTTGATCGATCTCGTAGGATGATCCGGTGGACGGACCGCCCCTCGATCCTGAGATCCTCGAGTACTACGCGACGGCGTGGGATGAGGATGCGCGGATACGGTCAGGCCTCGGCGAGCTGGAGTTCCTTCGTACCCAGGAGATCGTGCGCCGATTTCTCCCAGCAGATCCGCTCCGCATCCTCGATGTCGGAGGGGCGTCAGGTGTCCATGCGGAGTGGCTTCTCGACGATGGCCACCATGTCCATCTCATCGATCCCGTGCCCATCCATGTCGACGTTGCCCGCTCGCGCCTCGGCGACCGGCCGAGGTTTCGGGCCGACACGGGCGATGGGCGTCACCTCCCGGTCCCCGATGCGTCCTGTCATGCAGTGCTCCTCATGGGGCCGCTCTACCACCTCACGGAGAGATCGGATCGGGTCGCGTGTTGGACCGAGGCCTTTCGCGTGCTCGAGCCCGGTGGCCTTGTCGTGGCAGCAGTGATCACCCGGTTTGCTTCGTTGTTCAGCGGTCTCTCGGGCGGCGACTTCTTCGATCCAGAGTTCAGGGCCGTTGTCGAACGGGACCTGATCGACGGGCAGCACCGAAACCCTTCGGACAAGGATTGGTTCACGACGGCGTACTTCCATCGTCCGGACGAGGTGGCTGCTGAGGCAACCGATGCGGGGTTCGAGGTCGTGGCCGTCCTCGGCGTCGAAGGCATCGCCATGTGGATTCCTCGACTCGAGCGATGGTGGCCAGATCCCGAGCGACGGACGGCCATCGTCGACGCGGCTCGAGCGATCGAATCCGAACCAACCCTCCTCGGCCTCGGCCCCCACCTCCTAGCGATAGCGCGGAAGCCGTAGGCCTCGCTTCGCTCGGCCGTAGCAGGTAGCAGGTAGCACACGATCGGGTATGGGGACTCTTCTCGTTCCCGGCCTCGGTGCTCGCGGGCTCGCACGTCCCCCTGAAGAGAGGACATTGTCGGCCTACCGGTTCGTGCTACCTGCTACGACGCAGCGGAGCTGCGTCGTGTACTTACTCCCGCGAGCAAAGCGAGCCCTCACATCCTTGACCCTGTGACCTTTCCGTTGTATCGTTCGGGGGACAGTTGAAGACATTTCCACGACTCTCCAGAGGCAGAGCCGGGGTAGCGCTGCGCTATCCCGGATTTGTGCTATTCTTGCCACTTCGCCCGTAACTGCTTCCAGCTTCGCACTGCTTTGCTGGTCACCTATATGAGGAGGATCCGCGTTGGCCCGTGCGCGTTCCCACCGATTGTCGTTCGCAAAGATCCCCGAGGTCCAGGAGCTCCCTGATCTTCTCGGAATCCAAAGAGAGTCGTTCGAGGCATTTCTCGAATCCGGCCTGAAGCAAATGTTCGACGAGGTCTCTCCGATCGAGGACTTCACGGGCAACCTCGCACTCCAACTCACTGATCATCGCTTCGACGAGCCACCGCTCACGATCGAGGAAGCGAAGGACAGGGACTCCAATTTCTCGCGTCCGCTGTTCGTGACGGCCCGCTTCCTGAACAAGGAGACGGGCGAGATCAAGGAACAGCAGGTGTTCCTCGGCGACTTCCCGATGATGACCCACAACGGGACGTTCATCATCAACGGCACCGAGCGTGTCGTCGTGAGCCAACTCGTTCGTAGCCCCGGTGTCTATTTCGACGGCACCCTCGACAAGACGTCTGGCCGTTCCATGTACTCGGCGAAGGTGATTCCCGGCCGTGGTGCGTGGCTCGAGTTCGACATCGACAAGAAGGACACGATCGGCGTTCGCGTCGACCGCAAGCGTCGCCAATTCGTGAGCACCTTCCTTCGTGCCCTGGGCATTGCGGAGACCGATGAGGAGATCATCGCCCTTCTCGGTGACACGGAACTCGTTCGCAACACGCTCGAGAAGGACCCGACCTCGACGAAGGACGAGGCCCTCCTCGACCTGTACCGCAAGCTCCGCCCCGGCGAGCTCACGACCGTCGAGTCGGCTCGTAGCCTCATCAAGACACTCTTCCGCACCCCCAAGCGCTATGACCTGACCAGGGTCGGTCGCTACAAGGTGAACCAGAAGCTCGGTGAAGAGGTCAGCATCGACCTTCTCGACAATTACCGCGCCGACGAGCAGGGGCTCATCACCGACGAGGACATCCTCAGGACGATCATGTATCTCGTCGGCCTCCACGAAGGCAAGGACGGCTACCGCGTCGATGACATCGACAACTTCCAGAACCGCCGCATCCGCACGGTGGGGGAGTTGATCCAGAACCAGATCAGGGTCGGCCTCACTCGCCTCGAGCGCGTGGTCCGCGAGCGCATGACGACCCAGGACCCTGAGGCGATCACACCCCAGACGCTGATCAACATCAGGCCCGTCGTGGCGTCGATCAAGGAGTTCTTCGGAACCTCGCAGCTGAGCCAGTACATGTACCAGCCGAATCCGTTGGCATCCATCACCCACCGCCGTCGTCTCTCGGCGCTCGGCCCCGGTGGTCTGTCGCGTGAACGTGCAGGCTTCGAAGTTCGTGACGTGCACCCCTCGCACTACGGCCGGATGTGCCCGATCGAGACACCGGAGGGCCCGAACATCGGCCTGATCGGTTCGCTGGCTTCCTACGCCAGGGTCAACCGGTTCGGTTTCATCGAGACGCCGTATCGCAGGGTCGTTGACGGCAAGGTCTCGAGCCACGTCGACTACCTGACCGCCTCGGAGGAGGAAGGTCACATCATCGCCCAGGCGAACGCCAAGCTCGATAGCGATGGCTCCTTCTCGAACTCCCGAATACTCGTTCGCAAGACGGGCGGCGAGGTCGACACCGTCGACGCCGAGCAGGTCGACTACATGGACGTGTCGCCGAAGCAGGTCGTGTCCGTCGCCACAGCCCTGATCCCGTTCCTCGAGCACGACGATGCAAACCGGGCCCTCATGGGTTCCAACATGCAGCGCCAGGCAGTTCCGCTGATCACATCCGATGCGCCGCTCGTGGGCACGGGTATGGAGGAGCGTGCAGCGAAGGACTCCGGAGAGGTCGTCATCTCGACGATCGAAGGCGAGGTCGTGCTCGTCAACGGCAACGAGATCGTCGTCAAGGAAGCTGGCGCCAACAAGAAGCACACCTTCCCCCTCAAGAAGTTCGAGCGTTCCAATCAGGGCACGTGCATCAATCAGAAGCCGATCGTCTCCGAAGGCGACAAGGTGAAGAAGGGTGATGCCCTTGCTGACGGTGCCTCCACCGAGCAGGGAGAACTCGCCCTCGGTCGGAACCTGATGGTCGCGTTCATGCCGTGGGAGGGCCATAACTTCGAGGACGCCATCATCATCTCCGAGCGTCTCGTCAAGGAGGACATCCTCACCTCGATCCACATCGAGGAGCATGAGATCGAAGCGCGGGACACCAAACTCGGCGCCGAGGAGATCACTCGTGATATCCCGAACGTTGCGGAAGAGGTCCTCATGGATCTCGACGAGCGCGGCATCATCCGTATCGGTGCCGAGGTCGGACCCGGCGACTACCTCGTGGGCAAGGTCACGCCGAAGGGCGAGACCGAGCTGACTCCTGAGGAGCGCCTCCTGAGGGCGATCTTCGGTGAGAAGGCTCGTGAGGTTCGTGATGTCTCGCTCAAGGTTCCCCACGGGGAGTCCGGCAAGGCGATCGCTGTCAAGGAATTCAGCCGCGAGGACGGATACGACCTTCCCCCAGGCATGAACGAACTCGTCCGTGTGTACGTGGCCAACCAGCGCAAGATCTCCGCGGGAGACAAGCTGGCGGGTCGTCACGGCAACAAGGGCGTCATCGCCAAGATTCTCCCCGAGGAGGACATGCCGTTCTTCGAGGACGGAACGCCTGTCGACATCATCCTGTCGCCGCTCGGCGTGCCGTCCCGCATGAACCTCGGGCAGGTGCTCGAGACCCATCTCGGCTGGGCCGCCGCCACGGGTTGGGAGCCCTTCGACGACCTGGAGAGCCCTGCATCGGTCGGCGCTGAGCCCTGGACCAAGGTTGCAACACCCGTGTTCGACGGAGCCCACGAGGACGAGGTCCTCAAGGTGCTCGCAGTGTCGAAGGCGAACCGCGACGGGATCCAGCTCATCAACACCGAGGGCAAGGGCACCTTGTACGACGGGCGGAACGGCGAACCATTCGATGCGCCGATCACGGTCGGTTACATGTACATCCTCAAGCTCGTCCACCTCGTCGATCACAAGATCCACGCACGTTCGACCGGCCCGTACTCGATGATCACCCAGCAGCCGCTCGGTGGAAAGGCGCAGTTCGGCGGTCAGCGGTTCGGTGAGATGGAAGTCTGGGCACTCGAGGCGTACGGCGCTGCCTACGCCCTCCAGGAGCTCCTCACCATCAAGTCGGACGACGTCCGTGGCCGCGTCAAGGTGTACGAAGCCATCGTCAAGGGCGAGAACATCCCAGAGCCCGGCATCCCAGAGTCCTTCAAGGTGCTCGTGAAGGAGATGCAGTCGCTGTGCCTCAACGTCGAGATGCTCTCGGCCGGTGAGGAAGTGGAGCTCAAGGACCTCGAGGATGACGTCTTCCGCACTGCCGCATCGCTCGGGATCGACATCTCGAGGCCAGAACGACCCGACGCCGACATCATCCTTTGACCCAGCCGACCACGAGAACTGATACGGGAGCGCACAGGTGCCACAACTCTTCGACGAACTAAAAATCGGTCTCGCTTCATCGGACCAGATCCGGTCCTGGTCCTTCGGTGAGGTCAAGAAGCCAGAAACGATCAACTATCGCACACTCAAGCCTGAGAAGGATGGCCTCTTCGACGAGCGCATCTTCGGACCGACCAGGGACTGGGAGTGCTACTGCGGCAAGTACAAGCGTGTCCGATTCCGCGGCATCGTCTGTGAGCGCTGCGGCGTCGAGGTGACCAGGGCGAAGGTTCGCCGTGAGCGCATGGGCCATATCGAGCTCGCTGCCCCCGTGACCCACATTTGGTTCTTCAAGGGTGTGCCGAGCCGGCTCGGCTACCTCCTCGACATGTCGCCGAAGGAGCTCGAGAAGGTCATCTACTTTGCGGCATATCTCGTCACCCATGTCGACGACGAGAAGCGCACCAAGGACCTCCCTGACCTCGAGGAGGCTGCCCGTCACGAACGCGTGCTCATCACCGATGAGTTCGAGGAGTGGAAGGAAGCCAGGCTCGAGCGCCTCGAAGGGGAACTCGCCCAGATGGAGGATGCGGGAGCCAAGCCGAACGAGATCAGCGCTCGCAAGAAGGAAGTCGAGCGCGAGATCAAGGATCGACAGGATCGCGCCACGGTCGAGATCGATCTCCTGGATGAGGCTTTCGACAAGTTCAAGTCATTGAAGGCACGCGACCTGATCGAATCCGAGCAGCTCTGGCGTGAGATCGTCGACCGTTACGGCGAGTACTACGTCGGTGGCATGGGTGCCGAGTTCGTCAAGGACCTCATCAACCGTACCGACCTCCAGCTCGAGGTCGAGAAGCTGCGGGCCGATCTGGACGCCAATAGCCAGCAGCGTCGCCAGCGTGCCATGAAGCGCCTGAAGGTCGTCCAGCCGTTCGCCGACGGCAAGAACGAGCCTTCCGGCATGATCCTGGAAGCACTTCCGGTCATCCCGCCTGACCTGCGTCCCATGGTGCAGCTCGACGGCGGTCGCTTTGCGACGTCCGACATGAATGATCTCTATCGCAGGGTCATCAATCGGAACAACCGCCTCAAGCGACTCATCGACCTCGGCGCTCCGGAGATCATCGTCAACAATGAGAAGCGCATGCTTCAGGAAGCCGTTGACGCCCTGTTCGACAACGGTCGCCGCGGCCGCGCGGTGACGGGACCAGGTTCTCGGCCGCTCAAGTCGTTGTCCGACATGTTGAAGGGCAAGCAGGGACGGTTCCGTCAGAACCTCCTCGGCAAGCGCGTCGACTACTCGGGTCGTTCGGTCATCGTTGTTGGACCGCAGCTGCGTCTCCACCAGTGCGGTCTTCCGAAGATCATGGCACTCGAGCTGTTCAAGCCATTCGTCATGAAGCGGCTTGTCGATCTCGACATCGCCCAGAACATCAAGGCTGCCAAGCGGATGGTCGAGCGCAGACGCGCTCAGGTGTGGGACGTCCTTGCGGATGTCATCGAGGAACACCCCGTGCTGCTCAACCGGGCGCCGACGCTCCACCGTTTGGGTATCCAGGCGTTCGAGCCGGTCCTCATCGAAGGCAAGGCCATTCAGCTGCACCCACTCGTTTGTGAGGCGTTCAACGCCGACTTCGACGGGGACCAGATGGCGGTCCACCTTCCGCTGTCCGCAGAGGCACAGGCCGAGGCACGCATCCTCATGCTGTCGTCGAACAACGTGTTGTCCCCTGCGGACGGGCGTCCGATCGTGACGCCTTCCCAGGACATGATCATTGGCATGTACTACCTGTCGGCGCTGGTACCGGACTCCAAGGGAGCGGGCCGAGCCTTCTCCTCGGTGGACGAGGCCATGATGGCCTACGAGGTCGGCGACATTGCGTTGCACGCACCGATCAAGCTCCGGGTCGGCGACCTGGCCGGCGATCCCGAGATCCACGCGCAGCTCAAGCCGCTGCTCGGTGATCTCATCCTCGACGTGGCGATCGACGGCGGAACGCTGCTCGACACGACCCTCGGACGGGCGATCATCAACACAGCCTTCCCGAAGGGCTTTCCGTTCATCAACGCTGTGCTCCTGAAGACGGACATCAGGACACTCGTCGAAGAGGTCATCCACGCCTATGACAAGCCGGACGTTGCGAACACGCTCGACAGCATCAAGGAGCTCGGGTTCCACTATGCGACCAGGGCGGGGTTGACCATCGGTCTGCAGGACGTCAAGACTCCTGAGGAGAAGGCGGAGATCCTCGCCGACTTCGAGGGTCAGGCAGCCAAGGTCGAGACCCTGTACCAGAAGGGTGTCATCACCGACGACGAGCGTCGTTCGGAGCTGATCGAGATCTGGACGGTTGCCACGGACAAGGTGAAGGACGCGATGCAGAACACCCTGCATTCAGATCCCTTCAACCCGATGGACATGATGGTTCGCTCCGGTGCCCGTGGAAACATCATGCAGCTGCGACAGATCGCCGGCATGCGTGGACTCGTGGCGAACCCGAAGGGTGACATCATCCCGCAGCCGATCAAGGCGAACTTCCGTGAGGGCCTCACGGTGCTCGAGTACTTCATCTCGACCCACGGTGCCCGCAAGGGTCTTGCCGATACGGCTTTGCGTACCGCGGACTCCGGCTATCTCACGCGTCGACTCGTCGACGTCTCGCAAGAGATCATCATCCATTCGGATGAGAGCGATGATCCGGGTCTGCTGATCCAGATCAGGGTGGACGGGAAGAGCGTCCGTCACCTCCGGAACCACATCTTCGGTCGCATACTCGCCGAGGATGTCAAGATCGGTCGGTCCCTGGCAGAACTTCCGGACGGACGGAAACTCAGGGAAGGGTTCATCCTGGACCGTGAAGCCATCAAGGGCATCTCGCAGCTCGAGGATGTCACCGAGGTCCGCGTGCGGTCCCCGCTGACCGATACGTCCAAGTACGGGATCTCGCGCTTGTCCTACGGTATCGACCTCGCCACTGGTGCAATGGTCGAGCCGGGAACGGCTGTCGGCATCATGGCCGCCCAGTCGATCGGTGAGCCAGGGACCCAGCTGACCATGCGTACGTTCCATACCGGTGGTATCGCCGGTGAGGACATCACGCACGGTCTTCCCCGTGTGACCGAGCTCTTCGAGGCCAGGACGCCGAAGGGCGTCGCCATCCTTGCCGAAGCTGGCGGTGCGGTGTCGTTCGACCAGGATCCCGATTCCGGCGAGCGGTTTGCAGTCATCAGCGAAGGCGGGGAGGAGATCACACGGTATCTGCTCCCTGTCCGTGCCCGTCTCAGGGTTGCTGAGGGTGACATCATCGAGCCGGGAACACAGCTGACGGAGGGTCCGCTCGACCCGAAGGAGGTCCTGAACATCCAGGGCGTCCGTGCTTGTCAGCGGTACCTCGTCGACCAGGTGCAGGAGGTGTACCGGTCCCAGGGTGTCGACATCCACGACAAGCACATCGAGCTGATCGTGCGCCAGATGCTCCGGCGTGTTCGCATCGTGAGCCCCGGTGATGGTCCGTGGCTCCCGGCCGAGCTCGTCGATACGCAGGAGTTCCGGGACAGGAACCGCGAACTCGTCGAGGACGGCAAGCAGCCCGCCGAGGGTCGCCCCGAACTCATGGGTATCACCAAGGCATCGCTTGCCACGGACTCGTGGCTCTCTGCCGCTTCCTTCCAGGAGACGACAAGAGTGCTCACGGAGGCATCGATCAACTCACGTTCGGATTACATGCGTGGTCTGAAGGAGAACGTCATCATCGGCAAGCTCATCCCTGCTGGGACGGGCTCGGACATGTACCAGTCGATCGAGCCGATGCTCCCCGGAGCCTCGGTACCGACGGCGGCATCACTGTTCGGAGATGTCGAGGTCGAGTCTGCAGACGATTCGCTACCCCAGGATCCAGCCGAATGGCTCGCGAGCCTCGGTACGGTCACGGCCGACGCTGGCGCAGAGTCCTCGGACGGCGACGAGTAGTCGCGACATCGTGCTGACACGTTGGATGAAGGGACCCGAGAGGGTCCCTTCATCGCGTCGAGAGGGGTTCGGGTGAGCATCTTCGAGCCGGGTGAGGAACGTGTCTTTGCCGACGAGGGAGTGTGCGCCGGCTCACGCGTCGTTCGGTGGCGAACCGGCTCAGCCCCGATCGGGACCCTGGTCTTCTGTCACGGTTTCATGGCCCAGCCCATGGATTACTAGCGTCTCCTGTCGCAGGTGGCCACCCACAGGATCGACGTCATAGCCCCCTTCGGGCATGCAAGGGGATTCGACGCGCTCGCTGGACGGCGAACGGTCCGAGACGAGGTGGCTGATCTGGTCGCAATGATCGACGCGATCGGGCCAGCAACCCTCAGTGGGCACTCCCGTGGTGGCCAGGTCGCCTGGATCGTCGGTACGTCCGCCGGCTCCGCTCGCGATGTGGTCGTCATCGACCCTGTGGACGGCGAGGGAAGGCGACCCGTTTCTCCTCGGGCAACCATCGGCTCGGGACCGACGGGGGCCTCCGTCGTGGTCGGAACGGTGGTCGGCGGACGGTGCACCCCGGTGGGCTTCGATCACCGCGCCTTCGCGGCAAGCGCCAACCGGTCGAGCGGTTCGATGTTCCCCGGCTTCGCCAGCAAGCACCTCATCGTCGACAAGGGCCACGCCGACCTCCTCGATCCCCTGCCGCGGTTCGCTGGCCGAGTCATCTGTGGCGGTCGGTCGCATCCGAGCGCACCTCGGCGAACCGTGGCCGGAATCCTTGTCGCCGCGGTATCGGGCGCCTCGCTTCCGCGAAAACGACCCTCGGGCACCGAGTGATCACCAGAAGGCCGTTCCTTGTGAGCCCTTGAAGGGGCCCTCGATCTCCGACGTGATCCAGCCGCCATAGAAGCCGCCGGGTTGTGGTTGCACGATCTCCCCACCAACGGTGCATTGATCGACCCTCCCCGGATAGAAGGCGATCGTTCCCTGGAGTGCCTCGTACCCACTGTTCGGATCCGGATAGCTCCACCCGGCGTCGGTCGAGATACTGCCGTCCTCGACGATGTTCCAATATGCAGCCCTGCCCTTGAATTCACAATGGGTCGTCATGGAGGACCGCTGAAGGCAGGAGATGTCCACATCGGCGATGGGGATGTAGAAGGTCGGAGGATGCGATGTCTCGAGGACACGGACGGCGTTCGTCGTCCGTGCGAGAGTGATACCGCGGAACTCCACGACCACCTCCCGTTCGTCGGGGACGATGATCGGAGGTCGTGGATACGCCCATACGGATTCGGTTCGGGGGAGTGCCGTCATGTCGATGATTCGGAAGGCCATGGCCAGGCGGATGTCCTGCGAGGATCGTTGTCCAGTAAATGCCCCGGAAAATCTCACAAAGGTTAGTTCCTTAGTTAAGATGTAAGCATCTTGTCCCTGAGGAAGGCCACGATGACGCTCACTGAGCCACGCACCCGAACGATGAAGACGATCGACGGGAATGAGGCAGCCGCATCCGTTGCATATCGGACCAATGAGGTCCTTGCCATCTATCCGATCACCCCATCGTCAGCTATGGGTGAACTCTCTGACACCTGGTCGAATCAGAATCGTCCCAACGTGTGGGGCAACACCCCCAAGGTGATCGAGATGCAGAGTGAAGCCGGTGCCGCTGGTGCGGTGCACGGATCGCTCCAGGCAGGTGCACTCACTTCGACCTTCACGGCCTCGCAAGGTCTGTTGTTGATGATTCCCAACATGTTCAAGATCGCAGGCGAGCTGCTTCCTGCCGTGTTCCATGTGGCTGCCAGGACAGTTGCTACCCATGCGCTGTCCATCTTCGGCGATCACAGCGACGTGATGGCGACGCGAACGACGGGGTGGAGCATGTTGTCGTCGAACTCGGTGCAGGAGGCCCACGACCTCGCCCTCATTGCGCAGGCAGCGACACTCGAGACGAGGGTGCCCTTCGTGCACTTCTTCGATGGCTTCCGTACCTCCCACGAGGTCAACATGATCGAGATGTTGTCTGACGACGACATCCGCTCCATGATTCCCATCGATGGCGTGCTCGCGCACAGGGGGAGACGTCTCGACCCCGACCGTCCCGTCCTCAGGGGCACTGCCCAGAACCCCGACGTGTTCTTCCAGGCAAGGGAGGCCTGCAACCCCTTCTATGACGCGGTCCCGGACATCGTCCAGCAGGTGATGGATCGATTCGCCGAGAGGGTCGGAAGGTCCTACCACCTGTTCGACTACGTCGGTGCTCCGGATGCGACCGAAGTCATCGTGATGATGGGCTCGGGATCCGCCGCGGTCGAGGCAGCGATCACCTCGATGAACGAGCGAGGCAGCAAGGTCGGGCTCGTGAAAGTGAGGCTGTTCCGACCCTTCTCGACCCAGGCCCTCATCGCAAGCCTTCCTTCAACGGTGAAGACGATCGCCGTCCTCGACCGTACGAAGGAGCCGGGAGCGGTCGGGGAGCCGCTGTTCCAGGACGTCCTGATGTCAGTGACGGAAGCAACACAGACCGGCGGCGCCTCGTGGACCGAGGCTCCTCGCGTCATCGGTGGTCGATACGGTCTGTCATCGAAGGAGTTCACCCCCGCGATGGCGGCAGGTGTGTTCTCCGAAGCGACCAAGGTCGACGCGAAGCGCAGATTCACCGTCGGCATCGTTGATGATGTGACCGGACTGTCCCTCGACTACGACCAGGCATTTGACACCGGGAGGCGGGCCAGGGTCAGGGCAGTCTTCTATGGGCTCGGTGCGGACGGGACGGTTGGCGCCAACAAGAACACCGTCAAGATCATCGGTGACGGGACCGACCTCTACGGCCAGGGCTACTTCGTCTACGACTCGCGCAAGTCGGGATCGATGACGACCTCGCACTTGCGTTTCGACGACGACCCGATTGATGCGAGCTATCTCATTTCGGATGCCAACTTCGTCGCATGTCACCAATTCGAGTTCCTCACCAAAGTGGATGTCCTGTCCAGGGCAGCGCACGGTGCCACCTTCCTCATCAACAGTCCCTTCCCCGTTGACCAGGTCTGGGACGCGCTCCCACGGGAGGTCCAGCAGCAGATCATCGACAAGGAGCTCATCGTCCATGCCGTCGATGCCACGTCGGTAGCTCGTGACGCTGGTCTCGGGCAGCGCGTGAACACGGTCCTCCAGACCTGCTTCTTCGCTCTCAGCAACCTCCTTCCCATCGATGAGGCGATCGATGCGATCAAAGGCGCCATCGCGTCGTCGTATTCGAAGTTCGGTGACGTCGTGATTGCACGAAACAATGCAGCCGTCGACGGTGCCGTTGCCGGCCTCTACAAGGTCGATGTACCTGCGGTCGCCTCATCGACGGTCGAGATGCGTCAAACGGTGCCTGCCGATGCCCCTGACTTCGTCGCCAGAGTCACTGCGATGATGCTCGAGGACAAGGGAGACCTCTTGCCTGTGTCCGCGATGCCTGTCGACGGTACGTTCCCGACGGGTACCACGCAGGTCGAGAAGCGGAGCATCGCCGTCGAGATCCCGATCTTCGATCCCGAGATCTGCATCGAGTGCGCGAAGTGTGCACTGGTGTGTCCGCATGCGGCGATCAGGCTCAAGGTGTTCGACGAAGCAGCCCTTGACGGAGCCCCGGAGGGCTTCCGGACCCGGAAGTTCCGGAGCCGCGATCTTCCCAATGCGCTGATGACCATCCAGGTTGCGCCCGATGACTGCACTGGGTGCTCGGTCTGTGTCGATGTGTGCCCTGCAAAGTCCAAGACGGAGGTCAAGCACAAAGCCATCAACATGGAACCGAAGATCGACCACCTTGCCGTCGAACGCGCAAACTGGGACTTCTTCTTGTCGATGCCCGAGATCTCGAGGGATCTCGTGCGCGGTGACACGGTGAAGGGTTCCCAGATGCTCGAACCGCTATTCGAGTTCTCTGGAGCGTGTTCTGGCTGCGGCGAGACGCCCTATGTGAAGCTTGTGAGCCAGTTGGTCGGGGACCGCCTTCTCGTTGCCAACGCAACTGGTTGCTCGTCGATCTACGGCGGCAACCTCCCCACGACACCGTGGAAGACGAATGCCGATGGAAGGGGCCCGGCATGGGCAAACTCACTCTTCGAGGACAATGCCGAATTCGGTCTCGGTATGCGGATGGCACTCGACGCGGAATCCAGGGAAGGCCGCAGGCTCCTCTCGGACCTCGCCACCGATGTCGGCACTGAACTGTCGGCGTCGATTCTCGATGCCGATCAGTCGACGGAGGCAGCGATCGACCAGCAGCGTCGACGCGTTGCACTGCTCGACGATCTGCTCGGGACGCTCGACACAGAGCCGGCGCGTCGTCTGGCTGCCATCACGGGCTCACTGGTGAAGAAGAGTGTGTGGATCATGGGAGGCGATGGCTGGGCCTACGACATCGGTTTCGGTGGCGTCGACCATGCCCTTGCCTCAGGCCTCAACATCAACATCCTGGTCATGGACACTGAGGTGTATTCGAACACCGGTGGCCAGGCTTCGAAGGCGACCCCACG
Source organism: Acidimicrobiia bacterium (assembly GCA_032127155.1). Taxonomy (GTDB): domain Bacteria; phylum Actinomycetota; class Acidimicrobiia; order Spongiisociales; family UBA5794; genus SZUA-442. The sequence continues at coordinate 19,708 of JAQAZV010000037.1, forward strand.
AGGTGCCGTCGCGAAGTTCACCGCTGGGGGCAAGGCCACAGGGAAGAAGGATCTCGGCCAGATCGCCATGTCCTACGGGAACGTGTACGTGGCCCAGGTTGCGATCGGAGCAAACAACACCCAGGCCGTGAAGGCGATCGCTGAGGCCGAGGCGTATGACGGTCCGTCGATCGTCATTGCGTACTCCACCTGCATTGCCCACGGGATCGACATGGCGACGTCCATGACACACCAGAAGGATCTGGTCGACACGGGGTACTGGCCGCTGTACCGCTACGACCCACGGGTCGCCGACGAGGGGAGTCACCCCTTCCGGCTCGACTCCCGGCCACCGTCTCGCCCGTTCAAGGAGGTAGCGGTTCAGGAAGCTCGGTATGCCGTCCTCGCCAAGGTCAATCCGGATGGGCATGAAGCCCTGATGATCCAGGCCCAGCAGGACATCGACGATCGTTGGGGCGTCTACGAGAGCTTCACAACGCTCGATCGAACACACATCGATGAGGATGAGGAGGACGAATGATGATCCCCGACCTCGGCACCACCTATCTCGGGATGCGTCTGCCGAATCCACTCGTGGCTTCGTCATCCCCGATGACCCAGACGGTGGATTCACTGAAGGCACTGGAGGCCGCAGGCATCGCGGCCGTCGTTCTGCCGTCGCTGTTCGAGGAGCAGATCGAGCATGAGGCGATGGAGATGCAGCGCCTCTACGAATTCGGCGTTGACTCGTACGCCGAGTCGCTGTCGGGCTACTTTCCCGAGTTCGAGGACTACGCGACCAGAACAGAGGCGTATCTCAAGCACATCTCGGATGCGAAAGCAGCCCTGTCCATTCCGGTCATCGCGTCGCTGAACGGGACTACGCGCGGTGGGTGGACCCACTATGCGAGAAGGCTCGAGGAGGCAGGTGCGGATGCCCTCGAGTTGAACGTATACCTGATCACGACCGATCCGTACGCGACGGGTCGCGATGTTGAGGAGCGATACCTGGACCTGGTGACCGCGGTGCGATCCGAGGTGTCGATCCCGCTCTCGGTGAAGATGGGTCCATACTTCTCATCGACTCCCCACATGGCGAGGGAACTCGTCGAGGCTGGCGCTGACGGGCTGGTGTTGTTCAACCGGTTCTTCCAGCCTGACATCGATCTCGAAACGCTCGAGGTCGTCCCGACGGTGAACCTCTCACCGAGGACTGCCCTCCTGCTGCCCTTGCGCTGGATCGGGATCCTGCACGGGCGGATCAAGGCGGACTTCGCCATCACATCCGGTGTCCACAGTGCCGAGGACGCCCTCAAGGCGGTCCTGGTCGGTGCGGATGTCACCATGATGGCGTCTGCCCTCCTGAGGGGAGGGGCAGAACACATCACGAGGATGCTCGAGGACATGACGTCATGGCTCCAGGAGCACGACTACGAGTCGATCGAACAGATGAAGGGCTCGATGAGCATCGGAACGGCACCGAATCCCGAGGCCTTCGTGCGGGCCAACTACATGAAGATGCTGACGACGTACACGTCACCGCACGCTCGCTGAACAGCATGAGGGCCCTCCTTCTGGCCCAGGGGCGACCTCCGACCGCGACGAATGGCGACATTGGGGCACCGTTCGCACGGTGCTGATCTCGCAGCGGCCGGGTACCTTCCAACCATGCTGAGTTTCCGGATCGCTGGGATCCCGGTGGGCGTTCACCTCACCTTCCTCTTTGTCGCGCTCCTCGGAGC